>JAMXLN010000388.1 GCA_024281145.1 Hyphomicrobiaceae bacterium | reverse complement strand
CAAAGAAGGAGCGCAAAGAGTCCATCGAGGAGATGCAGCACGCCGACAAGCTGGTGGCGCGCATCATCTTTCTGGAAGGCCTGCCAAACCTGCAGTACATCGCGCCATTGATGATCGGCCAGAACCTTAAGGAGGTGCTGGAGTGCGATCTCAAAGGTGAATGGAACGCACGCGACCTCTACACGCGCGCTCGCGGCGTCTGCCGTACGCATGAGGACTACGTCTCAATGCAGCTGTTTGAGGAGCTGCTGAAGGATGAAGAAAGCCACATCGATTTCCTTGAGACCCAGCTCGACCTGTTGGACAAAATTGGCGTGCAAAACTACGGCCAGCTGCAGGCCGATGCTGCCGACGACGTGGAGGGAGAGGCCTGAAATGGACGGGGGCCATCGATCCGGAACGGTCTCAGCAGCGCCTCAGCTGAGGGCAGTTCCGTCAATCCTGGCACCACATGCGCAAAAGGTTGGCGGCACACTTGGCGAGAAGATCGCCCTCGGGAGTTTTGCCTTCGCGCTCGAACAGGCGGCGCCGTGCCGTCTCCAGCTCGAACAGCAGTTCACGCTGCGCGGCATGGCGGATGTAGCTGCGAACCCAGCCAACGGCTGCCAATCTTTGCCCCCGCGTCACCGGGGCGACGTGGTGGAGCGTGGCTGAGGGATAGGCGATGATGTTGCCGGCATCGAGCTTGAACGCCTCCGCGCCTGCTGGGCTGTCGAGGACAAGCTCGCCGCCGTCATAGCTCTCCGGTGCCGACAGGAAGAGTGTGAAGGAGACATCCGTGCGCACCCCGCCCATCACGGCGTCGTCGACGTGAGGGCCATATTCGTGTCCGGGCTCGTAGCGCGAGAAAAGGGGGCCGAGGATGGTCTTGGGTCGCGTTGCGAGTGCGAACACGGCATGGTCGAAGAGGCGGGTCTGCACCAAGTGTCGCAGCCGCTGCAACTCAGGGCTGTCGACCGCCTGTAGGTTTGCCTTGACGAGCTTGGCGGACCACCCGGCAGTCGTCTTGCCATCGACGAAGGTGGCGGTCGCAAGACCCGCGCGCACCTCGGTGATGTCGGCGCTGGGGAGGGCATCGGCGATGGCGAGGATCATCGGCGCTCCGACGTGCATCAGAACCTTCTTGCATAAGCAATATACCTTGGGGCGAGCAGGATAGGCCCGGCCAGTGCCAGAGAGCCGGGACGCCCGTGGGGAGGGATCATGGCAAGACTGACGCGCAAGTTGTGGGTGGGCATCGGTGCGGTCACGCTTGCCGGGGCCTCGATTGGCGCCATGGCGCAAGAGGAGCACAAGAGCCATGCACGGCCGGCGCCGGTGGATACTGGCACTGCGACCTCCACACCCGCCGACGGTGGTGAGACCTACCTCACCGACGGCGGCCCCCGCGACCCGCGCATTCGGTTCTACCGGGACCTGGCTTTGATGCGCGGGCATCTCCTGGTTGGCGGACAATTGATCGAGCTTGGGTTGTGGGACGAGGCCCTAGCGCATTTTCTCCATCCCACGGAGGAGCTCTACGGCCTCATGGAGAAATACATTGAGCTCCACAACATGCGCCCCTTCCGGCGCGAACTGCAGGCCCTCGCGCAAACCGTGAAAGCCAAGCGAAAGGGTGCCTACGAGCAGGCGCTCAGCGTGGTTGATCAGCGCTTGCTGGAGGCTTTGGGAGTGGCACAGAAGTACATGAATCCTCTGCGCGGCTTCACTGTCCGCTCCGCCACTGAGGTGCTCAAGACGGCGTTGAGCGAGTATCAGTCCTCGATTGAGGACGGGCGGTTCGTAAAGCCGGTCGAGTACCAGGACAGCCGCGGTTTCGTGTGGGAAGCCGAGCGCATGATCGAGCGGGCTGCGCCGGAGCTCGGCAGGGTTGATGCAGAAGCGCTCGCCCGCATTCGCGCGGAACTCGCCAAACTCAAGGCGGCGTGGCCGGCGCCGATGCCGCCCCCTGCGCCAATCCTCTCGCCGGAGGAATTGTCGGCGCTGATCTCCGATATCGAGCTGCGTGCTTCGAGGTATTGATGCGGAAGGGCGTAGGGACGTCACCCGCCCCCCGGTCCTGGCGGGGAGAGGATCGCAGAGAGGAGCCGCGGCGGCCTCAAGCACAGCCCGCCCCTGCGCGCCCGGGGTCTCGCGCAATGGACGAAGAGGGGTGCGCAGAGCGGAGCCGGCGGCGTTGCGCCGCAAGCGCGTTCATGCTCGCGGCGGCGACGGGCTTCCTTGCCATCGCGGCGCTAACGCTTCGACCTATCAGCCCGGGAGTGCGGGCCGCAGAGCCAGCCGATGCGCTCGCCGTCCTGAAGGCGGGATTCGCCCGTCCGACGTTCATCCCGCATCCGGTAGACAATCCGCCGACTGCGGCCAAGATCGCGTTGGGCAAGCGCATCTTCGAGGATGTGGAACTATCGGCCACCGGCACCATCGCTTGCGCCTCCTGCCACGATGCCAAGCTTGGCTTTGCCGATGGTGAACCCAAGGGCAAGGGCGTGACGGGCCGGCGCCTGGTGCGGCACACCCCTAGCCTCTGGAACGTTGCCTGGAGCCCCCTCTTGTTCTGGGACGGGCGCGCTTCCAGTCTGGAAGACCAGATCCGCTTTCCCATCGAACATCCCGACGAGATGGGCTCCACCCTTGCGAATGCGGTCGATCGCTTCTCGCGCCATGACAGTTACGTGCGCGCGTTTGCTGAAGCCTTCCCCACGGACGGTCCTCGCATCTCGCCGCGCACCATCGCCCAAGCGCTCGCCGCCTATGAGCGCACGCTGGTATCGCCGCCAACGCGCTTCGACAGATGGGTTGCGGGTGATCCCGGCGCGCTCACGCCATCCGAGCTCGCGGGGTTTGCCATCTTCTCCGGCAAGGGCCGCTGCAGCAGCTGTCATGCAGGCTTCGCCTTCACCGACCACGGCTTCTACGACATCGGGCTGCCGGGTTCGGACAAGGGACGCGGTGGCCAGATTGGCCTCTCAGCCGCCGACCACGCCTTCAAGACGCCGACGTTGCGCGAGCTCGCCTGGACAGCGCCTTACATGCACGATGGATCCTTGGCGACACTGGACGACGTGGTGCGCCACTACGAGAGCGGTGGCGTCACCCGGTCCACGCGCAGCCGTGATCTGCCGCAAGGCCTGGTGCTCAGCGAGCGGGAACGCTCAGATCTCGTCGCGTTCCTCGAGGTACTGTCGAGCGAGACACCGCCGCAGCCCTCGCGCGAGACGTGGGTGAACGCAGCCATGCCAGCGGCGCGCGCTCCACCCGCCGACACGACGCTCGTAAGCCAGGCCAACAAGCTGTTTCACCCGCAGTACGTTCGCGTGAGGTCCGGTGAGCTGCTGACCGTGGTCAACGACGACACGCGCACCCACAACGTGCGCATCTATGACCCGCGCTTCGATTACAACTCCGGGGCACAGGAGCCCAGAGAGACGGTAACGATCCGATTCCCCGGTCCAGGGACGTTCGAGGCGTTTTGCGCGATCCATCCGTCCATGCGGTTAACCGTCGTCGTGGAATGATACCGCGTGGTTCTGGCACCCTATGAAGCGCTAAGTTGATCCGCAGGGGGCACGGAATATCGCTGGATCAAGCATCCTTTTGCGATCGCGGGGCCGCCTCGCGTGGCTCGCGGCGCGCCACCCCAAGCTCTGCATTGCGGTTAATTGGGAGATCAACGCGACCGCTTATGCGCACCTGGCATCAGCTACCGTGCTGCAGGGCTCGGCGGTAGCGTCCCGTTGAGAGGCTTGCGCGATTGCCCGCCCGGCGGCGTGGTGCGACCGCAGGCTCGGCGGGCTGGCTCGATGCCATATCGGCCAGGGTGTGCTGGTCGAGAACGTCGATGAAGGCTTCGAGCGCGTCGTCGAGGATGCGGTTGACCCGGGCGCGCCTGGGTTTGCGACCCCCCGTGTGCTCTTCGATTTCGACGTGCGTGACCTCAGTGGCGCGCACCACATCGCCGATCCGGATCGCGCCCGCAGGCCGTGCCAATCGCACGCCGCCGTTGCGACCGCGCACCGCCTCAATAAGGTGGGCTCGTGCCAACAGGTTGACGATCTTGAACACGTTCTGCTGGGTGATGTCGAGGCGCCCTGAGAGCTCCGCCACCTTGACCAGGCGACCTTCCGCCCGCGCGCAGTCGATCAGGATCCTGATGGCGTGGCTCGTGGACTTGGTCAAACGCATCGCCGAGTTGCCCCATGAGAAGCGTTGGGGATCAACATATGGCACGACGGGGCCGCGAAAGCGAGCGTGCACAGTGGTTTGATCCGGCTGAGGTCGTCTGGAAGGGCGACTGCAGCCCTGCTTAGGGTGTTGCGTGCGGCCCCCCTGAGGTTTGCGGTGGATGGGCTCAACCTGAGGGAGCGGTCGTCCCATAGGTCTTCCTCCCTCGGGCCCGGCCTCAACGCCATCCACGCCAGGGCCACATGCGGTGCTCTCTGGATCGGCTCGCGCGCCGCAACGGCCTCGCGGGAGAACAGGCCGAGGAGGGGGCGGGCCTCAGATCAGACGCTCGGCGGCTCGGCGCAATCCCACCAAGATCGGTTCATAGGCCTCCTCGTCGCGCGCTTCCGGGTAGACCATGTAGACGGGATAGCTGAACGCACGTGCGCGGGGCGGGATGCGCAAGCGCCGGCGATTGACGTGGCGCTTCACGAGGCGCCGCGGAAAATAGCCCGAGGCCTCGTTGGCGAACAAGAAATCAAGGCCCAGGGAGCCCAGATCCAGGTTTACGGCCGTGTTGGTGAGCTCAGGGTAGGCAGCGGCGTGTTCGGCCTGAAAATCGGGGCCCCAATCGACGAACACATAGTTGCTGTCGGTGCGGCGCGAACGCGCCCGGGCGCTGGAGACCAACACGAACTCTTCGTCGAACAGGTGCTCGATCGTGAGACCTGGTGGCTGGCCGGGGCGGTACATGATGGCCAGATCGAGGGTGCCTTCGAGCAGGCGCTGGATCATCACGGCCGATAGGCTGGCGGACGCCGAGATGGCGATGTCGGGGATGTTGTCACGCAGCCATGAGATCCAGCGCATCAGAAAGCCGTCCCATAGAGTAGCATGCGCGCCCACCGCGAGATGGTCACGATAGGGACCGGAAAATCCCACTTCCAGCTGTGCGTGTTGCCACACGCGCACCAGCGCCAGCGCGTGCTTCTGGAACTGTTCACCGGCGCCTGTCAGCGATGCACCGTTCTTGGAGCGTTCGAACAGCGGCCGGCCGAACAGCTCCTCCAGCACACGTATACGCGCGCTAACCGTTGACTGGGTGATGTTGAGTTTGCGTCCTGCGTCGATGAAGCTGCCGGTCTCGGCAACCATCAGGAAGGTGCGTGCTAGTGCAATGTCCATGCTAGACTCTCACTGCGATCGGGCAATAACATCTATCTATCGAAATCATCGATAGGCGTCAGCGGAAAATTGCGTTTGGCATTTGGCTGAAAAATTTTCACATTGACAGGGCTCGGACTCGATTCGGGCGACTCGGTCACAGATGGAAGGACACTGCTATGAAGGCGAAGAAGGCGAAGAAGACTGCAAAGAAGAAGACGGCGAAGAAGAAAAAGAAGTAAGGTCGACAAGGGTGCACCCTTTGCGTTTGATGTTGTCAATGTGCTTTGCGGGGTTGGTTGGAACGATCGTGCTCCTGTTGGGCAGCACCGCAGCCCACGCGGTGTCGATCACCAATCGAGACGATCAAGATCACAAAGTGACGGTCGTCGAGGGGGATGCCAAGACGGACTATGTCCTCAAACCTTCGCAAGCGCTGAATGGCATCTGTGCCAAAGGGTGCACCGTTCACCTCGATGATGACGAGGAGGAAGAGTATCAGCTCGAGGCTGACGACGTTGTCTCCATCGAGGAAGGCAATCTCTACTACGACACACCTGCCACTCCCAGCGGACCCGCCCCGGCACCTGCCACCGGGGGGAGTGGGAAAGCACCCGGCAAGGGATAGGCGGTCTCCCGCGGATTCTCACGGCCCCTCGAAGGTGCGCCCAATTCGGCGCTCAAAGGCCCTTCGCAGCGCTCCATCGAGCGCATTCATGTCAGCGTCACAGCCCAGGGCCGCCAGGCTCGTAACCCCATGCTCGCGGATACCGCAGGGGATAATGCCAGCAAAATGGGACAGATCTGGTGCCACATTGATGCTGAAGCCGTGCGAGCTCACCCAGCGCCGCAGCCGGACGCCAATGGCGGCAACCTTGTCCTGCCGCAGCAAATCCCCCTCTGTGTGCGCCACCCACACGCCGACTAGACCCTCCCGGGCGTGCGCTTGCACGCCGAGCTCACCCAAGGCCTCGATGATCAGTGCCTCGAGCGCGCAGACAAAGGTGCGGACGTCGGCCCAGCGGGCGCGAACGTCGAGCATCACGTAGCCGACCCGCTGGCCGGGTCCGTGATAGGTGAACTGGCCGCCCCGGCCG
>JAMXLN010000387.1 GCA_024281145.1 Hyphomicrobiaceae bacterium | reverse complement strand
CCTCATCGGTCCAGAGCACCTTGAATGCGTTGAGGAATTCGTCGGTTGCGCGACCGCGCTCGGCGAAGGGCGGCGCGCCAAGGGCCTCGAACTCCTTTTTTAGCCAGCCGACGCCGCAGCCGACGATCAGCCGGCCGGCGCTCAACACATCGATGGTGGCGAGCATCTTGGCGGCCAGCACCGGCTGGCGCTGCGGCACCACCATCACCGAGGTCAGGAGCCTCACGCGTTCGGTGCGGCCAGCGAGGAATGACAGGGTCGAGAGCTGTTCGAGGCATTCGCCGGCCGCGGCCGCGGCCCAGTCGCCCGATTCGCTATAAGGGTAGCGCGAGGCGATAGCGCGCGGCACGATGACATGATCATTGACGCTGATGAAGCCGAAGCCCAGTCGCTCGGCCGCCTCGCCGACGGCGAGGTAGCCGCCCCGGTTGCCGAGGGCGCCGCGCGCAGAGGTGGCTACGCCGAAATCCATGGAGGTCCTCCTTAGCCGGGTGGCGGCGGGCGGGCGCGTGTCCGGGATTGAGCCAGTGGGCTGTCGGATCGCGCCGGCGATAGCCTAGCAGATGTTGCCGCTGCGTCACAAAGCGCCCGACCCGGCCTGTGGGACGGTTGGGTGGTGCGCGCGGGGCTTCTCTGTGGTCGCCATTGGGATGGCGAGACCAACTGCTCTGATTGCATACCTTACGCACCCGGCGGGCCGCGGGGCCACGTGCGGACGCCGGGGCCTGGCATTTGCAGCTGCGGGCTGGAACGGAATGGTTAACGCAGCGTTGATGCTCCGCTCCCTTGGGGGAGCGCACGGAGGCACACAATGATGCAATTCTTCAATCAGCTGTTGCAGTTCTTGCAACAGGGCATTTCCGCGATATTTCGCTTCGTTCAGATGATTTGGGCCTGGTCGGTCGGGCAGATCACACAGGTCGTGCAGTCACCCTGGCAGGGTTGGCCGATTTGGAAACAGGCTCTGCTCATGCTCGTCATCGCCGGGGTCGCTTGGGCCTTGTACAAGGCGGCAAAGGAGCTCTGGAAGGCGGGTGAAGGCGTGCTAGGTGCCTTCGCTTCGCTGCTGGGCGTGTTCGTGAAAACCCTGCCGCGCGTCGTGCTCGCCGGGCTCATTGCCATGGGTGGCGCCTGGCTGCTCAACAACTTCAACCCGGGGTCGGTGCGCATTCCGACGGCCTTCAACGCCCCGTGGCGGTGAGCGCACTGAGACGCGAATTGCCTGATCAGGGTATCGCTCACTGTGGAGCGCGACCGGAGCGCGGCTGGCAAAATCCCGGCACATGAGAAACCCAACGTGTTCAAAGGACGCTGGGCTCACGGAGCTCGGACCCAAATGGGAAAAGGTCACACGTCCAGGTTCGCCACTGCCAACGCGTTCTCCTGGATGAAGACGCGGCGAGGCTCCACGATGTCACCCATCAGTCGCGAGAAGATCTCATCCGCCTCGCCGAGGTCACCGATTTTGACCTGCAGCAGCGTGCGGGCGTCCTTGTTGAGGGTCGTCTCCCATAGCTGATCGGGGTTCATTTCGCCGAGGCCTTTGTAGCGCTGGACGCTGATGCCCTTGCGACCTGCCTCGTAGATGGCCTCGAGCAGGGTCCGCGGCCCATAGACAGGCGTATCGGTGTCCTTGCGCCTCAGCTTGGCCGGCGCGGAGTAGATCTCCTCTAGCTGCGCGTGGCGCTCCCGCAAGCGTCGCGCCTCCAAGGAGCCCAGCAGCGCGCGATCGAGCGTGTGCACCTCGGTGACGCCGCGCACTTCGCGGCGGAAAACGAAGCCCTCGTTGCCGAGGCGGCCGCTCCAGCCCCGTTCCGTCTCCTCAGCGAGGCTATCGAGGCGCTTGGCGATCTCGTCGGCCACGGCATTGGCCGCTTGCGCCGACTGCAGCAGTTGTGGGTTGAAGGCGCCCGCGATCGCCGCTTGTTCCACCACGAAGCGGGCATAGCGCGAGTGCACATCCTCGATCACCTTGGCAACACCGCGTGCCTGCTCGAGTACCTCGCGCAGATCCCGGCCTGCGCGCGCTTCTCCCGAGCCCAATTCCAGCACGGCTTCCTCGAGTCCGGCATCGACCAAGTAGTCTTCGAAGGCACGCTGATCCTTGAGGTAGGTCTCCGACTTGCCACGTGCCACCTTGTAGAGAGGCGGCTGGGCGATGTAGAGGTGGCCCTTCTCCACCAGGTCCGGCATCTGCCGATAGAAGAACGTGAGCAGCAGGGTGCGGATGTGCGCGCCGTCGACGTCAGCGTCCGTCATGATGATGATCTTGTGGTAGCGCAGCTTCGTGAGATCGAAGTCGTCGCGACCAATACCCGTGCCGAGCGCGGTGATCAGTGTGCCGATCTCCTGGCTCGAGAGCATCTTGTCGAAGCGGGCCCGCTCCACGTTGAGGATCTTGCCCCGCAGCGGCAACACGGCCTGGAATTCGCGATTGCGCGCCTGCTTGGCCGAACCGCCGGCGCTGTCACCCTCCACGATGAACATCTCGGTGTTGGCGGGATCGCGATCCTGACACTCGGCGAGCTTGCCCGGCAGGGAGTTGATGTCGAGTGCCCCTTTGCGTCGCGTCAGCTCGCGAGCCTTGCGAGCGGCTTCGCGTGCGGCGGCTGCCTCCACCACCTTGGTGAGGATGATTCTCCCCTCCTTGGGGTGCTCCTCAAACCAAGCCGAGAGCTGGTCGCCGACCACGCTTTCCACCACCGGCTTCACCTCCGAGGAGACGAGCTTGTCCTTGGTCTGGCTGGAGAACTTGGGATCTGCGACTTTTACCGACAGCACGGCGGTGAGCCCCTCACGAGCGTCCTCCCCCGACAGCACCACCTTCTCCTTCTTGGCGATGCCGGTCTCGTCTGCGTGCTTGTTGATGACCCTAGTCAGCGCCGCGCGGAAACCCGCCAGGTGCGTGCCCCCGTCGCGTTGGGGAATGTTGTTGGTGAAGCAAAGCATCTGCTCGTGGTAGGCATCATTCCACCACAGGGCGACCTCAACGCCGGTGCCTTCTTTCTCGGCGCGCAGTAGGATTGGTGTGTCGATCAGCCCGACTTTGGATCGATCGATGTAGCGCACGTACTCGGCGAGCCCACCCTCATAGCGCATCTCTTCGCGCTTTTTGTCGGCGTGCCGCTCGTCCACGAGTACTACGCGCACGCCGGAGTTGAGGAAGGCCAGCTCGCGCAGGCGATGCTCCAACGTGGCATAGTCGAACTCGATGACATTGTGGAAGGTCTCCAGGCTGGGCCAGAACGTCACCTCAGTCCCGCGCTTTTCGCCCGCCTCACCCATCACCTTCAGCGGCGCCTCGGTAATGCCGTTGCGGAAGCGTACGAAGTGCTCCTTGCCGTCGCGCCAGATCTTGAGCTCCAGCACTGTCGAGAGTGCGTTGACGACCGATACGCCCACGCCGTGCAGGCCGCCCGAAACCTTGTAGGGGTTGTCGCCTTCGCCTTCACCGAATTTACCGCCGGCGTGCAGCTGCGTCATCACCACCTCGGCCGCCGAGATGCCTTCCTCGCGATGAATATCGGTTGGTATGCCGCGCCCGTTGTCGCGCACGGTGCACGAGCCGTCGGCATTGAGCGTGACCACCACCTCATCGGCGAACCCCGCCAACGCCTCGTCGATGGCGTTGTCGACCACCTCGTAGACCATGTGGTGCAAGCCCGAGCCGTCATCGGTGTCGCCGATGTACATCCCAGGGCGTTTGCGCACAGCATCGAGGCCCTTCAAGACCTTGATCGATTCCGCGCCGTACCGCTCTGCGCCGTTTGCTTTTCTGGCGGCATGGCGGTCGTCGTGGCGGCCATTGTCCTGGCTCATTCGTACACGTCCTTTGCGGGGATTTTTCGCAAGCGCGAAGAATACACCAGAAGGTCCCTCATGGCACGCAAAAATCGCTTGCTACTCAGCAGAAATTACTGTGTTATTTCAAAGGGTTGCGTTGGCTTGTGGCGCTGCATGTGAGGCTCCGCGGAGGGGGGCTATCCGGCCCTCTTCCAGGTGCAAAAATTGCCCTCGCCCGCCGAGGGCCGAAAAGGCCTCTGGATCGGTGCCAGACATCCATGCCTGGGTGTCAAGGGCGATGATTTCTGCAAGCAGCGCGCTTCTGCGCAGAGGGTCGAGATGGGCAACGATTTCGTCGAGCAGCAGGATGGGCGAAGTGCCGTGCTGGCGCTGTCTCACGACGTCGCAATGGGCGAGCACGAGCCCGATCAGCAGGGCCTTCTGCTCCCCCGTGGAGCAAACCTTGGCTGGCATTTGCTTGGGACCGTGTTGGACGCCGAGGTCGGAGCGATGCGGTCCCTCCAAGGTCCTGCCCGCGACGCGGTCGCGCTCGCGCTCGCGCCCAAGGAGTTCGCAATAGGCGTCCTCGACCTCGATTGCCGGCCGGGTGCCGAGCTCGGCCTCGAGCGTGCCAATCAAAGTGAGTTCCGCCCATGGGAAGAGGGCGCCGATGCGGGCGTTGCGCCGCGCGCCGATGGCGGCTGCGAGCTCGGCAACGGCCACTGCGCGGGCAGCGGCAATGGCGACACCAGCCTCCGCCATGACGCGCTCAAAGGCGACAAAGCGGGACCCATCACGTGCGCCATCCGCCAGCAGCCGGTTGCGGTGCTGCATGGCGCGCTCGAATTGTCCAAGCAGCGAGCGGTAGCTCGGATCGAGACCACAGATGAGGCGATCGAGAAAGCGCCGCCGGTCCGAGGCGGGCCCGGTGAAGAGGCCGTCCATGGCGGGAAGGAGCCAGACCATTTCGAAGTGCCGGGCTAGGGCACCGGAGCCCGATTGCGTCGCCCCATCGATGTGTACGATGCGACCTGGATTGCGGCCAGGCTGATGATCGGGGCGATGACTTGCGGCGGTCGGCGCCGCTAGGGCGGTGCCGATGTTGAGCGGCCCGAGCGGCGTCACTAGGCGCGCAGCGACGGTCCAGCGCATTGCCCCCATGCGGACAAGCTCTGGATAGGGCACGCGTCGCAGCCCCTGACCCGATGTCAGCAGCGAGACGGCCTCCAGCAAATTGGTTTTGCCGGCACCATTGGGTCCGGTGAGAACGACCGGGCTTGGCCCAAGGCTGAGGTGCAGGCTGCGATGATTGCGAAAGTCGGTGAGCTGCAGCCGCTCGACCCAAACACGCTTGGGTGCGGAGCTGGACGTCGCGTCCGTCCCTGCAGCATCGGCCGGGTGGACCGCTAGGCTTTCACCTGAAGCCACCCGCATCAAACGCGCATCGGCATCAGGACGTAGAGCGCGCCCTCGTCGCTTTCGTCCTTGACCATGGTGGGCGACCCGGGGTCGGCCAGCTGAAACTGTGCCGTCGCGCTCTCGAGTTGGCTGGCGATATCGAGCAGGTACCTGGCGTTGAAGCCGATCTCGAGTGGGGTGGAATCGTATTCGGCGCCGATTTCCTCAGTGGCACTGCCGCCTTCGGGGTTGTTGACCGACAGCACCAGCTTATCGCCGGTGATGTTGAGTTTCACCGCGCGTCCGCGCTCGCTGGCGATGGTAGACACGCGGTCGACAGCACTGACGAACTCGGCATTGGAGACCTTGAGCTTCTTGTCGTTGGCCCTCGGGATCACGCGCGCATAATCGGGAAAGGTTCCGTCGATCAGCTTGGAAGTGAGCGTGATGGTGCCGATTTCGAAGCGGGCCTTGGCCGGTGAGATGGCAACCGAGACGTTATCGGCGCTGTCTTCGATGAGACGATGGAGTTCGTGCACGGTCTTGCGGGGCAAGATCACGCCAGGCATGCCGTCCGACCCCCTGGGTGCGGGCAGTTCCGCCTGCGCCAACCGATGGCCGTCGGTGGCTACGGCGCGCAAGGTCTGGTCCTTGCCGCGTTGGGCCGTGTGCAGGTAGATGCCATTGAGATAATAGCGCGTTTCTTCGGTGGAAATGGCAAAGCGTGTTTTGTCGATCAACCGCCTCAGGTCTTTCGCGGCGATTGCAAAGGTGTGCGCGAATTCGCCGGCAGCAAGGTCGGGAAAGTCCTCGGGCGCCAGCGTCTGCAGATGGAAGTGGGAGTGGCCGGACCGCAGCGTCAGGCGTTCCTTTTCGGGATCACGCTTTAGCTCCACCTGAGCCCCATCGGGGAGCTTGCGCACGATATCGTGCAGCATGTGCGCCGGCACTGTTACGGCCCCCGGCTTGGAAACATCGGCGGGTGCCGCATCCGACACCTCGCGCTCGAGGTCGGTGGCTTTGAATTGCAGTGCACGGTCCGAGGCCTTGAGCAACACGTTAGAGAGAATGGGAATGGTGGTGCGCCGCTCCACCACACTCGTCACGTGGCCGAGAGCCCGTAGAAGCTCACCGCGTTCGATCACCAGCTGCATCACATCCCTCGCCGGTTGCTCCCTTGCTGGGCTGCAAATGTCCCCTCGGCGCCGCCGTCACGGAACCGTGGAACCTCCCAGAAAGCCTCGAGCCGTCGAGGAGATTCGCCAGTTGCTGCAGGTTGGACCGCGACGCCTTGCTTTGCAAGCGCCGCCATTGCGGTTTTGGGGTTGTCTTGCCCCAAGCAAGTGCAGGAGCGGCGCTGACGCGCCGCTCCTCCCCGCTGCATCCGCCCCCTGGACCCCCTGGCGGACGGATTGGAGCTGATGATGTGCGATGCCTACCGGCTTAGCTGGCGTTTCAGCTCGTCAATCTCATCCTTGAGGCGCGGGTTCTCCCCCACCTCCTTGTCGATCTTGCGGATCGCATGCAGCACCGTGGTGTGGTCGCGGTCCCCGAAGCGGCGGCCGATCTCGGGGAGCGACCGCGACGTGAGGTGCTTGGCCAGATACATGCCGATCTGGCGGGGGCGCACCACCGAGCGGTGACGCCGCTGCGAGAGAATGTCCTGCTTGGAGACGGCAAAGTGTCGTGAAACGATGCGCAGGATATCCTCAATCTTGATGCGTCGCGGCTCGATGCCTTGTACGAGATCGCGGATGACCGTCTCGGCGATGTCGAGTGTGACGGGCGCGCGCATCAGTTGCCACGTGAGATAGAGGCGGTTGACGGCGCCCTCGAGCTCCCGTCCACTCTCTGTCAGCCGGTCCGCCAGCAGGGCTATCACATCGCCTGAGATCTCGAAGGAAGGATCGGCGGAGCGCTTCTCCTGGGCCCGCTTCTCAAGCACCTTGAGCCGTAGCGCGCCATCCATTGGACTGATCTCGGTGACGAGGCCGCGCTGCAGGCGCGAGCGCATGCGGTCATTGAGGCCATCGAGCTGAACTGGAGGCCGCGCCGAGGCCACCACCACCTGTCGGCCGCCATCGAGCAACTGGTTGATGATGTGCTCGAACTCCTGTTCCGTCTTCTCGCCGCGCATGAACTCCAGATCGTCGACCAACAAAATGTCAATCGAGCGGAACTTGTCCTTGAAGGCCATTGCGTCCTGGCTCTTGATGGCCTCCACGAACTGGTAGCGGAAGCGCTCGGCCGTCAGGTAGAGCACATTGGCCTTAGGTGCACGCCGCTTCACTTCCCAGGCGATGGCGTGCTGCAGATGCGTCTTGCCGAGACCGACGTTGGCGTGCAGGTAGAGCGGATTAAAGCCGCGCTCCTCGGCGAATACGGTTTCGGCAACCTGGATTGCAGCAGCGTGTGCCATCCGATTCGCCGGTCCGACGACGAAGCTGTCGAAGGTGTAGCGGGGATCGAGCGGAGAGCCCTCAAAACCGTTAACGTTGGTGCGCCCCATCGCCTGTGCCGGACCGGGCGGTTGCACCTGAACGCGCCGGGTCTCGCTAACCAGCAGCTCGCCGGAGCCCGTCTTGTTGCGCGCCGGCGCCAGGCCTGCGGCCTCCGGCGCACGAGCGTTGACAAAGCCCGGCTGGCGCAGTGCCACATCGACGCGCTCAACCCCCGTAAACTCCTCTGCACAGCATTGCAGCAGGTCGTCGGAGTAATGCGATTGGATCCAATTCTTGAGGAACTTCACCGGCACGGAGGCGCGCACGACCCGTCCGTCGAACTCCTCGAACTCCATAGATGCGAACCAGCTTGAGTAGATATCCTCGCCAAACCGAACGCGCAGCATTGCGCGCACCCGGTCACCTCTGGCGTTGCACGATTTACCCGTGGATGGTTCGGATTTGCTGTTCGCCTCGATGACGCCAGACGCGACGTCCTGCACCTGTTGGGTGTGTTGCATGTCTTGACCCCCGCACTTGAATGCTCAACGCATCTGCACTGCCGCCTCTGCGTGCGCGCCCGATCCCGTCCGTCCGCCTACACATCCCGGAACGCGACCGCGGCGATGCCTCTACGCACGCCAACAACGCTGAAACAAACCTGAACTATTGACGCCTGGTATTACCCCTGCGCCCAAGGCAGCCCTTTGGCCTTCCAACCACCGAGCTGGCCTCTGTGACGATTGGGGTCGAGTGGCCCTTCGAACCCATCCGCCACGTTGCGGCAGCACGCGTAGCCCGCTGCCGTCATTGCCTGGGCTGCCTTCAAGCTGCGCTGGCCCGAGCGACAGATGAAGAGCAGTTCGCTATTGCGATCGGCACCAATGGGAGTGAGCGCTTCGGTGAGGCGCTCGACGAATGCCGCATTAAGCCGGTCGTCAGGAAAGCCCTGCCATTCGACCAGCACGGGCCGCTTGCCGATCGCCGACAGATCCGGCAGGCCAACATAGGCCCATTCCGCGATCGTACGCACGTCGATCAGCACCGATCCCGCATCACCCTTCAGACGCGTCCATGCCTCTTCCACCGAAACGGATTCGATGTGGACCTCACCCACGTCTCTCTCCACCCGTGACGCCGCAAATGCTTACACGACCGCAATTTGCCGATCCCTCAGTAACCCTCAAGCAAACGTGAAGCTTTGCCTGGAGTAGATGCGGAGATACGCCCAACTACTCGACATTTGCAGTCAACAGGCAAAATCCCGAACTTACGCACACTCGGCAGGTTCTCGGGATTTTCCGCGCCCGACGGCGAGTTGTCTTGGTACACGACCTCGCCTGTCCATGTCATAGAACAGTGAAAGTGAGCTGGCAACCGCGCCCGGCTTGGCGATGTCGGCGGCGCCAGTATGCACAAGAGCGTGGATAAGCCTCCCGACACGCAACGAAACCTGGGGAGAAAGCCTTGAGTCCACGCGCAGATTCCACAAGTAATCCGCCGGCTGCCAATGTCTTGAACAAGGCGAAACTTGAGCGGCGCTCAGGACAAGATTCTATTTGCCGTCCGAGACTCGCAAGGGATCATTGCGCACATGCGAGGGCGAAATGTCGGGGGCAACCGATTGGAGTCGCGGCGATTCAACCCAGGCGTCGCAGCATTGCGGGGGCGCCTGCTTGCGGCTTTTTGGCAACAGGCGGTTTATTTGCGGCCGGCGCATAGGTCGGCCGAAGGATGCCCATTCAGGGCAGTGCCCGGACGCGCGCAGCGAGCCTTGAGACTTTTCGCGCGGCCGATTTCTTGTGAACGACGCCCTTTTGCGCGCCGCGCATGAGAATCGGCTCGGCGGCACCCAGCGCGCTCGCGGCGGCCGCCTTGTCGCGGGAGGCAAGCGCCTCCTCCACCTTGCGCACGTAAGCTTTGAGTTGCGAGCGTCGCGACTTATTGATCTCGGTGCGCCGGATCATCTTGCGCGCGGCTTTCTTGGCCGATGTGGTGTTGGCCATCGGGTACTCCTGTGTGAGGACTGGCGGTTGCGGCTCGCCGAACAAGCGGTTGGGCGGACGGGGCTCTAATAGACTGGCCCGCTTCCCAGGGTCAATGACGATGCTCCCGCAGGGCGTGCCCGGGAGGTGCAGCAGACCCCTCATCGGTGCTCGAATTTGGGCTTCCTTTTCTCGATGAAGGCCGCCATGCCTTCCTTTTGGTCGGCGACGGAGAACTGAGAATGGAACACGCGCCGCTCGAAGCGGATGCCTTCGGCAAGTGAGGTTTCGTAGGCGCGATTGATCGTTTCCTTGGTCATCATGGCGATGGGGAGTGACATGGAGGCAATCGTTTCGGCCGTCTTCATGGCCTCCTCGATGAGGGACGCTGCGGGCACGACACGCGCGACCAAATTGGCGCGCTCGGCTTCCGCTGCATCCATCATCCGGCCCGTGAGGCACAGCTCCATGGCCTTGGCCTTGCCGACCTGCCGAATGAGCCGCTGGGTTCCTCCCGCTCCTGGCATGACACCGAGCTTGATCTCTGGCTGGCCAAACTTGGCGGTGTCGGCGGCGATAACGATGTCGCACATCATGGCGAGCTCGCAGCCGCCTCCGAGTGCGAATCCGGCGACGGCGGCAACGACCGGCTTGCGCACGTTGGCGACGCGGTACCAACGCGTGATGAAGTCCTCTTTGAAGGCGGACATGTAGGTCTTGGCTTGCATCTCCTTGATGTCTGCGCCGGCGGCAAACGCCTTTTCATTACCGGTAATGACGATACAGCCGATGCCGTCGTCGGCTTCTAAACCGTCCAATGCAGCGGAGAGCTCCTCGATCAGCTGGGCATTGAGTGCGTTGAGAGCGTTGGGTCGATTGAGCCGGACAATGCCGACGCGACCCTTGGTCTCGACGATGATGGTTTGGTACGCCATGGCCTGCTCCATGTTTGCCTGCAAGAAGGGGATCAACGTTGGCAGGCGGGGCAATAGAAGGTCGAGCGCCCGCCCTGGGTCTTGCGGCGCACCCTGCCCCGGCATCCTGGCCGCAGGCAAGGCTCGCCGCTGCGACCATAGACGGCAAAATGATGCTGGAAGCGGCCAAGCGATCCGTCGGCCTGCTTGTAGTCGCGCAGCGTCGAGCCACCGGCGGCGATGGCATCGGCCAGCACTGCTTTGATCGCCGCCACCAATCGCTCTGCCGCCGGCGTGGGCTTTCCCGTCCGGGTTGCCAGACGTGCCGCGCCCTTGTAAGGAGCGAGGCCGGCGCGGAACAGGGCCTCGCAGACATAAATGTTGCCGAGCCCGGCGATGATGCGCTGGTCCATCAGTAGGGCTTTGAGGTCGAGCTTCTTGCCCGCGGCGCGAGCGGCGAGGTAGTGCGTGGTCAGCCGGGCACTCAGCGGCTCAACGCCGAGACCAGAGAAGTATGCATGGTCATTGAGCCCGCTTTCCGGAATTAGGGTCATGTAGCCAAAGCGGCGCGCATCATTATAGGTGATGACGGCGCCGTGCGACATTGTGAACACCAGGTGGTCGTGCTTGGCGTCCTCGCCGTGCGCGTGCGTGAATTGTCCGAGTTGGGCGCGCTCTCGAAGGGCTTGATTGGCCATCGTCGGAGGGCTGGCGCGAGGTGTGGCCCTGGCCCTGCGCGATGGCGGCGCAGCGAGCCGCCCTTGACCCCCATCGCTCCGACGCCCTGCCGGATGGGTGCTATGGGGCGCTTGCACCGGTGGGGAGTGCGGGGCGGCTTCGATGCTGAACCGGCCGGTCATGCCAAGGTGTATGGCCAGTACCTCGCCCCGGTCGAGATGGACGAGCAGGTACTTGGCGCGTCGGTCGAGCCGCACCACCGTTCGTCCTGTGAGGCGCTCGGCAAAGCGTTCCGGCAGGGGAAAACGTAAGTCCCTGCGGCGTTGGTCGACGCGGACGAACCGATGGCCACAGAGTACGGGTTGCAGACCAGCGCGCACCGTCTCGACCTCGGGGAGTTCCGGCATTGCCGTGATCAAGCTCCGGGATGCGCCTTCAATCCTGCAATGCCCGCGACCGCTGCCACAGCACGCTATCCGAGATTTGGCCCGCGATGGACCGCGCCGAGCAGCTCGCCCGCTCCGGTACCGATCAAAAGGCGTTGCGCTCCGGAGACTGCGTGCCGCCAAGGGCGTGGGTCAAGGCAGCGACCAAGTGCGGCCGTTGGGCGTCCAAGGTGCCGAGCGTGCACGAACCACCCGCTGCCTCTGCGGTGGCGATTTGGGCACCTTGAGTCTGCAGCCGACCTCGCCAGGGCCTGGAGGGCGGCACGTGCCCTGAGGTTGGCGACCGCCAACGGTTTGAAGTTGCTCTTGCGGGCGCATGCGCGCCTGGCCGCGAGGGTCTTCTGGGTTGTCTTGAGCTTCATGGGCATCAGTTGGATGCATCGCCTTCGTGGCTTATGACAAAAGGTGGCTAGCCCCAGCCTCAACCACGATAGTGCGCGTATTGGCCGTGTGGCTGGAAGCGCTCGAGATAGCTGGGCACCACTGTTTCCATGGTGTGTGGGTGTTCGATGCCGAGCCCGGCCAGGGTGCGCCCATCGGCCTGTGCGGCAACGCTCAGCACGTTATCGTTTTTGAGCATGCGGAGCTGATCAACGGTGAGCGGGCGTATGCGGTTCGGCAGCGGCAGGGTGAGCAGCGCTCCAAGCTTGGCGGCCCAGAAGGGGAGCGACAGATAGAGGCGCTTGCGTTGGGACCACTCTTGCACTCTATCCAGGAGTTGGCGGAAGGTGATGAGCTCCGGGCCGGCGAGTTCATAGATGGTGCCGGGCTTGGCCCTGCTGGCAGCGGCCGCCGCAATTGCCGCGCCCACGTCGCCCGCAAATACGGGCTGCAACTTCGTGCGACCGCCGCCGATGAGGGGCAGGAAGGGCGAGAAGCGTGCCAAGTTGGCGAAGCGGTTGAAGAGCTCATCCTCTGGTCCGAACACGAGCGACGGGCGCAAGATTACGGCACCGGGGAAGTCCTGCAGCACGGCCGCTTCACCAGCGGCCTTGGTGCGCGCGTATCTGGATTTGGCGTTGCTCCCGGCGCCGAGCGCGGAGACGTGCACCAACGCGGCCGCGCCGGCCTCGTGCGCAGCGCGGGCAATCGCGCGAGCGCCTGCGACGTGGAGGGCTTCGAACGTCTGTGGGCCTGCCTTGGCAAGGATGCCGACCAAGTTCACTACGGCGTCGGCGCCCGCCACGGCCCGGCGCACCGAGTCGGGGTAGCGAACGTTGGCCTGCACCGGTTGGATTTGGCCCACGGCCCCCATGGGCTGCAGATACCCAGCGAGGTCGGGCCGGCGCACCGCAGCGCGCACACGCCATCCCTCGCGTGCGAGGGCTTGCACCGCGTGGCGTCCGATGAACCCTGAGCCGCCAAAGACCACAACCAGGCTTCCCCGTTCCAATCGCGATGCCATGATTTGTCGTCTCCGATGCTCCCTTCGCGAGCGGAGGAATAGCGCTGCTGGCCAAACCTGTGAAGCGCGCCGCCGCCGCAGCCTAGGGGGTAGGGTCCCGCCGGCTTGCTCCGGTCCGGGGCGGGGGCTATATAGCGTTGGTTGCCGCCGGCCCACGTGCCGACGATGCGCCTTGAGGTCGGGCGGAGCGTAGCGCAGCCTGGTAGCGCACTTGCTTCGGGAGCAAGGGGTCGGGAGTTCGAATCTCCCCGCTCCGACCATTTAAAATCAAAGACTTAGGGAACGTTTCTCATGCAACCTGAGAAGGTGGCGGGCAGATTTCGGCTCAAAATTCCCGCCCAGTCCCATCAGCTCCACTTGCTTTCATCCGTGCCCAGAGATTTGGCCGTTGCCCAGGCAAGCTAGCCCACGAAGTCTCCCCCAGCGTGGGGGCCCCATCTCCGCCACGATCTTCTAGAAGACCTTCGCCCCGGATTCATCCGCATCGTTCGGGGCACTGGGGTTCCCAGCGTCCCCGCCAAGGGAGCCCCTTGGGGGTCGGTGCCAGTCTCACAAACTTGGGCGTCGGCCCCCAACCCAGCTTTCACTTCCTTTCATCCGTTCCCCGACGTTTGGCTATAACGCCTTGAGGCGCTGCGGGCTGCGACATCTTTGATAAAGTTGAAAGTCCGTAACCTGCGTGACAGACAGGGGCAGCGCTGCGATGCAGGCTCCAGCTCGGCCCCCGACCCGCACTGGGGGCTGAGGGTTCCGCTACTTCGGACCCTCGGGGGCCGATACCACTCACCCGTGCGTCATCGGCCCCCACCTGGTTCACTCGATATTCGGGGTTTGCGGCGTGATCGGGTGGATCTGCTCGGCTTCCAACACGGCCAGGGCTCGACCTCCTCTTAGCGGCCGCGCGAGTGGATAGATCTGCTTTGTGCGACCGCTTTTCCACAGCTTCCCTTTCTCGCCGCCGACATAAACAGAATACCAAACCGTTCTTTCAAGAGACAAAGAGGGGTAGATAACGATCAATGGCGCAATGCTTCTTTCACCTCCAGAACCGCACCAAGACAATGCGCGACAGCGAAGGCGTCGAGCTCATGAGCTTGGATGAGGTACGCGAGGAAGCAATGCTGAGCGCCCGCGAGATCATGAGCGAGCAAGTTCGCAAAGGCAAAGCCCTCAACCACTGTGCGTTCATTATCGAAGACGAGAACGGTAAGACAGTACTCACCTTTCCATTCAAACTTGCCCTTCAAGGGTGAGGAGATCCTAACGACCCTACCCAGCACCCCGGCGCTTGTCGGGTTTTCAATTTGGGACCAGCGCAGGTGGCAATGCCGCAACATAGATCTCAACGATCCGCCCCCGCGAAGTGACCGACTTTTGATCGTCTCGACAAAGCCGACTTCGTTGGTTGCTGTTTCCACGTTCGGCGGACGCGCTGGTGCTTCGCTTCAATTAGGCGAAACTGTTGATCGTGATAGACGGCGAGCACCTTTCGCAATTCGAGCGTGACGCGTCATCGAGCGCCCCTGCGAACTATTCGGCATGGCTGAAGTAGCGCTTCGAAGTGCATTTCGAACGCCCCACATACTCTGACGCGGACTTGCCCATGGAGACGCGACATAGGCCACTCCGGTCACCGAGCTGTCGCGGTTCTCCAAGCTCTGGACTTTGCCACTGACTCCAAAATGATGATCTGCTCCTTCCTCGATAAATTGGCTTCGACCCTTCAGTGACGGCACACGTTGGCTTCACATTGTTGACCGATTGGTGAAATAGCATTGCTCACACGCCAAGAGGGAGATGCGGAGGATGCAAGCGCGTGCGTGTACGCGGCCCTTGCTGCTGTTGGTCACCCTGCTCATTGTCGGCGCGGCCTGTGCGCAGGAGCAGCGAGGTTGGCTCGGCGTCGAGACGGAAAACCTGAGCGAGCAGGAGGCCATCAAGCTCGGCTTGCAGGCGCCACGCGGCGCCAAGGTCGTCCACGCCGTCACCGGATCGCCGGCTGCGGCAGCGGGGCTTGAGCCGGGCGAGGTGATCCTGGCCCTCGATGGTGTCAACGTTGAGAATGACCATTCCCTGACTGAGTCGCTGAAGGACAAGGGCGCCGGCACAACGGTGAGGCTGCGCCTTGTGCGCGCCGACCGGGAAAGGACAGTCTCCGTTACGCTCGACGCGCGCCCCGAGGTCTATCTGCTCGATGAACAGGCGGCGGCCCTCGCTCAAGCCGGCAAGTACGACGAGGCGATGGCGGTCAGCCAGCAGGCGTTGGCGCTAGGGGAGCGGCGTTTCGGTGCGGACGATGCCATCTTGGCCGTATTGCTTCTGAGGATTGCCGAGATCCACGAAGCGCAAGGCCGCTATGCCGAGGCCGAGCCGTTCTACCAGCGCTGCCTGGCGGTCCTGGAGAAGGCACGAGGCGGCGACCACGTTTGGGTGGCCGGGGTGCTCTATGAGCTCGCGGGGCTCTATCAGCGCCAGAAGCGCAACGACGCGGCAGAGCCGCTCTATCAGCGGGCGCTTACCATCTATGAGAGGGCGCATGGCCCCGACCACCCGGATGTCGCGAACGTGCTCATTGGCCTGGGGCGCGTCTACCGTGCACAAAAGCGCCTCGGCGCAGCTATCCCGCTGCATGAGCGCGCGGTTGCGATCAGAGAGAAGGCACTGGGGGCAGAAAATCCCGATGTGGCCGCGGCGCTCTCCTTCCTCGCTTTCGACTATATGCAGGCAAGCCGCTATGCCGAGTCCGAGGCGCTCTACACGCGCGCAGTGTCGATCCGGGAAAAGGCCGCGCCACCAGACAAGGTGGAGATCAGCAACACGCTCGCCGATTTTGCCCTGCTCTATCGCGTGCAGAACATCTACGCCAAGGCCGAGCCGCTCTATCAGCGCTCGTTGGCGATGATGGAGAAGGCGGTTGGTGCCGATCACCTCGATATACGCGGTCCGCTCGACCGGCTGG
The DNA here is from genome assembly GCA_024281145.1 of Hyphomicrobiaceae bacterium. Taxonomy (GTDB): domain Bacteria; phylum Pseudomonadota; class Alphaproteobacteria; order Rhizobiales; family Hyphomicrobiaceae; genus AWTP1-13. The sequence continues at coordinate 20,311 of JAMXLN010000387.1, read as the reverse complement.
CCAACTTCTACGAGTCACAGAGGAGCTACGCACAGGCGGAGCCGCTGCGCAAACGCGCACTGGCCATCACCGAGAAGGCGTTCGGTCCTGACGACCCAGCCGTGCGCCCCTTGCTGGAGAAGCTCGCGGGCTCCTATCGTCTGCAAGATCGCTATGCGGATGCTCAGTCGCTCCTCAAGCGCGGGCTCGCCATAGCGGAGAAGACCCTGGGTGCCGATAATCCGGATTTGGACGAACCCATCCAGGCTCTGGTGTCGAGCTATACTTGGCAGGAGCGCTATACAGAGGCCCTGCCGCTCTGCCAGCGCTGGCTGGCCATCCTGGAAAAGGCACGCGGTCCCGAGCACCCGGAATTGCGAGCCCCCCTCAACAGATTGGCGGATGTCTATCAGTCCCTCCACCGCTACGACGAGGCCGAGCAGCTTTACCGGCGCGGTCTCACCATTATGGAGAAGGCGCTCGGGCCTGATGACAAGGCAACCGGTCACCAGCTCGACACCCTAGCCCGGTTCTACGCATCCCGGCACCGCTATGCCGAGGTCGAGGCGCTCTATAAGCGGCGGTTGGCTGGGGTGGAAAAGACGCGCGGTCCCGACCACCTGGATGTGCGGAGCGCGCTTGAAAGGCTGGCCAATTTCTATCACGACCAGCTGCGCTATGCAGAGGCTGAAGCGCTCTACCAGCGCGCACTTGCGATCACCGAGAAAGCGCAAGGTCCCGAGCATCCCGATGTGCGTCCGTGGCTTGCATCGCTCATTCTCATCTATCAGTCGCAACATCGCTATGGCGACGTTGAGCCGCTTCTCAAGCGCAACCTCGCGCTCACGGAAAGAGCCGCGGGCCCCGATCATCCCGACTTGAAGGACCCGCTCGAAAAGCTGGCGTGGAACTACGTCGAGCTCAAACGCGAGGCCGAGGCTGAGCCGCTCTACCTGCGGGCGCTCGCTATCCTAGAGAAGACGCGCGGTCCCGACCATCCGGATGTGCGGCGAGCCCTCGAACCGCTGATTTTTGTCTACGAGCGGCAGAAGCGCTACAGCGATGTCGAGACACTGCGCAAGCGCGCGCTCGCCATCATGGAAAAGGCGCTCGGACCCGATCACCTCGACCTGAAAAACGAGCTTGATGCGCTTGCGAGCTTCTATGAGTCGCAAAAGCGCTACGACGAAGCCGAGCCGCTCTTGCGGCGCGCACTTGCCATCGTGGAGAAGGCACGCCCCCCCGACGACCTGGACGTGCGGTGGCCGCTCGACAGGTTGGCCATGTTCTATCAGGCGCGGGAGCGCTATGCGGAAGCCGAGCCGCTCTATAAGCGTGCGCTTGACATCGTGAAGAAAGCGCGCGGCCCCGGCCACCTGGACGTGGACTCGCAACTTGACAGCCTGGCGTGGTTCTATTCACGGCAGCGGCGCTATGTCGAGGAGGAGGCGCTGCGCAAGGACTGGCTGGCCGACGTCGAGAAGATGCCGGGGATCGATGACAAAAATCTGCTGCGCCCGCTCGCCGGGCTGGCGTCCTTCTATGATCAGAGACATCGCTACGTGGAGGCCGAGCCGCTGCATCAGCGCGCACTTGCCATCGCGGAACGCGTCGATGGTCCCGACGGCTTGTCGATGCGGCAGGCCCTCGGCAACCTCGCATCTCACTTCAAGAGCATCGGACACTATGGAGAGGCGGAGCCCCTCTACAAGAGGGTTCTGGCGCTCACTGAAGAGAAGCCGGGCGGCGATGCCAGCTGGGAGGTCCGACAGGCGCTCGGGGATCTGGTCGAGGTGTATAGGGATCAGGGTCGCTACGCCGAGGCCGAGCCGCTGGCGCGTCGGGTGCTCGCCGAGGCTGAGAAGGAATACGCCGCGCAGCAGCCTAAGAGTACGACCCAACTCAGCAATGTGTTCCGGGCGCGGACAGAGTTGGCCAAAGTGCTGCACGGCGCCTATCGGATCGCTGAGGCCGAGGAGATCTATCGGGGCAGTGTCGCACTCGCCGAGGATGGCTCTGGGGTCAGCCGTTCGCTTCTCAGTCTGGCCGACTTCCTCCGGGAGACCTACCGCTTGACGGAGGCGGAGACGCTCTATCGCCGGGTCATCACCCTAGAGGAGCCTATCACCGACGTCCTCAGCAGCGGCTTCCAAGCCGAGAATGGACTTGCCGTGGTCTTGAGCGAGACCAATCGGCTGGCCGAGGCGGAGGAGATCTATCGGAAAGTACGCCTGAACGCCGACCCCGAGGCGAACGACGGCCCCCCACTCGCCAGCGTATTCGGCAACTTTGCCGGCGTGCTCCAGCAAACAGGTCGTGTCGAGGAGGCCGAAGGGCTCTACCGCCGTGCACTGGCGATCGACGAGAAGTACTTCGGGCCCGACCATCCCAAAGTTGCCGTCGCGCTCAACAACTTGGCTCTCGCCCTCTACGTCCGCAAGCAATACACCGAAGCCGAAGCCCTCGGTCGCCGGTCGCTCGCCATTCGCGAGAGGGTGTACGGACCCAATGACCCCCGGGTCGCTTTGGCGCTGAACAATTTGTCGCAGATCGTCGAGGAGACCAAAGGGCCCTCCGAGACCGAGCCAATGCTGCGACGCTCACTGGCGATCGAGGAAAAGGTTTACGGACGCGACCATCCGCGCCTCGCGAAGGCGCTCAACAACCTCGCGCTGCTGACCTATCAGACCAACCGCCTGGATGAGGCAGAGCCGCTCATGCGGCGGGCGCTGTTGATCGACGAGAGTACCTACGGGACCGTCCATCCGGAGGTTGCCAGAGACCTCGTCCACCTGGCGGTGATGCGGGCCCGCCGGAACGACTGGGTGCAGGCCGCGGCACTGCTCGCCCGAGCCAAGCCGGTCATCATCGTAGAGCGCGGAGCCCCCGAGAACGGCGATCGGGCTGACCTGGCGAAGGCGATGCTAAAGCAGCATTCGAGCTGGCTGCGCTTTTACGCCGACACCCTCTATCACGCCGACAAGCTCAACGCGGCCAAGCGTGCGGAAGGCTTCGAGTTGGCGCAATGGGCGCTGCAGACCGACGTCGGCGATGCGCTGGCGCAAATGTCCGTGCGCTTCGCGAAGGGCAACGGCCCCCTGGCGAGCCTGGTGCGCGAACGCCAGAACCTGGTTTCTCGCCGCCAGAGCGAGGACAAGCGGCTGCTGGAGGCCGCGGCCAGCAACGATGGGCAGGCTCTCAAGACACTTTATGCGTCGAGGGACGAGGCCCGGGAGCGCCTCAAGAGCATCGACCGTGATCTCGCAACCAACTTCCCCGATTACGCCGACCTTGCCAACCCCAAGCCGCTCGCAGTCAGCGAGACGCAATCGTTGCTTCGGCCGGACGAGGCCCTACTCCTATTTCTTAACGGGCCGCAGATGGGCGAAAAGTCGCGGTTGCCGGAGGGAACGCTCGCCTGGGTCGTCACCAGAAACAAAATGATGTGGTACCGCATTCCCTTGGACACCGGCGCGCTGGCCGACAATGTGATGGCCCTGCGATGCGGGCTCGACGAGACGCTGTGGACCGTGGAGGGCACGAGCGAGCGATGCCGGGCCGCATTGAAGGGATCACCCGGCTATCAGGATTTTGACGCGAGCGCCTCCAACGTTCTGCCCTTCGACCTTGCCCGCGCCCATAGCTTCTACACGGCGCTCCTTGGCCCCGCCCAAGCGCTGATCAAGGGCAAGCATTTGCTCATCGTGCCGTCGGGGCCGCTGACCAGCCTGCCGTTCAGCGTTCTTGTCACCGAGCCGCTGAGGTTGGCCGTTCCGGCCACGCTCGGCGACTATCGCAGGGCGGCATGGCTCGGCACCCGCCAGCCGATCAGCGTCCTACCCTCGGTCGCCAGCCTCGCCGCGCTGCGCCGGCAGGCGAAGGCCTCGGCGGCCACGGAGCCGTTCCTGGGCTACGGCGACCCCGCCCTCGCGGGCCAGGCCAACTGCGGCCAGGCCCTCATTCCCGACAAATGTCCGGACGAGGACGCGCAGGTCGCTCGCAGCGGGCATATCCTGACGCGAGGCGCCCAGGCGCTCTCGGCCGTCCCGAGCTACTTTCGCAATGGACTGGCCAATGTCAGCGAGCTGCGCAAGGCCTGCCCCCTACCCGACACCGCCTACGAACTAAAGTGCGTGGCGCGCAGCCTGGGCGCTGAACCCAGGGCAGTCGTGCTGGGCGCGGCCATGACCGAAACCGCGGTCAAGTCGGCGCCGCTCGACCGATATCGCATCGTGCATTTCGCCACCCACGGGCTGCTGGCCGGCGAGACGGCGCTATTCATGAATGCCCGCGCCGAGCCGGCGTTGGTGATGTCTCCGCCGGCACAGCCCACCGAAGAGGATGACGGCCTCCTCACCGCCTCCGAGATTGCCGGCTTGAAGCTCGACGCGGAGTGGGTGGTCCTCTCGGCGTGCAATACCGCGGGCGGCAAGGAGCCCGGTGCAGAGGCCCTCTCGGGCCTGGCGCGCGCGTTCTTCTACGCCGGCGCCCGCGCCCTCCTGGTGTCCCACTGGTCAGTCAATTCCTATGCCGCGACCATGCTGATGACGCGCACCTTCTCCGAGCTGCGCAAGTCCCGCACGATCGGTCGCGCCGAGGCCTTCCGTGGCGCAATGCAGGCCCTCATGAACGACGATGAGCGCCCGTGGGCCGCGCATCCCTCAGCGTGGGCGCCCTTTGTCGTGGTAGGTGAAGGGGCAGGGCGACCCACGGCCCAAACGCCGTCAAGGCGTCAAGTAAGACAGCGCGCCAGCCCCCCCAATTCGCTCTATCGACCGACCGAGAGCTTCTAGTTGAGCCGCTTCCCCCGTTTTAGTCAGTCCACATCTGTACGCGAACGATGCCGGGTAAGCATGGCCGTGCCGTCCATGAATTGACCGGGAGGCAGTTCAGCGAACGCTGGTAGGTTCTGCGCCGTTGATGGCAGCAAAGCTGAGCCGGAGCCAATTGGTACTCATTTTCATCAGGGCTAACCTGCGAAGCGCCGCAGTTCATTGCGTATGATCCGCGCGTAGGCCCGGCCTGCATGACCGGCAGCAAAATGCTGCACAATGGCCGAAGCGGTGGGAGTACTCCGACGGGGTCGGCGACACGTGTTGAGCCGGTGGGGGCCCGCCTGATCGGTTGCTCGCTGAGACCAGTGCGCACAGCTGTCGTCTGCAAGAACGGGTGGCAGAGACAAGCGTTTCTTAGCTGGGAACTGCAATGGCCTCGTGGGGCGCGGGAGGGGTGAGCGCTGGATCGCAGTGATGCCCATAATGGGCCCATATTCGCCAGCGCTCGTAGGCTGTGTACATGCTGTAGAGGGCCATCAGACCGGCAGGGATCGACGCAAGGGAAAGCAGTTCTCGCCAACCCATGTGCGCGAGATCAAATGCCATGATCCGATCGGCATTCGACCACACATTGGTCAGGTGGTAGCCCGCCTGCACAGCGGAGGCGGCTATGTGACCGGAGAGGAAAAGGAGCCCGGTAAACCACAGCACGCCATGGACAAAGGTCGTGATGCCTTCGTAAAGGCGAATGCTCCAGCGCATCCAAGCCTGGTGGATGTTGCGGCGGACGTGGCTGTGCAGGTGCCTGCGCAGAAATGCTACCATGGACTGAGCCTCCCGTCGGCCTTTTTAGAACGAACGAGTTTAGGGGCAAAATGTATCTATGAGGGGCATGCCCAAGTCCATGGTACGATGCAAGGATGGCAATGATTGGTGCAATGCGTTTCGCAGCGATGGTTTTGCTGCACGGCGGAGCGCCGCACTTTTAGACCAGGACCTGGGTTCCGACCTCGACGACGCGGTCGGTCGGGATGCGAAAGTACTCGGTGGCATCCGCCGCAGTGCTTGCGAGCCAAATAAAGAGCTGCTCTTGCCAGACTGGCATATCCGATTTCGTTGTGGACCTCAGGGAACGTCTGGACAAGAAGAAGGATGTCGCAGAGATATCGATGTTGAACCCCTTGCGGCGACATTGCTCCAGAATCTTAGGTACGCTCGGCGTTTCCATGAAGCCGTAGTGGGCGGTAATGAGAGTAAACGTGTCTCCGACCTTGCGGATCTGGATACGCTCCTGGCGGGGAACGTGGGGTGTATCCTCAGCCTTGATGGTCAGGATGATGTTGCGTTCGTGCAGCACGTGATTGTGCTTTAGATTGTGCATGAGGGACGTAGGCGCTGTTGCTGGATCGGCGGTGAGAAAGATCGCGGTGCCGGAGACACGGTGGGGCGGCTTGGCCTCGAGCTTCCGCACGAGCCAACTGAGATCGGCCTCATTCTTGCGCGTAGCCTTGCTGAGGCTGCTCGAGCCACGGACCCAAGTCAGAGCTATGAGGCCGATCAGCCAAGCTGCTAGGAGAGGCAGCCAGCCACCCTCGGGAATCTTTATAAGGTTGGCGGTCAGAAACGCCTCCTCGATAAGGGCGATCGGCACCATCAGCGACGCTGCCTTCCAAAGCGGCCAATTCCAGTAGCGCCACACCACGAAGAACGCCATCAGGCTGTCGATCAGCATCGTGGCCGTCACCGAGAGGCCGTAGGCTGCGGCGAGATTGCTGGAGTTGCGGAAGGTGAGAGTTATGAGAAGAACGGCGACGAGCAACAGATGGTTGACCCGTGGTAAGTAGATTTGGCCCGCGATGGTTTCAGAAGTATGGCGGATTTCCAAACGGGGTACGAGCCCGAGTTGGATAGCTTGTCGCGTAAATGAGAACGCCCCGGTGATGACAGCTTGGCTTGCGATGACGGTGGCAATGGTAGCCAGGACCACCATCGGGAGGAGCGCCCAATCAGGATACAGGCGATAGAACGGGTTTTCGAGCGCTTCCGGAGCTGTGAGCAACAAGGCGCCTTGTCCGAAATAATTGATGAGCAACGCCGGCTGCACGAAAAAAAGCCACGTCGTTTGAATGGGCTTGCGCCCGAAATGTCCAAGATCCGCGTAAAGGGCCTCCGCCCCTGTCACGGCGAGGAAGATGAGGCCCATGACGACCAGGCCGATAAAGCCGTGGTTCAAAACAAACTCGATACCATAGAGGGGATTGAGCGCTAAGAAGACCCGAGGATCATCTGCGAGGTTGACCAGACCGCCAATGGCCAGAACTGCAAACCAGATGCACATGATGGGCCCGAAAAATTGCGCGACAGCAGCAGTGCCGCGCGCTTGAAACGTAAACAAAAGCACCAGGATAAGGAGGGTGATGGGGACCACCACACTTTCCATATGCGGCGCAATTAGCTTTAGTCCCTCTACCGCGGACAGCACCGAAATGGCCGGGGTGATCACCGCGTCGCCGTAGAAGAAGGCAGCACCTGCAACCCCGAGGACAAGAAGCACGCGCGCGCTGCGCCTTGCCACAGATTGGCCAAGCGCCATCAGGGCGAAAGTTCCGCCTTCGCCCTTATTGTCGGCGTTGAGCAGGACCAGGACGTACTTGAGGGTGACGATGAGTAGCATCGTCCATGTCATGAGAGACAGTATGCCAACGATCGCCGTGAAGGTGGCGGCGCCCTGTGCGTGAGCGGCCGCTATTGCTTCGCGAAACGCGTAGAGAGGGCTTGTGCCAATATCGCCATAGACGACGCCGAGCGTTCCGAGAGCCAAGGCCCAAAATTGCCGGCTGCTGTGTCCGTTGCCAGCCTCGTGCACCGTGGGGACTGATGGATGTGGCATTGGGCGATCGTGCCGTTAGCGTCGAACCGAGGCGAGGCTATCATTGGTGGGGCTGCAACACACGCAGACAGAACGCTTGGCAGGGGCGGGCGATCCGTCGTTGTTGGTAGACGATATGCTGGCCTCGCGCACTTTGGGCAGTGCCCGACCAAGCGAACGGGCAATACCAAGGAGAGCTGTGTGCGAAGCCTCCGGTGCCATCGGCCAAGCTTCAGACGCCCGTGCTCGATGAGTTCCAGGGTTGGTCGTCTCGAGGCCGCCATGCGTGATCGCAGCGCTTGCGATGAGGTCAGGCGAGCCCGCCGAGCGCGCATGCGCCCCTGAAGGGTGGCGTACATCCACATCGCATGCTCCGGAAACCAACGCCGGCTCGCGTTCGAGTGCCAGCTGTTTGCGTATTGGCGTCGGCCCGCACTGGTGACGCGACCGGAAGGGACGCTCGCTCGGAGGGACATGTAGCTCTTGTGGTAACGCTGCGAGCATGGGCGTGGTCGGCTTCCGTGCCGGACCGCGGCGACGGCGCGCCCGGCCGCGGGCTTACTTGTTGAGACGCACGTCTTCGAGCGGCGCGGACCAGGGATAAGGATCAATCAACATCAACGCTGGATCTGCAACCCTTGGACCCACGGCGCTGGGCCAGATGTACTCGAAAATTGGCGCGAACCTGACGCGTTCATGGATGAGCTGTTGGATTTGCTGGAGTAATTGGGCGCGCCTTGTTGTGTCAATCTCCTGTGCCTGCACCCTATATAGGGCGTCAATGTCGGGGTAACCGCCATATGCAAACGTACCATTGCTTGGCACAATCTCCGACATGCGCGAGGCAGCGTTGCCGTAAACGGCATTGAGACACATACAAACTCCTTTGAGTTTCTTTGCCGCGAGCGCGGAGTAGAAGGCCGCGCGCTCCATTGTGCGCACTCTTGTCTTTATGCCGACGGCTTGGAGGTAGTTGGTAATCGTCTCGCCTGCCGAGAAGTAAGGTGGCCAGGGATGGAGGTCACCTGCATCGAACCCGTTGGGATAGCCGGCCTCGGTCAGCAGTTGCTTGGCTTTGGCGGGATCATAAGGGTACGGCTCGATCGGCAGTGCAAACTCGAACGTCTGAGGCACGATGCTTCCGGTTGGCGGGGAAGCGCCGAGCGTTTCAGCTTGGCTGAGTTCCTGTCGATTAATGGCAAAGTTGGCGGCAAGCCGCACGCGCCGATCCGCCCAAGGCGACTTGGGATCCCACATATCCAGAAAGTCGAGATAGTAGGTTGCGATCCCACCGGAGAATACGAGTCTGAGATTGCGATCTTGCTTCACCTCCTGCGCCATTGGCGCATCAAGCAGATAGGCGACATCGACCTCTCCTCGTCTGAGCATAGCCAGACGCGTTGTTGCCTCCGGTACGCTCTTGTACACGAGCCGTTTCACCGAAGGCGATTTCCGCCAGTACCCTTCGTAGGCCTCCATAACCAGTTCGAGGCCGGGCAAGGTGCTCACGAACTTGTAGGGTCCCAAACCGATCGGGTGCTTCTTGAACCCGTCTGGACCGACTGACTCGACATACTTCTTGGGCACGATCCACCCCGCCCCCGAGGCAAATGTGCCATAGAAAGTCATGAAATCAGGCCAAGGCTCGTACAAAATGAAGCGCACTCGATAGGGGTCGACGACAACGACCTCTTTCACCTTTTCATGGAGCAATTTGCCCTTGGCACGCTCGAAGCTGAATTTCACATCCTCGGCGGTAAAAAGATCGCCATTGTGGAATTTCTGTCCCTCGCGCAGCTTGAACTCGTAAGTTCTCTGGTCTGGGCTCAGCGTCCAGAATTCAGCCAAGCTCGGAGCCAGACGGTTGCCGGGCATCGGCTTGACGAGGGCATCATGCAAGGCATAGAGCACCCAGAAGGGCGTGAGCACGCCGCCCACCACTTCGCCGGGATCGAACCAGGCCGGCGATAGCGTCACGTACAACGCCCAGCGCATTTCGCCTTCCGGTTTGCCCTGAGCTGACGCGGATGGATCTGGGCCTTTGATCAGCAGTACACACAGTACTGCCGCGAGGCCAACTCGCAGGCGGCCGTGTTTCACAGCACGTCCTTCTCCAACATTTTGGTGCGGTAAATCCGTCAGGGCAGGCAGGCGGTAGGTGACGCTGACAAATTATTTCTGCCTAACCGCCGCTACCAGCGTGAGGCCGAACACCGCAAAGAAACCGACAAATCCGCCCAACGTTCTTAAGAAACCACCGGCGTGATCGGGGTTCATCAGGCCGCTTAGGCCGGTCCATAGGGACGCCATGGCAAGGGCGACAACGCAGGCGCAGACAATGAAGGTGAGAGCGGGATTGAACGAGCGTTCACTTGCTGTGGTGGCACCTGGCGCAATGCTGTGACCCGTAGCCATGGATTCCTCCCAATGAGCATCACTCCCCGGTCTGATCGATCGCTCGACCATAGTTCAGCGTGGACGTCGGCACCAGCCCATCGTCATGCCACCCTGTTCATTGAAGCCGTGCGACCGCGCTCGCGGTGCGGTTGCCGCGCCAGCGGCGACGATTGTTATGGCTTGGAGGCCCAAAACGCCCTGCCGCCGGCAATGTCCGTCTGTTTCTCGGCGCGCATCGCCAAGGCGGCGGGTTCACCCCTGAGCTTTCCGGCGACTGGGCTCAACTGTGCATGCGGTCCGCGCTTCCTGCGCGCCGTTCCTGGTTGCGTTGCCAATAAACAAACCGCACGGTGACGAGCGCGGTGAGGACCATAGTGGCAAGAATATCGGGGCGTTTGATGAACGCCAGCCACAGATTGATCCCGGCCTGCAGCGATGCTTGCCGGCCCACAAGCAGTCCGTTGCCGACGATCACCACCAGGAGGACTGCCGCCGTTAGGCCCACGGCGACGGCGACCTGTAGGATCCGCTTGAGGAGGCGCGGGACGGCGAGTTTCTTACCGGACACGACCAGAAGGGTGGTTTCGAGCATGGCACTCAACTCCGTTCTTGGTTCGCTGCACGGTAGCTGACCCGTCGGCGGACTTCCAGGTTGCGGGCGCGTTCAAGCAAGCACACAAACATCGGCGCGATCGCTTCGGCCCCAGGCCAATGGGTGGGCCGATGGGTGGGCCGATGGGCACGCCGGTAATGGAGCGTGCGATGGCGCAGCACGCCGTCTGGATTGTTGCGGGCTCTTTGTTCCGGGTGGATCTTAGTGCTCAGGACTCAGTAGGAGGCGGCCATAGCCCCGATGCCGTCCTTTTGGTAAATGTCGCGGCGGAACTGGACGACGCCGTCCTCGGTCGCCCAGGCTGTAACGTAGACGAAGTGCAGCGGCACAGGCTTTTTCAGCGTCACATCCCGGCGCTCGCCGCTCTCCTTCATCTGTCGCACATGTTCGGGCCTCCAGCCCTGGTCGGCGAGCACCCAGGCCGCCAGTTGCTCGATGCCGTGGACCCGCACACACCCCGAACTCGCGGCGCGGAAGTTGCGGCCGAATAGCGATTGGGAGGGGGTGTCGTGCATATAGACAGAGTGCGAATTGTTGAAATTGATCTTGACAAACCCAAGGGGATTTTCTGGGCCGGGCTGTTGACGGTACGTCAAGCTTTTTGTCGTCGGCGAACTCCAGTTGATCTTGGTGGGATCGAGCTTTTTGCCGTCCGCGCCATAGGCGTCAATGTGATATTTGACGAGCGCGCTCTGGCCTTGGCGGGCCATCTCCTGCCCCTTGGGAATGAGATCTTTCTCGATCACCGTTGGCGGCAGGTGCCAGACCGCGTTGAAGTTGAGTTCGTGGATGGCTGAGTTCAGGATTGGCGTCGGCCGGTCCGGCTTGCCCACCACGCCGGCGTGGCGCGACACGACACGGTCATTCTCGACCGCTTCGATTTGCGCCGCGGGAATATTGACCACCACATAGCGCGTGCCTGCGGTGCGAGACAGCTCGGTGAGGCGGGTCAGGTTCACCTTCAGCTGCTTGAGGCGCAACTCGGCGGGGATGTTGAGCGCGGCGATCGTGCGCTTGTCGACGATACCCGTGGGTGCCAAGCCGTTTGAGGCCTGGTAGCGCTTCACGGCCTTGTCGACATAGAAATCGAAGCTGCTGCTGGCGCCCTGCTCGCGCAGATCGCCCGAGTATATCAAGCGCTCGCGCAGCAAGGCGACGACAGAATGCGACAGACCCTGTCGCAGCTCAATCTCGGGCAAGGGCTGCCAACCACCCCCAGCGACGATGTCAGTGTAGCGTCGAATGGCAGTTTTCATGGCGGCAAGGTTGGCCGGACTGAGCGTCGGATAACCTTTAGGAGGTGTGGCTTCCCACTCCTTAACGAAGCTGCGCTCCGCCGGATCGCTCTGTGCCGCATAGGCCGAGCCTGGAAAGCGAGGCCAGCCGCTCTCGTCGCCTGCATGTGCCTTGGGTGCGGACGCTCCCACGGCGAGGAGGACCATGATGAACCCGGCTGCGGTCCTGGCGTTCATCCGCTGCCCCTTACATTGCCCCGCAATCTGGCCTCCCCATCCAACGTGGTCCATTCGCGTTATCTTGAGAAGCAAAATTTGTCGAACCTGGGCAATTCCCGTCCATGCCAAGGCCGGTTTATTGTGCCGCTTCCAGGGTGAACTGCAGTTCGGCCAAGCGGGTGTAGAGCCCCCCTCTGCGCAAGAGCTCAGCGTGTTGACCTTCTTCGACGATGCGGCCTTTGTCCAACACCAATATGCGCGTGGCGCGCTGCACAGTGGCCAACCGGTGGGCGATAATAAGGGTCGTTTGGCGCTGTGTCAGGCGCGCCAGCGCCTCCTGCACGGCCATCTCGCTTTCTGCATCGAGTGCGTTGGTCGCTTCATCGAGCAGAAGAATGGGGGCGTCTCGTAAAAATGCCCGAGCGAGTGCAATGCGTTGGCGTTGGCCGCCGGAAAGGGTTGCGCCGCGCTCGCCAAGGCGCGTGGCATAGCCCTGCGCCATCAGCCTTATGAAGCTGTCGGCCTGCGCCGCCTTGGCGGCGCGCACTATGTCGGCATCGCTGGCTCCGGGTGCACCATAGCGGATGTTGTCGGCGACCGTGTCATCGAATAGAGCAACGTCTTGGGGCACGAGGGCAATTCGGGATCTGAGGAGTGCCGTTTCGACTGCGGATACGGGAACACCGTCCACCGCGACGCTCCCGGATTGCGGATCGTAGAAGCGCAATATGAGATTGAAGATCGTGCTCTTACCGGCACCAGAGGGGCCGACCACAGCGACCGTTTCTCCCCGCTCGATGCTGAAGCTTATACCGTTGAGAGCGGGAGCGCCTGGTCGGGACGGATAGGCGAAGCGCACATGCTCAAAGCCAATCGTGCCAAGGGCTGGCGTTGGCATGGGCCTGGGCCGCACGGGCTCGGTCACAGTTGATCGCACCGCTAAGAGCTCCATCAGCCGCTCCGATGCGCCGGCGGCTTGGGTGATCTCGCCCCATACCTCGGAGAGCTCGGCAATCGCTCCGGCGGCGAACATGGCATAGAGGATGAATTGACCAAGTCGGCCTCCGGTGATCTCTCCACCGATCACCAGACGCGATCCGAACCACAAGATGGCGACGACGCTCGACACGATGAGCCCAATGGAAAGCGCCGTCAGTCCAGCCCGTGAACGCAGGCGCGTGCGGGCAGCGTCGAAGGCGCGCTCGCAAGCCAGCGCGAAGCGGCGCGCGACGGTCTCCTGTTGGCCGAATGCGTGCATGGTGCGCACCGCCGCCAGGTTCTCGGCAGCAATGGCGGAGGCCTCGGCGAGGCGGTCTTGGGCTGCGCGCGACAGCCGGCGCACGGCGCGGCCATAGGCCATCAGCGGAAGGACGATAACGGGAATGGTCGCCAATCCCAGGGCGGCCAGAGTGGGGCTCGTGATGAACATCATGGTCAGGGCGCCGACGAGCATGATGAGGTTGCGTAAGGCCTGGCTCAGCGCCGATCCGGCGGCTCCCTTGATCTGCGTGGTGTCGGCTGTGAGCCGGCTCATCACTTCCGCGGAGTGCGTGCTGTCGTAGAAGGCTGGTCCCAGCGTGGCCAGGTGCTGGAAGACATCCGCGCGCAGATCGGCGACGATGCGCTCTCCCAGCCAGTTCACCGCGTACATGCGCCCAGCGCTTGCCAGCGCCAGCAGGACGCCGATGCCAATCAGCGTGATGAAGTAGCGGTCGATGAAGACACCGTCCTGGGCGGCAAATCCCACGTCAATCATGCGGCGTACCGCGAGTGGGATGGTCAGCATCGCGGCGGCGGAGGTGATGAGTGCCACGACTGCCGCGATGAGCATTCCCGAATGCCGCGCGAGATAGGGCCGCAACGCCAACAGTGAGTGCAACTGGGGCCTGTTGGGGGCCAAGGCCTTGGTTTCGGATTTGGCTTTGGGCAAGGCGGCCTCGCTCACGGCACATGCGCCTACCAGCAGAGTGCCCGCGGTAGCTGGGAGAGAGCAAGGGTCTCGACCCGCGACCGGAGGTCCACCATGGATGACCTTCAGCACGCTTGTCTGGGGACCAACCTTGCAGTATGAGGGGCCGGATTTGCGACGATCGGCGCCACGGCGCGGGCCCGCCTCAGTGCGGGGCGCTTCGACCTTGGTGGGGAGGGCTGCGGGCGCGGCGGATAGCCTATGAGACACATCCTGCGAGACACCATTCCTGCGAGACACCCATGAAGAAGCTTGAAGATTTCCATCCCGACTACCACCGCATCAAGGTGGTGATGACGGACGGAACGGAGTTTGAGACCTACTCTACCTATGGCAAGGAGGGTGACACCCTTACCCTGGACATCGATCCCAAGACGCATCCGGCCTGGACCGGCGGTGACCGCCACCTCGTCGATCGCGGCGGGCGACTGTCACGCTTCAAGAAGAAGTTCGAGGGGATGTTCTAGCGGGCGTCAGCGGTTCAGCCGTTCCACCAGCGCAGCGATTTCCCTGTCCTCACCGAGCCCACGCTCGGTTAGTCCGCCCACCACGCCCGCACGGTCACGTGGTTCGCGATTTTGGCTCATCTTCGCCTTGCCTTCGATCCGCGTTATGGTGAAGCTCAGGCCGACGATGCCGCGCGCCATCGTCGCCAGGAAGCTCTCCGGCGCGTCGGCAGTGGACCAGGGTTCCGCGAAGGGCGCCTCCTGCTGCTGCGTGAGCTCGGAGACGTGCGCGATGAGCCAGGTTTGGTCCTGCACCGCCTCGAGCCGCCCGTAAGCGTGGGCTACGGCGTAGTTCCAAGTTGGCACCACCTTGGCATGCTCGGCCTTGGAGGGGTACCAGCCTGGTCGAATGTAGGCCTCGGGCCCCTGGAAGATCATTAAGGCATCCGCCTGCGGGCTGAAGCTGCGCCAGTGGGGGTTCGGGCGCGCCACGTGGCATTCGATGCGCCCGAGGGGCGTTTCCCCGTCGACCTTCAGTACCGTGGGCAGATGGGTGGCCATCAAGCCGTCCGCCCCGTGGGTAACAAGGATGGCGAAGGGGCGCGCCCGCATTAGAGCGTGCACCTCGCTCACGTCCTCCACTGCGAAGTTCTTGGGCGTATACATGGCCAGCCTTCTTCCTCTTTGACCCACAGTCAGCCGATTGCGGTCTGCGCTTGGCGAGCCCGGCAGCGGCCGGGGCCAGCACACGCGCTTCTTAGACAAATCCGCGCCGCTTGCCAAAGGTGCCTGGGAAGGGGGTAGGCCCTGCCCGACCATAATGGCAGACTGTTGCAGGCACGATTCTGTCGGACTCTGATGTTGCATCTGTAGCAAAGCGATCAGAACACGGCAGCTTCTACAGTGGAATGAGAACGACGGCCGGATGGGCCTGCGCCAGCGCATTTTCGAGGTCCTGGAGCACGGGCGGCGCCGGGAGCCGGCTTCCCGGGCGGCTGATTGGCTGTTGGTGGTGCTCGTCCTTGCTGACGTCGCGGCCACCGTTGCCCACACGGTGCCCGACATTGCGGCCAGCCATGGAACCGGCCTGCAGCTGCTCGACCGGGTCTGCGTGGCGGTGTTCGCGATCGAATACGCGGCGCGAATGTGGACCGCGCCAGAGCACCCGCTGCTGCACCGACGCACCCCGCTTGGCGCGCGACTGCGTTTTGCCGCCACGCCCTTGATGGTGATCGACGCCTTGGCCCTACTGCCGCTCGCCCTGGAGCTGTTGTTCCCTCGCAATGAGCTGATCCTGCTCACGCGCCTGGTGCGCTTCCTCAAGCTGGCGCGCTACTCGCCGGCGCTGGCGACCATTGGCCGCCTGATTGCCAGCGAGCGGCGTGCGCTGCTGGCATGCGTTATTATCTTTATTGGCGCGCTGCTGATGGCCGCTGCTGCCATGCTTGTGGTGGAAGGTTCGGTGCAGCCCGACAAACTCGGTGACATGCCAAAGGCCATGTGGTGGGCGGCATCCATGCTGGCCAAGATCGGTGGGGGCGATCTGGCGCCTCCCCTGACGACGCTTGGGCGCATCATCGCCGCGATCACGGTGATGCTGGGGATCGGCTGCTTCGCGCTCCCGGTGGCCATCATCGGGCGCGGCTTTTACGAGGAGATTCGCCGTCGCGATTTTGTTGTGACGTTCGCCATGGTTGCCCGAGTGCCGCTGTTCGCGCGGCTCGACGCGGCGGCGATCGCCGACCTTGTCGCCATCTTGAAGGCGCGCACGGTGCCCTCCGGGACGACCATCATTCGCAAGGGCGATCGCGGCGATGCAATGTACCTCATCGCCAGCGGCCGCGTCGAAGTGGAGTCGGCGGTCGGCAAAGTCGTGTTGCAGGAAGGTGAATTCTTTGGCGAGATGGCGCTTTTGTCGCGCGAGCCACGGTCCGCCACCGTCACGACCATACGCTCCACGGATCTGTTGGTACTCGATGCCGACGATTTCCTGCGTCTCGTCGACCGTCTCCCAGACATCGGTGCCAAGGTGCGCGCAGTGGCCAAGGATCGCCGGCCTGCTGCGGCGCCCGCTGCAGCGGGCAATGCGCGCGTGGGCGACGATGGCACAAGGACCTGAACGGCGGAAATCGTTGCGTCCCCCTTGTCGCTCCATAGCATCTTTTTGCTTTTTGTCCGCGACTTCACCGTTGCCCGATCTGCCGCTGGTCTTGGCGGGCAGCCCTGCAAGTGCCTCGGCCGAACCCCTAGACTGGTCTCGCGCTGCCTGTTGGTGCGACTGCCGCCGCCAAATACTCGGAGGCCGAAGCGCCCGGAGGGCATCGTCAAGAGATCGCGGGCCACCAACCCTAGGTTTGCCGGTGCCTGGGTCCGCCCCAGCTCGCGGGACCTTGCGGGACAATTGCCGGTGCTGTCTTAAGGAACCCAGAGCGACCTTGAGCTAATCCAGAGTGCGACCCGCTGGCGCGCCCGATGGGCATCGCAAGTCTCGCGCCCGATCTATGGCTTGTGCCAAGCGGAACAGCCTCCGGCGGGCAACTCGTTTAGGAGGTATTGGCAGACGGGTCCCGCGTCATCGGCCCTGGTTGAGCAACCAACAACGAGGAAGGCTCATGATCGCAGTCATCAAGCGCGCCGTTCTACCCCTGGCCATCACGCTTCTGTCGAGCTCGGTTCCGACCTACGCTGCGGGTAGTCCTTTTGGCGTCTGGATCGATCACACCGGCCGCGGCGCCGTGGAGATTACTGATTGTAACGGCAAGCTGTGCGGGAGGCTCGTTTGGTTTAAGGATCCCAAGCACGTTAAGGACGGCTGCAACTTCCAGATCATCGGTAACGTACGGCCGGTCGGCGGTAACACGTGGGACGAGGGCTGGATCATCGATCCGGACAAGGATCCAGACAAGAAATACGACGTGGAGATCACGCCGCTGAGTGATCAGAAGCTGAAAGTCATGGGCTATGCCGGAATGAAGTTTCTGAACGAAACCATGATCTGGACGCGGGCACCCGCCGATCTGAAGAAGTGCACTGCGGATCTTGCGCGCGCCAATGATTCCGCGCCTGCCGCCGAGCCCGCGCCTGTCCCCGTACCGAACAAAGAAGCTCCGTCAGCAAACCCGGTGCCGCCAGCTCCCCCTGCGCCGGAGGCCACAAGGCCGGAGAAGGCGGAAAAGAGCGCCCGCAACGGCAAGCAGAAGGAGTGCAAGATGGACCTGTCGTTTGCGGTGGTCACCTTCCCCTGCCCGGAGTGACAGGCTTACTAGGCAGTTGCGCGTGTACGGGCCTCGAGCGCGTAGGGCCCGGGCCCAAAGGCGAAGAGCACCAAGAGCCCGCCGGCAATGGCGAGGTCCTTCTCGAGGTGAAGCACTTGGTTGCGGTCGGCCAAATTAGCGTGGAACAGCACCGCGGCGAGCACCGAGAAGATGGCGAGCGCTAGGGCGGCGAGCCGGGCATGCCAACCGATGACAAGCAAGAGGCCGCCGCCAAGCTCGACGAGGATCGCCAGCGGCAAGAGGGCTGAGGGCACCGAAAATCTAGCCATGTAGGCGATGGCAAGGTCGTAACCTCTGATCTTGCTCGTCGCCTCCAGCAGAAATAGAGACGCCAGCAGCAGGCGGCCCACCAGGGCCGCCGACGCGGTCAGGCTCTCTTTGCGCATGTCACCCATCGTCGTGCCATGTTGAGCACCCTCGCGAGGCGATCCTAAGCTTAGCGCGAGGAATTCAGTTGGTCTTGGGTGGAGTGGCCTGGGCGATCGCCTTCTCGAGGTCTTCCAACTCCTCGCAGCCTTGCGGGCAGAGCTTTTGCAACAGCACCACGTGTTGGCGCGCTTTTGCAAGCTCACCCGTCTCGACGTAGAGCTCGCCCAGGTATTCGAGCGCACCCTTGTGCTCGGGGTCGAAGTCAAGCGCCTTTTTGTAGAAGGTGTAGGCGGTCTTAACGTCGCCGCTTTTGCGCAGGCTGAAACCCAGGAGGTTGTAGACGTCGGCGTGCTGTACGCCATTGTCGATCATGACGTTGAGGTCGGCGATGGCTGACTTGAACTCCTTGGCCTTGATTTTTGCACGCACGGCCGTGAGGTCGGGTGCCTCCCGGGTGGTCGGCGTGTCGACCCCCCTTACGGGCGATACGAGGGCTGGCAGGACGCAAAGGGCCAAGAGGCTCGCGCCGCACACGCGTAGAAATGTCGGGGTGCTCATGGTCATCTCCTTTGTCTCGTGTTTGCGCCGAGGGCGTTGCCATGATCGCAACGCCCCGTCACGGCGCTAAGCCTGCACGGGAGTGAAGGCATATCCGCTGCCATCCTTGGCAAAAGCACCAGCTCCCGGGAACGGGAAGTGGGCCCCGCAGATCATCATTTTGTCGGCGATGACCCGGTCGATGAGCTTGCGGCGCGATTCCACGGCGAGCGGGCCGTCCTGATCATAGGCGCCCTGCCACTCGGGATGCGGCGCGAGCAACGCGGGGACGTACGCTGTATCGTTGGAGATCATGAGTTGTTGGGTGCCGCTGCTGACATGGAATGCCGCGTGTCCGGGGGTGTGGCCGGGCGCATTGACGAGGCGGACACCGGGTGCCACCTCTGCCTCCTTCTCGATGAGTTTGAAATTCTTCCAGCTGGGGAACACGGCGTTGATGCGCGTTCCCAACGGCTTTCTCGCCTCTGGCAGCTTCTCGACCCGACCGGGCTCGGTCCACCACTTGAATTCGGTGGCGTTGACGATCAGCTCGGCGTTCGGGAACGTGGGTGCGTTGCTGCCCTTCTGCATCAAGCCGAAGATGTGATCGGGGTGGAAGTGGGAGATGAGGATGGTCCCGATCTTGGCCGGATCGATGCCGGCCGCCTGCATGTTTGCGGCCAGCTTGCCTGCGCTCGGCTGCCACTGCCCGCCAGACCCGGAGTCGATCATCATCAGCCGGTCGCCGGCTTTCACAACGACGACGGTCAATGGAATCGGCATGAAATCCCTGGTCAGGCCGGCCTTAACGAGGGCCTCCTTGGTCTCTTCCACCGATGCGTTCTTGATGAAGGCGGGATCGTGCGGCTTCTCCCAGATACCGTCGTAGAGCGCGGTAACCTCGATGGAGCCAACCTTGTAGGTGTAGAAGCCCTTGGTCGGATCTGGGGTCTTCTGCGCTTGGGCAGGCGGGACAAAGGCCAGCCGCTTGTCGATTCCCAGTGCAGCGCCGAATGCGGCCGCTGTGACGAATTGACGACGCGAAAGTCTCATCCTGGGGCACTCCCGTTGAGTGTGACGAGGCCCGCTGGGCCCACACCGTGTTCCTATTCCGCACTGCCTCGCTTTATTCCCAGTCGGTTGGCCCCTGTGCTCCGTTCAGGGGATATCTCAACCAAACGTGATCGACCGGGAATAAGCGCGGCCCCGCCGGGCTATTATCTGCATGGGGGCAGCAATGGCCCCCCTTGAGCGAGATGCGCGCCCTTGAGCACCCTCCGGCAGTTTGAGCCCTTGGCGTTGCCGTGCATGGAGGCGGCCTTCAACTTGGCGTTCTGGCTGGTGCGCTCGCGCGCTGACGCGGAGGACATTGTGCAGGAGGCCTACTTGCGCGCCTTCCGCGCCTTCGACGGCTTTCGTGGCGGTGACATGAGGCCCTGGCTCTTGGCCATCGTGCGCAATACGGCCTACCGCTGGCTGAGCAACCGCCGGCGCTCCGGTACGGTCATCTCGCTCGAGGAGGCCTTCGCGGAAGGCAGCGGGCACAGCGCCGACGACATCGCCAGTGACGAGCCGACAGCGGAGGAGCGGCTGATCGGGGCGGCCGAGCGCGATTATGTGCTGCGGGC
>JAMXLN010000386.1 GCA_024281145.1 Hyphomicrobiaceae bacterium | reverse complement strand
TCGGTGAGGACGGGTCGGTGCAGGGTCTCGCCGAACTGGCCGGCGTGCCGTACGTGGGCGCGAACGTGTTCGCCTCGGCGGCTGCCATGGACAAGGACGCAGCCAAGCGCCTGCTGCGCGACGCGGGTTTGCCGATCGTACGCTTCCGCGCCGTGACCGAAGCGAGGGCGCCATCCTTCGCCGAGCTTGTGGCCGAGCTAGGCCGGCCGCTGTTCATCAAGCCGGCTCGGCTCGGGTCGTCGGTAGGAGTTGGCAAAGTGGACACCGCGGAAGGTTTTGCTGCCGCCCTGCGCGAGGCCTTCCGGCACGACCGCAAGGTGCTTGTGGAGGAATGCATGCATGGGCGCGAGGTCGAATGCGGCGTAATCGAGGACGCGGACGGCACGATCACGACCTCGGTTCCAGGCGAGATCGTTCCGACCAACCGTCACGCGTTCTATACCTATCAGGCAAAGTATCTCGATAAGGACGGCGCGCTGCTCAAAGTGCCGACCGACCTGCCGACGAGGGTCGTACAAAGTGTCCAGGACATGTCGGTGCGGGCATTTCGAGCGCTTGGCTGCGAGGCCATGGCGCGGGTCGACTTTTTCCTGCGGCCAGACATGAGCGTCGTGGTCAATGAGGTGAACACCATTCCGGGGTTCACCGACATCAGCATGTATCCGCTGGCATTTAAGGCAAGCGGCGTGTCTTATTCCGAGCTAGTGGGCCGCCTGATCCGCCACGCGCTCGCCCGCGCCAGCCGCGTCCCTATGCCGTAGGTTCCGCGTCACGGTTTCGCGCCCATGCGAGAAGAGCCGGCACCGGAATGGCGTAGGCATTGCCCTGCCGCAATACCGCTTGGCTACCGGCATCTCTGCCAACGTGGGCGCTTCCTTGTCGTCGCTCCGCGTGTGGAATGCGTTGCCCGCATTAGAGGCTGATTGCCAAAATGAAGGGCCAAAAGCAGCCCAACTCAGACCTCGTCTCAATGCTGGTATGCGACCACTCCCCTTGCTGCTTGGGTCCACGACAGCTGTATATCGCATTTGGGATACCGTGGACGCGTCCGCGCATTGGGCATACCCCTCACTTCGCGGTCCCGTTCCTTCGGAGCCACCAATTCTTAAGCCTTGCGCTAAGCCCTTCACGCAAGCGGAGCCGCTGGGAACAACGAGGACGGAACGGCAATCATGGCTTCAGACTCCAAGGTGGACCGCGCCCCCGAAGTGGGTGTGGTCTTCGACGCCGTCGTCGTGGGGGCGGGCTTCGCCGGCCTCTATATGCTGCATCGCCTCAAGGGTTTGGGCCTAAGGGCGAGGGTATATGAGGCAGGCGCCGGCGTGGGGGGTACCTGGTATTGGAACCGCTATCCGGGCGCGCGCTGTGACGTCGAGAGCATGCAATATTCGTTCTCCTTCTCGCCGGAGCTGGATCAGGAGTGGAGCTGGAAGGAGAGATACGCATCCCAGCCCGAGATCCTGGCTTATGCCGAGCATGTGGCGGGGCGTTTCGGGCTTTACCCACACATTCGATTTGAGACGAGGGTCACGGGCGCTGCGTTCGACGAGTCCGCGAAATGCTGGCAAGTCGTGACCGAGCGTGGCGACCGAGTGAGCGCACAACATCTGATTATGGCCGTGGGCTGCCTATCGGCCACAAATCGTCCACACTTCGTCGGCGTTGAAGATTTCCAAGGACCCATCTATCACACTGGTGAATGGCCCCACGGGGGAGTGGATTTTACGGGACTTCGCGTCGGCCTCATCGGCACGGGTTCGTCGGCGATCCAGTCGATCCCAATCATTGCAGCGCAGGCCAAAACGCTCACTGTCTTCCAGCGCACGCCAAACTATTCGGTGCCCGCCTGGAATACACCCACGGACCCCGCCGAGGAGAAGATCGTCAAGGCCGACTATCCGGCGCTGCGCGCCAAGGCTCGCGCACGGCCGACGGGCTTTTACTTCCCCTTCAACACGCAGTCGGCGCTCGAGGCCACGCCCGAGGAGCGCGAGCGGCAATATGAGGCATTCTGGGCCCGGGGCGGCCTGCCGTTTCTGGGCGCCTATGGCGACCTTTTGTTCGATAAGACCGCTAACGATACCATCGCCGACTTCGCGCGGCGCAAGATCCGCTTGATTGTCAGGGACCCGGCAGTAGCGGACCTGCTCTGCCCCGACAATGTCTTTGGCTGCAAGCGGCTCTGTGTCGATACGGGCTATTTCGAGGCCTACAATCTGGACCACGTGAACCTAGTCGATGTCTCTAAGCAGCCGATCGAGCGCTTCACGCGGACCGGCATCGTGGCGAACGGCGCAGAGTATCCCTGCGATGCGGTCGTCACCGCGACGGGCTTTGCGGCCATGACCGGCTCTTTCGATCGCATCCCCATCACGGGGCGCGGTGGCGTCATGCTGGCTGAGAAGTGGCGCGCCGGCCCTCGCACTTATCTCGGCCTCGCAACATCGGGATTCCCCAATTTCTTTATGATTACGGG
The DNA here is from genome assembly GCA_024281145.1 of Hyphomicrobiaceae bacterium. GTDB lineage: Bacteria > Pseudomonadota > Alphaproteobacteria > Rhizobiales > Hyphomicrobiaceae > AWTP1-13. The sequence goes on along the minus strand of JAMXLN010000386.1, from coordinate 1,812 downwards.
GCCTGGCAGCCCGTCGGTCCTCGCCAGCATGATCCAGGCAATCGAGCAGCATGTTGATTGGATGGTGGACTGCATTGCCCATATGCGCGATGTGGGTGCCCGCACGATCGAGCCGCTCCTGACCCACGAAGACGCCTGGGTCGAGCATGTCAACGAGGTGGCAGAGGTGTCACTGCGTTCGACGTGCAGCTCCTGGTACGTGGGGGCCAACATTCCAGGTCGGCCGCGGGTGTTCATGCCCTATATCGGCGGCTTTCCTGTCTACGTCCAGAAGTGCAACGAGGTGATGTCCGGAGGCTTCGAAGGCTTTCAAATGGATGTTGCGCCAAAAGCCGATGTGCCTCCCAAGGTACGACAGACTGAGCGCTGGCGCGCGCCGCTGGACATCGAAGTCATTTCACCCGCCATGGTGGCGGCGCGGCGCGTGCCGGTGGTTTGAACCAGCGCGGAATTTGGCCCAAAAGATAATGGCTCAACTGAGAGAGTGCTGGCAGATCGCAGTTCACCGCGAGCTTGGTCCCCCCAATGTGCCGTAACAGGCCCAAAGAAGCTCAAAGAAACTGTTCATCGACCGCTCTTTTGAGAAGCTGAAGGTGAGTGGAGGATTTGCCAGAGCAGATCGCCCTTCTCAAGGTCGAGCTGATGTTAGGGCGATGGCTCAATCGCCCTTATCACCGGGTTCAGGGTGGCTGTTCCCCAAGGTCTGCGCGCGATCCACTTAATGCTTAAGCCGTCGATATCAGCTCAAAGCGCTCGAACACGGTCTCGACCTCGTCGTGCATCGGGAAACCTTCCCGGTCTGCTTGCCTCTGAAAGTAGCGACGGTGTGCATCGAGCCACCAGGCACGCGTGCGATCTCCCTCGCCTTCGTCCCAGGCAAACAAATCATCCACCTGTGACAAGGCTTTCACTTCCACGTGCGTAGTGCGGGTGATGCAACGCGGATGTCCTGAGCCATCAAGCCAGACCACGTAGTCGCCCTCCTGCGGGAACGGGTACCCGTCCGGGCGATCATAGTCGCGGGCGAGCGACGCCGTGGCACGTTTGCGACCTGCAAGGACAAGCTCAAGCAACTCATCCGCCATTTTCGGGCCGTCCCCGAACTTTGCAACAACGTAGCGACCGCCTTGCAGCCCAGTTTCTTTGCGGAACTGCTCCCAGTATGCGTCGCCTGCTGAACTTTTCATGGCACCGGTCTACCCTGTTTCGCGAACTAGCAATTCATTCGTGAAGGTCAGCCAAGCCCAACGCGCCCCCGGATCCTCATGATGGTGAGGCGAGAGTATTCCGCGATAGTGCAAACTGAGTTATTGGCGGCAGGCGGATGTCAAGCCATTTGCCCGCATACTATGCCGATGTTGAGAATGCTGGACAATGCCTTCTGGAAGGCTGGCCGCAACCGGAAGTGAATTGGGGCTTGCTCAAGGCAGCGTAGGGCAAAGATATTGCGACGAAAGCCACTCCGCCTGCGCGAGTATGCCTGCTCAGACGTCGGGTTCAAACTGCTTAGCAGTTTTATGAGCCTAGCAAAGTCGCATCGCGTGCGGTTGCTCAACGCATGGGTGCCGATGGGGTGCTCATAGTCGGTGCGCGCCCTAGTGGCTTGACAGATCGGCGCTGGGCGGCTTTTGGCACTCAGCGCAAACGTCCACCGTTCGCCGGATGCCTTCAATCTCGGGTTAAGTGGACCAGAACTTCGACGTCCCGGAGGACCCGTGATGGACCGCACTTGAGCCCAGAGACGACCATCCCTTGCCTCCTGGCCAGCCATGGTTCAGGGCGCGCGAAAGCTCGTCACAAATCGACGACGAT
>JAMXLN010000385.1 GCA_024281145.1 Hyphomicrobiaceae bacterium | reverse complement strand
CTCGACCATGCACTGTACCAGGAGCATCCTGCTGTTGCTCGACCAGGCAATGCCCTGACACCAATGGCCAACGGGCAGCTCGGCAATCTTGGCGAGCTGGTTGCCGTTGCGGGCCCAGATCTGCAATAGTCCGTTGGCGTTGTAAAATGGCGAGTCCGTCGGCTTGTTGGAGCCGTTCATGACGCCCACGGCAACAAATTTGCCGTCGGGTGACATTTTGAGGCCTTCTGGTGTCTGCCCTACGGTATAGGTGTTAACGACGCGCGGCGGGTCAAGCTTAAGGTCGATGACACTGATCGTATCGGCATCCCCGCCGCCGAGTCCGACGTTGGCGACCACCGCGACCTCGCCTTTCGGCGAGACATCGATCCCGTATGGGTGCAGGCCGGCAGCGATCTCCCGTTTCGCCACCTCGACCTTGCTGCCGTCGATGGACAGTACGGAAATGCGACTGTCGCCGTCGCGGGTAACGAGCGCACTTTTGCCATCCGGTGTGAACACCACGTGGCTAGGTCCCGAATCCAGCGCGCCGATCCTGACCGTGCCCGCAGGCGTCACTGTCGTCCCGCTTATCGTGAACACGGAGACCGTGCCTTCGGAGCGGTTTGCCACCAACGCCAGCGTGCCGGCCTTGTTGATGGAGACGCCTGCGGCGCCTTTGCCGGCCTGTAGGGTGGCGAGAACCTTGGGCGCCGGCGAGGCTCCCTTGGGCCCTGCGCCAACCGCTGAGCGCAGGCGCGCCACCAGGCTTGGTTTCAAGGGCGAAAGATCGATCACGGTGAGCTTATCGTCGGGAACCTGTTTGGTCGGATCGCCCGCGTCGATCTGCATCGCACCGGTCACGAGAGCGATGTCTTCCTTGGGAGATATGGCGACGCTCATCGGAGGGCCGACCACGCTCGTGGGTGCCTCGATTTCGGCCAACACCCTAGGCGGGGACGCGCGCAGATCTATGAAAGTCACCGTATCGGTGCCGCCCTTTTGCACCTCGGTCTTGCCGTTCACTAACTTGAGTTTGGAATCGTTGGCGGAAATCGCAATTTCGGCCTCGGCCGGCATCGCCCAGCCGAGCCCCACCAGCGCTGCCGCAACGACAGCCAGCAACCCGTCCCTCATCAAGACCTCCCCGGAGCGCCTTGGCTTGTAACCAACCCCGTGCGTGCCCCCTGCCCACACTTAGGGCACATCGACCCACAGGCTAGCATCGCCCGGTCACCGAAACCAGCACTGGCCACCCCCGGCGCGGGCTGGCTCCATTGGATCTCATAGCTCCCCCCGATAGGGCCCCCAACGGGATCCAAGTGCGCTGCAAGCCCAAGCGCCGCGGTGACCGGCGCCATGATCCATGTTAAGAGCCCGTTCATGGGGAGGCGCCTCTTGGAGTAGCGCAGCGATGTTCACCAAGAAACCCGAGCGAGATCCTCCGTCGGATGGCGGTCGGATCGGATCAGCATCGCAGCGGCTCCCTCCCGCCGCTCCGGCGGGCGCGGTCAGGGCCGCGCCTGCACGCGGCAACGGTTCGGCCTCAATCATCGGTGCGGATCTCTCCATCACGGGCAATCTTGAGTCGAAGGGTGAGGTGCAGATCGAGGGCGAAATCCAGGGCGACGTCCATGCCCAGCGAATCGTGATCGGTGAGCGGGCGCGGATCATTGGCGCTCTCATTGCCGAGGAAGTGGTGGTGCGCGGCAGCGTGCAGGGTTCGATCCGCGGCAATGCCGTGACTTTCCAGTCCTCGAGCCGAATCGAGGCGGACGTGTTCCACAAGTCGCTGACGATCGAGCAGGGGGCCTACTTCGAGGGCAAATCACGCCGCTCGGAGGATCCCCTGTCGATCCAGCCCACTCCCAATGTCCCACCGCCGGCGGCGTGATGGAAGGGCAGCGTCGATTGCTTCCGCTCCCTACCCCTGAAACGTCGGGAGGACGGGGTCGCCTCTGCGCGGGCGTCAGCCCGTGCCCGCACCGATATGGGCGATTGCTTCGATCTCAACCTTGAGGTCGGGCGAGGCGAGGGCCGCAACCTCAACCAGCGTGCTCACCGGAAAGTTGCCGGTAAAGACCTCTCGCCGCGCGCGCCAGACTTTCTCACGATTCTTGATGTCGGTGACGAAGATGACGACCTTAACGACGTCGGACATCGCGCCCCCCGCCGCTTCGATGAGGCCCCGCATCTTGGCGAAGATGGCCTTAGCTTGGTGGTACTCGTCGCCCTCCACGACTTTGCCATCCTCGCCGCGGGCAACGAGCCCGGCCACGTAGGCGACCCCGTTCACGAGGAGACAGTTGGACCAGGTCCCAGGTAGGGGCTCCGGAGCGGCCGGACTGGTGACGCGTTGGATGCGAGAGTTGCTTTGCGCTACGGGCATGCGTCGGTTCCTCCACGTGCATCTTGTGCCCTCATCCTGGCGCAACAGGCATGGGTTGGTCGAGTAGCACGGCCTCATAGCCGCAGCCGGTCCTTGCGGATCTCGTAAAGCATGAGGCCTGTCGCCACCGCGAGGTTGAGGCTGTCGAGTCGCCCCGCCATCGGGATCTTGACAAGGCGTGAGCAGGCAGCCGCCACCGCCGGCGACAGTCCTGGGCCCTCGCTACCCATCACCAGCAGCGTTGGTGGCCGATAGGCGACAGCGCGGAAGTCCTCACGGGCCGACAGAGAGGTGCCGACCATGTCGCCGTTCCATGCCTGTGCCCACGCAAGAAAGCGCTCAACGCTCAGGGGCACGAGGACCACATTGAAGATGGAGCCCATGCTGGCGCGCACCGCCTCGTGCGCGTAGGGATCGCAGCCTCTACCGATAAGCATGACCCCATTTGCGCCCACCGCGTCTGCCGTTCGGATGATCGTGCCGAGATTGCCCGGATCGCGGATCGCTTCGAGGCCAACCCACAGCGCATCCTCGGTCGCGCGACCGAGGGGAGGCTCATCGGCCCAGCGCTGCGCGAACACGCCCAACATGGTCTGTGGATTGTCCTTGGCCGCGACCTTGGCGAGGACGGCCGGCGTGACCTCCAGGCACTCGGCGCCAACTTCCGTTGCCCACGCCAACAGGTCGCGCGCGACCCCCTGCACCGCGCTGCCAGCGAGGAAGAACAGCATGCGCGGTAACCATCCCGCCTCACGCGCCGTCAGCAGAACCGAGACGCCCTCGGCCACGAACAATCCGCTATCGCGCCGCGCCTTGCGCATCTGGAGGGAGCGGATGAGCTTCACCCGCTCGTTCTGCAGGCTGCTGATAGGACGCACGCCCGGGTGTGGTGGCTCAGGCCCGATCATCGCGCGCCGTCCAGCGGGTAAAAAGCGAGGTTGGCAGCAATCGTCCAGCGCCCTCCTCGATGACAGCCAGCTCACCGCTCTCGACGTCCCCAGTGCGGCCGACCACACTCTCGCGCACCAGTGCGTCCATGGCGAGGGCCGAGGCGCGGATAGCATAGGTGGTCAACACCAATGCCGATTGGCTTGCCGCCAGCAGCAGCGCGCAATCGCGCAAGAGCGGCGCCAGGTGCACGAACACGTCCCACACCTCCCCTCCGGGTCCTCGTCCGAACTTGGGCGGATCGACGAGGATGACATGGTAGCGCTTGCCGCGCCGCACCTCGCGCGCCACAAACTTGCGGGCATCCTCCAAGATCCATCGGATCGGCGCCTCGCCCAGCTTGGACACGGCTTGGTTTTGTTTGGCCCAGGCGATCGCCCGTTTCGAGGCGTCCACGTGGGTGACCTCGGCACCTGCCCTGGCCGCAATCAGCGAGGCCGCACCGGTGTAGGCGAAGAGGTTGAGCACACGCGGGGTCTCACCACGCACCTCGCCGAGGCGGCCGAGCACCCACTCCCAATGGGGCAACTGTTCGGGAAAAAGGCCCAAATGACGAAAATTGGTAAGTCGCCCGAGCATCGTGACATCGAGCACTTTGATGGCCCAGCTCTCCGGAAGCGGCTTGTTGCGCAACCAGCGTCCACTTTCCCCGTCCAGCGCGGCGTCGCCGGCTTTGAAGACCGCGTCGGACCGCAACCAACGGCCCGGCTCGAGCACGGGTTGCCACATGGCCTGCGGCTCAGGGCGGTCCACCACAAACCGGCCAAACCGCTCGAGCTTGCGCCCGTGACCGCTGTCGAGGAGCGCGTAGTCAGCAAAGCCCGCTGTGGCGATGACGCGCAGGCAGGCCGCGTTCTGCGCGGGCAAAGACGTCGTCCCATGTGGACGAGCCGGCGGCTCGCCGCCGCGATTGGCCGTCATGGCACTTGACCTTTACAGATGGCAGCTTGCCCATCCGCGTTCAACAGAAGCCCCATGCAGATGAGGTCGTGATAGACGCCATCGACAAGGACGGCGCGCCGCTTGCGTCCCTCGACCTCAAATCCCACCTTGCGATAGAGCTGCAGGGCGCGGACATTGTTGTGCCTGACCGTAAGTTCGACGCGGCTGAGGCCGAACCTGTGCGCCGCCTCAAGCGTCTTGAGCATGAGTTTCTCGCCCAGGCCGCGTCCACGGTACTCTCCCAGCAGCCCAATTCCCAGGACGCCGCTATGGCGCATGGTGGGCCGCTGCACCGGGTTTACGTCACACCAGCCCACGACGCGGTCCGCGCTGGTAGCCACCAGCTGCGGCGTGCCTTTCGCCATATTGCCGCGCAGGAAGGCACGCATCTCCTCGATGGGTGGCGCTTCCAGGAACGCGAGATAGATGCGCTCCCGGCACACCGCATCGAGCGCGGCGTGAAAGCTGTCGATGAGGTCCTCGCGGATCGGCACAATGTCGATGGTCATGGCCATGCAGGCCTCAAGCTGGGCGCGTTCGGCCCTTCGAAGCGCAACAGCAAATTCCGGTCAAGGCCCGCACGAGTGCGGCAGAAAGAGCACGTTGCGATTGCGGATGGCCGATCCCCAGGTCGTGTTGCTGCCGAGGCTGCGTAGGACGGGCAGCGCCTCCTGTCGAGCCGCGTCCTGCCGGACAAGCCAGGCGGAGTAACCGAAGTCGGCGCAGATCGTTTGGGTCGTGGCGACAGGATCGCTATGCGCGCCCGTGAGCAACTCCACGATGAGGGCCGGTCGATCGCGCAGGATCACCATGCGTGCACCCTCGAGTACATCCATCTCACTGCCCTCGACATCCACCTTGATAATGCGCACGTCGGTGAAGCCGTAGCTATCGAGTGTGCGTACGTCGACTTCAAAACGCATGGTCTTCGCAGCAGCGCCGCTGTCGTTTGCCAGCGCGCCACCCAAATGCAGAACGCTACCTTCTTCCGAAACCGGCACCACGAACGCCCGGCGTCCGGGCTGGTTCGACAACGCCACAGTGTGCACGCACGCCCGTCGTCCGAGCATGCGCCGCGCAAAAGCGGCACAATCAGGGTTGGGCTCGAAGGCCTCGACCCGATCGGCGATTTGCGAAAAGGCGTAGGCAAAGAACCCCTGGTTGGCCCCCACGTCCACCGCCGTACCTCCGGGCGCAAGGATTGCGCGCAAGGCGCTGAGCTCGTGCTCCCCCCAGCGAGCCTCGTCGACAATGCGCCGCCAGTAGTAAAGGCTCGCGGGCACCAGGTGCAGAATGAGGCGCTCTTTCAGGGATAGCGTCATGCAACCTTAAAGCCCGCTGGGCGGCGCCACCAATCGGCGCGCAAAGCTAGATAGCGCAAAGGCAGGGCCAGCGCATGCCGCCCGCGCCCGCCGCGTTGAAAGTTGCGCGTGCGCCGCTCCCCAGCGCCTGCCGCACCCCTGGCGAGGGTTGCAGATCGCTCGCTCCTGAGCTTGTCGACCGGCGGGCTTGAGGTTTCGAATGGTCGTGGGCACATCGCCCGGATCGGGACGATCGGTTGGCTTCCAGTTTCGCCTTCAGATTGCGGATCGAGCGCGCGGCGACGCCGACGCTGCCGGTTTTGAGAGGGCAGCCGCGCTCGTGCGCACCGCGGTGCGGGCCGCGGTCTCCTGCCGCTTCTTGGCCACTGCGCCGAGGCCGCCGCGCGTCTCGGTGAACAGCGAGAGCGCATCAAGCTCGCCCTCCTGCCCGGCAAGCGCGATGTCCGTGTACTGTTGGCGCGCCTGGTCCGCCTTGATGCGGCGACGCACATGGTTCATGCGCAAGATCCAGTAGGCCATCCAGAAGTGACTGCGCACCGTCTGCCAGGCGTACCGCGGGTAGAACGTGAGCGGGCTTTCGCGCGGCATGCTCGGCCGTCGGTCGCGACGGAATTTGAGGCGGAAATAGCCGCTCTCCAGCGGGTGCACGCGGTCATAGCGGATGGAAAAGAAGAACCACAGCATCATGAACATCACCTTGCCGACGCTGAGCCCGCAGGCCGCCGCGCGCCGCATGATCGTCTCCATGTGCTCGGGCGAATAGAACCACTCCCAGGCCGACCAATAACTCTCCTCCCACTCCGCGTCGGACATCGCGGGATGGTGCGTTACGCGGTGGTTTAGGTCGTATTTGTTGACGTCCGGATCCATCCAGGCACCCTTTTGGTAGAGCACCTTGTGATCCTCCGAGCCCGGCAGAGGCGTGAGGAAGAAGAACTCGAGAATGTCGACCGGCAGCTCGCGCTTGATGATCTCGATGTCGCGTTTGATGGTCTCTTTGCGGTCATTGGGAAAGCCCAGAATATAGCCCGCATAAGTTATGACGCCGCGCTTCTTCCAGGCCTGCAGCATGGTGCGGTAGTCGGTGATGCGGTTCTGGCGCTTCTTGGCCCCCAGCAGACTGTCGGGATTGATGTTTTCCAAGCCAATGAACACGCGCGCCACGCCGGCCCGCGCGGCCTTGTCGATGAAGTTCGGGATCTGATGGCAGAGCGTGTCCACTTGGATCGTGAACTTCAGGTCGAAACCTTCCTCCTCGCGCAGCCTGATCAGGCAGTCAAAGAACGCCTCCCAGTTGCGGTTGCGTGCGAAATTGTCGTCGGTGATAAAAAATCGTCGGATGTTCTGGGCAAGATTGTCACGGATCACGGCCTCGAGGTCTTCGGCGGATCGGAACCGGCTCTTGCGACCCTGCACATTGATGATGGTGCAGAACGAGCACTGATAGGGACAGCCGCGTCCGAGATCGACGCTCGACATCGTGCCAGCCGTCCGCCGCACATGCTGCGCGGGCAGGATCGGCATCGGCTGGTTCTGCATGTCCGGCAGCTCAGACATGAAGTTGTAGAGCGGACGCAATGTGCCCGCAAAGGCGTCGCGCAGAACTGTGTCGAGGCGACCCTCTTCGGCTTCGCCAGCAAATAACGAGATGCCGATGCGCTGGGCCTCCCGCATGCTCTCCGGCATCTCGGGCAGCATGGCGATGCAGCCCGACACGTGAAACCCGCCGATGCACACTTGCAATCCCGCAGCGCGGAAGCGGCGGCCAAGGTCGAGCGCGCGGGGGAACTGGTTGGACTGCACGCCCACCAGCGCGATCAGGGATCGGCCACCCTGGCGACGCAAGCCGCGAATGATGCGCTCGGGATGGACGCGCCGGTTGGTCTCATCGTACGTGGAAATGGCAATGT
>JAMXLN010000384.1 GCA_024281145.1 Hyphomicrobiaceae bacterium | reverse complement strand
AAAAGGAAGATCATGGTCAATCCGCGCACCTAGCGCACGAGGACAGGAAAGACTACTTCATCGAACGCGATGGGCATCGCTTCGCCGGCACCCATCTCATCATCGACCTGTTCGGCGCCAGGCGGCTTGACGATCTCAAGCACATTAAAGAGACGCTGAAGCGCTGCGTATCCGTGGCGGGGGCAACGCTGTTGCACATCCACCTCCACCACTTTACGCCCAATGGTGGCGTTTCGGGTGTGGCCGTGCTGGCGGAAAGCCACATCAGCATTCATAGCTGGCCCGAGGCCGGCTATGCCGCGCTCGATGTCTTCATGTGCGGTCATGCGAACCCGCATGCCACCGTAGACGTGCTGAACAGGGCGTTCCAACCCGAGCGCACTGTGGTCAAGGAACACCTGCGGGCGGACTCGTTGAACGAGCGCACGTGGGAGATCGCCGCCGACAAAAAGGCTTCCGTTAGGATGGCCAAAGCGCGACGGGCGGCCTAGCTCCCGAAGACAGTGCGAAACTGGCGCGCGAGGCCCAACGGCCACGCGCGTCGCTTGGCCTTGGCCATGGCAAGGACCGACACCCGGGAGGCGAATGAGCCATGTCTCGTTGGATCGAGGAGACATTCCACCCGCATTGGCGCGTCCGCCTGGAAGCGTCCAAGGTCCTGCATGAAGTAAAGACCCAACATCAGCATCTCATCATCTTCGAGAACGAGACCTGGGGCAGGGTGCTGATGCTCGACGGGGTGTGCCAGCTCACCACCTCCGATGAGTTCGTCTATCACGAGATGATGGCGCACGTGCCATTGATGGCGATGGCTGCACCTGGCCGGGTGCTGGTGGTCGGTGGCGGTGACGGCGGAGTGCTGCGGGAGGTACTGAAACACCCAAGCGTTCGCAAGGCGACGTTGTGCGAGATCGATCGCGCCGTCATCGACCTTTCGCTGAAGCACTACCCTGAGATTGCCGGCGGTGCATTCGATGATCCGCGCGCCGACCTCGTCATTGCCGACGGCTTGAAATACGTGGCCGACACGCGCGAGAAGTTTGACGCCATCATCGTCGATAGCTCCGAGCCAATCGGCCCCAGCGCCTCATTGCATACGCGCGAGTTCTTCAGCGACTGTAAAAGGGCGCTGAAGAAGGGCGGTGTTCTCGTCACGCAAAACGGGCTACCCTTCCTGTTTCCTGAGCACCTCCGCGCCACGAGCGAGATCTTCGCCTCGCTGTTCAGGGCGACCTCGCCCTACTTGTGCACGCAACCTTGCTATTTCGGTGGCCCGTTCGCGCTCAATTGGGCCAGCGATGATCCGGCGCTGCTCAAGATGCCGGAAGCGATGCTCGCGCGTCGCTCGGCCAAGCGCCGCATTTCCGCCAAATACTACACCCCGAGCGTGCACCGGGCGGCGTTCGCGCTGCCTCACTACGTATCCGCCGCACTTGCAAGACGGAGTGAACAGCGCTCGCCCGGCAAGCGATCCGACAGCACTCCCACAAGCAAGGCCGCCCGCAAGCGCTGAACCTTTGGGCTGTTCGCAACAGAGCGCGCGCTAGCGCTCCCATCCTCGGCCAAGGTCTTCCGCGCGCGACCGCGGTAGATCCAGGCCTCGGCCTGAGCCCATCCCGCCCCGGTCCAAGACGCACGTCCCAGCGCACGTCCAAGGTCCGCGCAAGAGCGTTGGCGACCGTCGCGCGTGGTGGCTGCGCCAGCCCTCGCGACGGTGCAACGTCAGCCCCGGCTCAGCCCCTTTTGCGCCAATGCCGACAGATACTCGGCCCAGCGCTTGTCGCGCTCCTGGTCGAGCGTCTCAAGGTAGGACCAGCTGAAGAGCCCGGTGTCATGGCCATCGTCGAAGACAATGCGCACGGCGTAATTGCCGACGGGTTTCAGTTCCTTGATCTTGACGTTGCGCTTCCGAGCGACCGTTTGCCGCTGCTCCGGCGAGTGGCCCTGTACTTCGGCTGAGGGGCTCATGACCCGCAGCATCTCTGCCGAGAGCTTGAAGGGCTCGGTGCCAGCGAAGGTCACCGCGAGCGCGCTGCGATCTGGGGCAATGTCGAGCTTGGGCGGTCCGCCCGGCATTTTCCCCTGCAGTTCGCTCCAGGTCTTGGCCGCAATATCGCGGAAGATCTGCGCCTGCACGCTGTCGGGGCTCGAGGCCACGATCGGCCGACCCTCGTCGGAAGTGGTCCGGATGTCTATGTGCAGCGGCACAGCACCAAGGAAGGCAACGCCGAGCTTCAAGGCCTCCGCTTCAGCGCCGCCGTGGCCGAAGATATCCGAGCGCGCTTGGCACTTGGGGCACACGAAATAGCTCATGTTCTCGACGATGCCGAGCACGGGCACGTCGACCTTGCGGAACATGTTGAGACCCTTGCGGGCGTCGATCAGCGCCAGGTCCTGTGGCGTCGAGACGATGATGGCACCCGAGAGCGGCACTTGTTGCGCCATGGTGAGCTGCACGTCGCCGGTACCGGGTGGCATGTCGATGACGAGCACGTCGAGATTGCCCCACTCCACGTCTCGCAGCATTTGCGTCAGCGCCGAGACGACCATCGGTCCGCGCCAGATGATCGGCGTGCCCTCATCGACCATGAAGCCCATCGACATGGCCTTGAGACCATGCCCCTGCATCGGTCGCAATGTATTGCCATTGGCGACCTGCGGGCGCCCGCTGAGGCCGAGCAAGCGCGGTTGTGAGGGACCATAGATGTCGGCGTCGAGGATGCCCGCCTCCAGTCCGATGGCCTTGAGGCCCAGCGCCAGGTTGACCGCTGTGGTCGACTTGCCGACGCCCCCCTTCCCGGAGGCCACGGCGATCATGTGTTTGATGCCGGCGACCTCTATGACGTGCCGCCCCGCGCCGGAGGGGACCGTGGGCGGCGCCTGTGCCGCGGCCCTAGCCCGCGCCTCCCTTACCCTGGGGCTTTCCGTCCGGGGTCCGCGCGCTGCAGCCGACGGTGCGCCCTGAGGCTTTTCGGCCGTCAGCACGGCGGCCACGCCCGTTATGCCCTGCATGTCGCGCACGAGCTTTTCGGCGGCTTGGCGCATAGGCTCAAGCTCGCGCGCCCGCTCTGCCGGAACCGTGATCGAGAAAGAGACGTGGCTGTCCTTGAGGAGGATCTCCGACACCAGCCCTAGGTCGACGATGTTGCCCTCCAAATCGGGTCCCTTGACCCGACGCAGGCGCTCAAGGATCTGATCTCTCGTGGGGGTGGAGCTCATCGGTCATCCATGTAGCGTGGGGCGGGCGGTTGGCAATGGTTCAGCGTTGCAAACCTGACCAACCCATTGGCCGGAAGGGGGCCAACCCCGCGCCCGCGGCGCAGAGGCGAGCAGCTCAGCTCGCGGGCCCTATCCGAAAAGCACACAGCTTGTTGCCGTCAAGGTCGCGAAAATAGGCGCCGTAGAATGCCTGTGGCCCTTCTGCGCCTCGCAGGCCCGGGGGCCCCTCGTCCGTGCCACCCAGTGCCAGCGCCTTGGCGTAGAGCGCGTCAACTTGGCGCCGCTCCTTAAGCACAAGCGCGACCATGTTACCGTTGCCCGGCACCGCGGCCTGTCCATTGTGGGGCTTGGTGATGCAGATCCCCGGTTGACCGCGACCCGTGCCGTACATCGTGAAGCCGTTGTCCAGGCGCATGACTTCCCGGCCGCCGATCTCGGCAAGCAGGGCCGAATAAAATGCGCGCGCCCGCTCAAGGTCGTTGGAGCCGAGCGTGACATAGCCGATCATGCTGCTCTCCGCTGCGTTGACATTGCGCGCAAAAATAGACGGGGGCGCGCGCCCGGGTTCATCACAGCAGCTTCTTGCGCTGCTGGATCATCATGTAGGTGTCGTAGGTGTTGTCGGCCAGCTGCTGCCACAAGTACTGGTCGGCGCGGAACGCCTTCACCGATTCCCAGAGCTTCTTGAAGTCCTCGTTCTTGGCGCTGATCTCGGCATAGACCTCGTTGGCGGCCTTGAAGCAGGCGTCCATGATCGATTCCGAGAAGGGCCGCAGCTGCGTGCCGCTCGCCAGGATCTTCTTCAAGGCAGCCGGGTTCAGCGCGTCATAGCGGCCGACCGTAAAGTTGTGGGCTTGGGCAGCCGCCGCCTTGAGGATCGCCTGGTAGGTCTTGGGTAGCGCCTCCCATTGACCCTTGTTGATCTGCACGTGGATCATGGCCCCGCCTTCCCACCAGCCCGGGTAGTAGTAGAACTTCGCCACCTTGTACAATCCGAGCTTCTCGTCGTCGTGCGGCCCGACCCATTCGGCGGCGTCGACCGTGCCCTTCTCCAACGCCTGATAGATGTCGTTACCGGCAATCTGTTGCGGGGCGACGCCAAGCTTGGAGATGACCGCGGCGGCAAATCCGCCAATGCGCATCTTGATCCCCTTGAGGTCGTCGATGGTGTTGATCTCCTTGCGGAACCAGCCGCCCATCTGCGCCATCGTATTGCCCGCAAGTAGGCCGTAGATGCTGTACTTGGCATAAAAGGCGTTCATCAGGCCTTCGCCACCACCCTCCAACCACCAGGCGTTCTGCATGCGCCCATTAAGACCGAACGGCACGGCGCAGCCGAAGGCAAACGTTGGGTCCTTGGCGAACATGTAATAGGGGGCCGTATGACAAGCCTCGACCATGCCGCTCGTGACCGCCTCGGTAACCTCCAGCGCCGGTATGCGCTCATCGCCCAGCATGGGCCGAATTTGGAATTTGCCGTCGGTCGCCTCCGCGACGTACTTGCAGAACTGCTCGGCGCCCCCGTAAAGCGTGTCGAGCGTCTTGGGCCAGCTTACGGGCATGCGCCACTGGATCTCAGGCGACGATTGGGCGACGGCCGGGGCAGCCACCGCCGGCGCGCTTGCCCCCACGCTTGCCGCGCCTGCCGCCTTCAACAACCTGCGACGGTCGATGCTTGCCATGACTGCCGACCTCCTCGACGGCTTTGGCGCGAAATGCTTGAAGGAATGCTGGGGCCGAGGGCAGCGCGAGGAGCGAGGCAAATGCCGGACGTCTCGCTTCACGACGCCTCGCGGTCTCCGCCCGCCCGCGAGCGTCCATTTGAGGCTACTTTAGGTCTGCACCGAGTTTGTCTCAACGAGAGATTTGGCGGCAAGATGTCCGCGGCAGGCCTTGGCCCGGGCCTGGGACCTTGTGCTCACCGCACCGCGCCTTTACATGCCCCTCACAGGCAGCATGCTCGCCCATCGGAGTAATTCGGTCTTGCCCAAGCTGCGGCCCCTCCACCTTCAAGAGTTCACCGTCCGGCCCGACCCGGACGATGAGCGCCTCTCCGTCACCGTGCCCGGCATCGATCAGGACGGCCAGCCGGTGGCGACGGCCGTGGTCACCGAGCGGCCGCTGACGCTCTTCCTCAACAGCCGCGAGATCGTGACGATGATGACGATCGGAGACCGGCCGGAGCTGTTGGGCGTGGGCTACCTGCTCAATCAGAATATGCTGAAGCCTGACGATGAGATTACCGGGGTCGACTACGCCGAGGACATCGCCACCGTGGTGGTGCGGACGCGCCGCCAGACCGATTTTGAGGACAAGCTCAGCAAGAAGACGCAGACGTCTGGGTGCGCGCAGGGAACCGTCTTTGGCGATCTGATGGAGGAATTCGACAAGGTCGCGCTTAATCCCCACGCCCGCGTGCGCACGTCCTGGCTCTACCAGTTGACCAAGAAGATCAACACCGCGCCGAGCCTCTATCTCAAGGCCGGTGCCATCCACGGCTGCGTCCTGGCCGAAGAGGACCGGCCGTTGATCTACATGGAGGACGTGGGCCGCCACAATGCCGTCGATAAGATCGCCGGCTATATGTTCCTCAACGGCATCGTCCCGGACGATAAGATTTTCTACACCACCGGCCGCCTGACCTCCGAGATGGTCATCAAGACAGTAAAGATGCGCATCCCCGTGCTCGTCTCTCGCTCAGGTTTCACCGGTTGGGGCGTGGAGCTCGCTCGCAAGGCGGGGCTGACGCTTATCGGACGCGCGCGAGGCAGGCGCTTCGTGGCGCTCTCGGGCGCCGAGCGCATCGTCTTCGACACCGACCCTGCGCACGTGGGAGAAGAGGATCGCAAGCATGCACGCAAGGGCAGCCATGCAGACGCGCTGGAATGATGGATCGGGCGCGATGCCGGGGCTATGCTTGGTCGAATGCAAAGGGATGGACCAGGCAAAACCATGACGGCGCAGATGACGGTTTCGATCGCTGACGCCGGCTTTCAATCCTTGGCCCCCGATGGCGAGCCCGATCGCCTCGATCCCGATCGGCAGCGAGCGATCGAGGTAATCAAATGAAGAAGCAGCTTCAGGTGACGGGCGTGATCCTTGCCGGCGGTCGGTCGAAGCGCATGGGCGGCGGCGACAAGGGCCTGCTCGAGCTTGCCGGAAGACCCATGCTTGCGCACGTCGTCTGCCGAATGCGGCCGCAGGTCGGAGCTCTGATCATCAACGCCAACGGTGATCCCGGCCGCTTTGGCCCCCTCGGACTGCCGGTGGTGCCCGATACCATCGGCGGATTTGTCGGCCCGCTCGCCGGCGTCTTGGCGGGCATGCGCTGGTCGGCCGCCAATGCCCCCGCGGCCCGCTGGATCGCCACCGCTGCCGGCGACGCACCGCTGCTGCCCGTCGACTTGGTGAACAAAATGGTGCGCAACGTTGAGGGTCGGCCAGGCGCCATTGCGCTGGCGCAGTCGCACGGAGAGCTCCACCCGGTCATCGGCCTGTGGCCGGTGGCACTGGCAGATGACCTTGAGGAGCAGCTTCGCGCCGGCGTGCGCAAGGTGCTTGCTTGGACCGATCGGCATGGCACCATCGCGGTACCGTTTCCACCCATGCACGTGTGCGGTCTCGACATCGATCCCTTCTTCAACGCCAATACCCCGCTCGAACTCGATCAGCTGCGCACCATGTTGGCCAAGACAGCGACCTCGAAAAAATGAAGCGGACTGCCGGCCACACGCCTGTCATCGGCATCGCCGGCTGGAAGAAATCCGGCAAAACCACGCTTGTTGAGCGGCTCGTTGGCGAGTTTAGCCGGCGCGGCCTCAAGGTTGCGACCGTCAAGCATGCCCATCACGATTTCCAGATCGACCAGGAACACACAGACAGCGCCCGTCATCGCCGCGCCGGTGCATCACAAGTGGCGGTGGTCTCCGCCAAGCGCTGGGCAGTGATCGCCGAGCTCGAAGCCGCGCCCGAACCGGACCTGGCGCAGGTGCTGGCCTGGCTTGCGCCCTGCGACCTGGTGGTCGTGGAGGGATACAAATCGGCGCCCATCCCGAAGGTCGAGACCCGGCGGCGCGAGGCCTTTGGCAGCAAGCCGCTTGCCCAAGCCGACGCCAACGTCATCGCGGTGGCGGCCGACCACGCCGCCGAGGGCGCCGGCCGGCCCGTGTTCGCGCTGGACGACGTCGCGGCGATCGCCGACTTCATCGCCCTTTCCCTCGGGCTTGCCGCTAAGCGTGCGGCATCGGCCGGCATGCCCGCGAACTGAAACCATGCTGGGGCGCCTCATCCGGCTGGCCGCAATCGCCATGACCGTGCTGACAAGCCCCGTGCTCGCCCAGAGACCGGAACCTCAATTGGCTCCAAAATCGGGAGCCAATTCGATCCGTGCGGAAAAGCCGCCGGTGCCGCCCGGCCGGGATCCTGGCGGCAGCGCTGTCGCCCTCATCGGCGCGGGTATCGACTACACGCTCCCCCATATAACGCCCCGCTTGGCGCGGGACGGCGAGGGCGAACTCATCGGTTGGGATCTCCAAGACCAAGACCGAAGGCCCTTCGATCAAACCAAGGGCACCGCGCCCCCCGAGTGGGGCGGCGACAGCACGCTCCTTGCCAGCCTCATCGTCGGCGCGCCGGCCGTGCGGCTGGTGCCCGTGCGCGTTGACCCCAGCGATCCCGTCGAGCTGGCACGCGCCCTGGCGTTCGTGGCACAGACACCGGCACGGGTGGCTGTGGTGGCCATGGCGAGCCCCTCGCGCCCACACTGGGAGGCGTTCCGGCAGGCGGCGCAGCGCTTCAAGGACCTGCTCGTCGTGGTGCCGGCCGTTCCCGCCGAGCCCGCCTACCCGGCGGCGCTCGGCCTAGACAATGTGCTGGCCGTCGCACCGGGGGCCACGGGCGCTGAGGCAGTGGGTTTTGGCGGCGTCACCTCGCACGCCTCGGGTGCAGTGGTGGCCGTGGCGGCGGCCGCGAGCGCGGCGGCCGAGCTACGGGCGCTGGAGCCTGCGCTCGATGCGGCAACGCTCAAGCGCCGGCTCGGCGCGGCGGGAGGCGGCGCCAAGTGGCAGGCCCAGAGATGACCGCAGAAGGTCATGGGGTCATGATAGGGTGTGGCAAGAGTGTTCCCGCACGGACCCGCACGGACACGAAGTGAGCGATGGCCCGCTACGACTTTAAGGCCCAGCGCCTGTTCTTGAAGGCGGATCTGGCCGAGGGCACGATGGCTGATGTGAGCGTTGGCCAGGCGAACTACGTCAAGAACGTTCTTCGCCTGCAAGAGGGCGACACGATTATTGTCTTCAACGGGCGCGATGGGGAGTGGCAGGCCAGCATTGCCGACGCCGGCAAGCGTGGCGCCACGTTGCGGATCGGCGCCAAGGTGCGCGACCAGGAGGACGGGCCCGACATCGATTACCTCTTCGCACCTTTGAAGCGTGCGCGGCTTGATTACATGGTGCAGAAGGCCACCGAGATGGGCGT
>JAMXLN010000383.1 GCA_024281145.1 Hyphomicrobiaceae bacterium | reverse complement strand
ATCGATAGGCACGCCTACGGTTCCGATACAATGTCGACGCACGCCCTGATGCGGGGTGCCGTCGTCCAGCTCAAGCGCTGGGGGCTCATTCCGGAAGTTTTGGCAGCAGACACTCCCGCGATTCGATCGACGACGTTCCATTATGGCGGCGACGCGGTTCGCGTGGACATCAAGCCGGAGCATGGCGTCGAGAGCCTGTTTGCGCCACGGCGCACGGTACTCGATCGCCTGTTGGTCGATGCGGCCCGCAAAGTCGGCGCTGACGTTCGCCATGGTATCGCTCTTTCCGAGCTCGAATACGCATCAAGCGGCCGGATTGTCGGCGTCACGTTGAAGGATGCCAGCGGGTCACGCACGACGATCGGTACCGATATGGTCATCGGCGCTGACGGCCGGCAATCCACCATTGCCCAGCTTGTCAAGGCCAGAGCCTACGTCGAAGGCGGCAATGCCTCCGGCATCGTCTTTGGCTACTTTGATAGACTGACAATGGATGGCTCCCATTGGTATTTCGCAAAGAACGCCGCGGCGGGAGTGATCCCGACGAACTCGGGTCATTGTGTCTTTGCCGCCCTCCCGGCTCCGCAATTCTTCTCGACGTTTCGCGGCGATGTCAGGCGCGGTTTTCTCGAAGTCTTGGAATCGAGCTGCCCTGGGCTGCGTGCCGACGTCGAACGCGGCGCTCTTATTGGCCGCTTGCGCGGCTTTGGCGGAGCGCCAGGCTTCCTGCGGGACTGCCAGGGACCAGGCTGGGCGCTTGTGGGCGATGCCGGTTATTTCAAGGATCCGCTTACCGCGCATGGGATCACTGACGCATTTCGCGACGCGGAGCTCTTGTCCCGCGCGATTGTCGGTGGCAGCAGCCGCGCGCTCGAAGCCTACCAAAGCGAGCGGGACGTGCTCTCCTTGCCGCTGTTGCGCATCACCGATGCCATTGCGGGATTCGCGTGGGATCTCGACGAGGTCAAGGCGCTCCACGTGCAATTGAGCGCCGTCATGAATGCCGAAGCGAGTTACGTCGCCGGCCTCTCTCAATTGCCCGCCCTAGCAGCATAGGAGAAGGAAAAATGTCAAACGACTTACCCTGGACGCGGACGATTCGCGGCCGGCCGTCGGTGGGTTCACGCGCCGAGCGGAGCCGCACCACCACCATGCGCGATGTCGAAATGTTCACTGAGATGACGGGCGATAAGAATCCGATCCACTACGATGCCGAATTGGCGGCCAAATCGCCTTTCGGGGCCCTCATCGTCCAAGGCGGTGTCACGACCGGTCTCTTGAACGCCGTCGTTGCCGAGGATCTCCCTGGACCTGGCACAGTGTTTCTCGAGACGAACTGGAGGTTCGTAAAGGCGGTTCGGGTCGGAGAGCGGATAACCGCGAGTGTCAAGGTCGAGTTCGTTAGGGACGACAAACCGATCTGCAAGCTGGAGACCATTGTTCGCAACGCGGACGGTGAAACCTGTGTCGTGGGGATTGCAACCACCTACACCATGCCGCTGCTTGAGCGCCAGACACGCGACACGAAGGACGCGGCATAGTGAAGAATTGCCCTTCTTTGCGCGCTTTCACCTGTGCTCCCTTTGTTTTCGGACACCCCATGGCTCGTCGGTCGAAGGCCGTCTCAATCGGTCTGCTTGCGATTTGCGAGCTCGCGGCGCTGGCCGTTTGGTTCTCGGCCACAGCCATCGTGCCGTCCGTCCTGCTTGAGCACGCGCTCACGCAGACGCAGGTGGCGATGTTCACCAGCAGTGTGCAGGTTGGCTTCGTTGTCGGCACGCTCCTCAGCGCCGTGCTTGGTCTGGCAGATCGGGTCGACCCGCGCGTCTTTTTCATGGTCTCAGCCCAGGTGGCGGCGGTTGCCAACGCCTCCATTCTGTGTGTCGCGCCCACCGCCACGTGGGTCTATATCGCGCGCTTTATTACGGGAGTGTGCATGGCAGGCGTGTATCCCGTCGGGATGCGGATGGTTGCGAGCTGGGCAAAGGACGATCTTGGCTTGCTCGTGGCCATCCTGGTTGGTGCCTTGACCCTAGGTTCTGCCTCGCCGCATCTTTTCAATGCGCTTGGCGGCGTCGACTGGCGCTTCACCATACTGGCCACATCGCTCGCGGCCGCCATGGCGGGCGCCGCCGTCAATCTGGTGAGCCTGGGGCCGCGGCATGCTGTGACACGCGTGTTCGCTGCGCGTGACCTGGTTGTGGCATTGCGCGCGCCCTCGCTGCGCTGGGCCAATCTTGGCTATCTCGGCCACATGTGGGAGCTTTACGCGATGTGGACGTGGATCGGCCTGTTCCTGGCCGCGAGCTTCCGCATCAGCTCTGCCGGCCATGACCCAGATATCCTCGCGCGTGTGACGACGTTCATCGTCATAGGGGTTGGCGGCGCGGCCGGTTGTCTCATGGGCGGCTGGGTAGCGGACCACTATGGACGGACGCTGACGACGATGAGCGCTATGACGCTGAGCGGCGCGTGCGCGCTCGTCGTCGGGCTGTTGTTTGGAGGCCACCCCTTGTTGTTGGGACTGCTGTGCTTGCTGTGGGGTGCGGCGGCGGTCGCCGATTCCGCCCAGTTCTCGGCGACGGTTAGCGAGCTTTCCGATCCAAAGCTGATCGGCACCATGCTGACGGCCCAGACCTGCGCTGGGTTCACATTGACGCTGCTTACAATCCACCTTGTGCCCCGCTTCGTGGAGACCGTTGGCTGGCGCTTTGCCTTCGCGCCGCTGGCTCTCGGCCCCCTATTCGGTGTCTGGGCCATGGCGCGGCTGCGCGCCGAGCCCGACTCCCCTCGCCTTGCCAACGGCCATCGCTAGGTCGCGTCAGAATTGGCGCCAGTGGTGTCTTGTCGCCACCTGTTCAGTCCCGATTTTGCTTCGCTAGCCAGAGCGGGCAAATCATTGCGCATGCGCCGCCTTCTCCGATTGGCTTTCTACCTTGGCCGCGCGATGCGGGCATGCTTCTATCAGGCTTGCAAACAGGCGGTTCCCGCAATGCTCCAAAGCACAGATTGCATCCTGACGACCCACGTCGGCAGCTTGCCGCGCAATGAGACGCTTACCGACCTGCTGATCCGGCAGGAGGCTGGTGAGGCGATCGAGAGAGCTGCGCTTGCGCGCGAGGTCGAGAGCGCGACCCGGCAGGTCATCGCGGCACAGGTAAAGGCCGGCATCGACATAGGCAATGACGGCGAGCAGTCTCGGGTCGCCTTCCAGACCTACGTGCCGCGCTGCCTGTGCGGCTTCGGCGGGGAATCGAGGCGGCCTCATGCGCGCGATCAGATAGAGTTTCCAGGTTACATGCGCCAGACCGCGGCGCGCTTTCCGCATACCGCCCGCTTGATGAATGCGCCAGCCGCAATCTCTGAGGTGAAATACGTCAACGATGCCCCAATCAGGGACGATGCGGCGCGCTTAGGGAAACTTGGAACGGCATTCCGGGAGACGTTTATGACCGCGCCATCGCCGGGCGTGGTCGCCACGACGATGATCAACCAATACTATGCGAGCCACGAAGCCTACCTGACGGCGCTGGCCACCGCATTGGCTCACGAATACCGGGCCATCCACGAGGCCGGCCACGTTCTGCAGATCGATGCGCCTGACCTAGCGATGGAGCGCCATCGGTTCTTTGGACATCTCGACGAGCGTGACTTCCTGAAGCAACTCGAGCTGCACGTCGGCGCCATCAATGCAGCAATTGCCGACATTCCGCGGGATCGCGTGCGCCTGCACGTCTGCTGGGGCAATAACGACGGCCCGCACATCTACGATATTGCCATGGCCGCCATACTGCCGCAATTGTACCGCGCCAACGTCGGGGCGCTGTCGATCGAATTCGCCAACCCGCGCCATCAGCACGAGTATGACGCCTTACGTGAACATCCATTGCCGCCGCACATGCTGCTCATCCCCGGCGTAATCGACACGACGACAAACTTCGTTGAGCATCCCCTCCTCGTCGCGCGCCGCTTGCGTGAGGCGGTAGCAGCTGTCGGCGACAAGGAGCGGATCATAGCCGGCACCGACTGTGGCTTTGGTACGTTCGCTGGCCGCGAGTACGTCGCAGCGGAGATCGTTTGGCACAAGTTAGCCGCGGCGGTCGAGGGTGCCCACATCGCATCGGCTGCGCTTTGGGGGCGACCTAGCAATTGACTTTGAGGGCACAGTCCCCTTGCGCTCGGCCTTGGGTGCACGAGGCTGGCAAATCCCATTCTCGAATGTGGCGGCGTTCGACGGTTGCGCATCCCACCATGATCCCCTGCCCATCAGCTAGCCAGCCGATGATCGGCACAGTGGCTACCCGCACAATTATTTTATCAAGCACCCGGGAATAGCCGACCAGCACCGCGAGTCTTTTGGTTCCGAGCATCGAGAAGGATGTTCGTGTGCGCGCTCGCCCGGCTCTCCCTGTCGTGGGATCGCGCCTCTCGTCCCAATCCTTGCAAGGGATTGATCTCTGGGCCGGTCTTTCCATGGGCCACCCTTGAGGAGTTGCGTCCCTATCGAACCATCATTGGCCGATGCGTCGCGCAAGGAGATGGGCCGGTTGCGGAATGCGAATGAACTTTACCCCGTGAGAAGGAAGACAACATGCCAATGCAAGGTGTGTACGAATTGGACGCCATGGATCGAGCTGGCCGGCTGAGCAAGTCCGTTGCACCGTGGATATTCATTTTACTCCTGATGATTGTCGCCGGCACGGCACTGGTGTTGGATGCCTCACTGACGCCGGAGCAGCGGATCACAACATTCCAACAGTCGGGTGTGTTTCCCTGAGCACGGCCCGGGCAACCGGAGCCTCACCGCCACTGGCCACTGCTGCATTGGCGAGCAGCATTCCCCGTGCAGGGGTGATCCAACGATGCCGGTGCGGCAGCGCACGAAGTGGGCAATCCGAGGATCACCTGGGGCGGCTAAGAGCTGCCCATCACGGGCAAAGATGGCCCGGTCATCACGCATTTGGATCGTGCGCGTTCGAATAGAACAGCTGCTCACCATTCATCTTTAATCGGCTATGGCGTTCTGCCCTTTCAGGCGAAATTAGCCAATCAATGAATTGCTGGCCGAATTCCTTCTTCACATTGGGGGCTTCTCAGGGTTCACAAGCATTACGCCGTACTGATTGAACAGACGCCTGTCTCCTTCAGTCACGATCACGAGGTCGCCTTTGTTCTTGAACGACAGCCACGTCCCACGATCCGACAGCCGGTAGGCATTGGTCGCAGCTGCTGTGTTTGGGGCAGCCCCCATGCCCTGCCCGATGTCCTTGTACCAAGGCCCCTTCTCGGCCGCGATGTTGATCCCGGCGAGCTGCCAGAGGTTCAGCTCCGCCTGATGCGTGCCCGACCGATCACCGCGGGAGAACCCTCGCCCTAGGTTCAGGTATGACGATTGCCCCATTCAACATCGCGCATTGGTAGTTGTTCCCCTCGAGCAGTCGAGCAGGCGGGCCCTGTCACCGGCGGGCTCCTGGGGAGGGCAGGCGATGCCAACCAATGAGGATGGTCGCCCTCCAACAACCGCGTTTTGCAGGCATCTCACCATTCGATAGCGGCGGCGGCAGTCAGAATACGCCGTCCGTTGCCCTGGTAGCAGCAACAATCTCAAGCTCTGGGAGGGGGTCAAGGTGCTCGCCTTCAGCAAGGCCAGTGACGTTAGCCTTGGCGTAGGATTAAGACCGATAAGTCGGCGCGCAAACGGTTTGGCCATTGGCTAGGCGGCCAACAATGACGTCGATTCCGTAGACGGATTTGAGCTTGTCCGACGTCAGGACCGTTTGCGGCATGCCCTGATCGACCAACCTGCCATGATCCAGCAAGGCAACACGGCTGGCGATACTGAATGCATGGTCGGGATCATGGGTGGAGAGCAGCACGGCAAGACCTCGAACCGCGAGGCGCTTTACTTCCGACAGGACAATCACCTGATTTCCGAAATCGAGATTGGCGGTAGGCTCGTCCATGACGATCGCAGGCGCATCCTGGACCAGGGCGCGGGCCACGAGGGCAAGTTGGCGCTGCCCGCCGCTGATGCGTGTATATTCTCGTTCCGCCAACTCCGCTATGCCGAGCAGGGCCAGTGCCTCTCGCGCTCGCTGCCTGTCGATGGATGTCGGGGCAGCAAACAGACCCAGGTGAGCGGTGCGTCCCATCACGACCATATCGATGACGCGAAACGGGAAGTGCGCCGTATGTGCCTGCGGCACATAGGCGATGCGGCGGGCGATTTCCGGCCGGGAAAGCTCCTTGAGCGGGGTGCCATCAACCACCACCTCTCCCGCCTGTGCCGGCAACAACCCGAGCAGCGTCTTAAATAGGGTAGTCTTGCCAGATCCATTCGGTCCAAGTAGGCAAAACACCTCGCCGGCACGCAGCTCCAAATCGATATTGCGACCAATGGGGGTGGCGCCATACCCAAACCCCAGACCACGGGCTGCCAGCCGTCCGCTCATGACCATCCCTCGCGCCCACGCGCCAACAGCCACAGGAAGAACGGTGCACCGATGATCGCCGTCAGGATGCCGATCGGCACCTCAATACGGGCCATCGTGCGCGCCAACGTATCGACGATTAGCAGATAGCTTGCGCCCAGCAGCGTCGCGGTCGGAAGCAGCCGGTCGAAGCTTGGCCCGACCGCCATCCGGGCAATGTGGGGGATTACAAGACCCACCCAGCCAATAACGCCAGAAATGGCAACGACGCTGGCGGTGATCAGGGTTGCTGCGGCGATAACTATGAAGCGCAAACGCCCGGTTTCGACGCCCAGAGCCCTAGCCTCTTCGTCACCCAGCGAGAGAACGTTAATGCGCCAGCGCAAGACGACAAGCGGGATCAGGCCGATGAACACCAACGGTACCGCCGCCCACACCTCACCCTTGCGGATGGCCGAGAGGCTCCCCAATAGCCAGAACACGATTGCGGGAAGCTGGTCGTAGGGATCGGCAAGGATCTTCAGCAATGAAATCGCTGCTCCCGCGAGGGCGCCCACAACAACCCCGGCAAGCACCAGCACCAGGACCGGTTCGCGCCCGTGCACCAAAGCCGCTATTGCGTACACAAGACCCACCGTGGCTAGCCCGACGACAAAGGCCGATAGCTGAATGGCAGCGACCGGCAACGATAAAAAAATGCCGAGCACCGCCCCGAGACCGGCGCCGGTTGAAACACCGAGGATATCTGGCGATACTAGCGGGTTGCGGAAGAGCGTTTGGTAGGCGGCCCCAGCCGCGGCGACGGCAGCCCCAACCACAACTGCAGCAAACACGCGCGGGAGGCGGATGTCGAACAGCACGGTATTGATTTTGTCCTGGGTCATTCCGCCCGCAAGCCGCTGACCGAGTGCTGCCACGAACTCGCCAAACGTGATCGGATAGGCGCCCACCAATGCTGCGCCAAGCATCAGCAGCAAGAGCAGCACGGTGAGGCACACGAACGTCACCGCCGGATGGTTGCTTAGCGTCTCGCGGGTTGCTGTCGGGATGGAGTTTGTCCCTTCGACCAGGCCATCAGGGTATCGAGTTGGGGTTCGGTCGGTTCCACATGATAGAACAAACGATAGAACGTGCGCGTGGTTTCGCGAAGATCCTCGGGAAACGTGTCGGGGCAGAACCGGCCCAGAGAGGATCCTTAAAGACGCGATCAAAGAAGTTGCGGTCCCAGGTCACGATGATTTCCGGTCCGGGACGATGACCTGTTCCATCGATACACGCACCAATCCTTTCTGACCGACCGCGGCAGCGACATTGCGCCCGCCGGCACGCTCGATGATCTCGGTGTTGATGGAACCTACCACTCCTGTTTCGAGCCGATCGGGCCCTCGCGCAAGGTACACCCGAGGGCGCTTATCAATTGGGGTGGCCCCTAGCGCTGCGTCGATTTGCTCGAACGTATCCTCAATGTTTTGGCCAATCGCACGCCGCGCGCGCTCAGTCCCAGGACGTCGACCAGCAGCGCAGCGCCGCCGGCGTGGCCTCGAAGTGACCATCGATGAGAACGTAGGGAACGTTGGTTTGCTGTTGCACATTCTCAGCGAGCGACACGTAGGTCTCCCGCACGGAACCAAAGTCCAAGATGAGGTCGGGCCTGGACTTGAACACCACTTCCAGATTGGCAGTGCCGCCGCGACCGACTTGCTCGCATGGCGGATCCCAACATCCATACGTCACTATATGCCGAGACCATACCGCTGACGATGGCACAACCCGGAAAATTGATCCGGCGACCTCCTCGCGCTGCCACGCAGGTGGAAACATGCGCCGCATCCTGGGCACACATGTTCACCAACGTGTGAAGCGTCAGCTCAGCGTGGGCCTTGCGCAAAAGTGCCGCCAGATATTGAAATTAGATGGTCAAGCGAAGCTTCGCATTGGTGCCTCGGAGGGCAACTCGCGCAGCTTCAGTTTAACGTCATGGAGGTAGCGATGAGGAAGGCTATGGTCTCACTGGGCCTGGTTGTTGGCATGAGCATGCTCGCGGGTTCGCCGCTGCTCGCGCAAACGACGGCTGAAGTCACGTTGACGCGACTTGACGGCGGCACTCCGCCAGCTCCGCTCGAAGTCAACGCGCGATTCTCCGACACATATGCGTATCCTGGGCTGAAGCTGCAGTTCGTCTATAGCTGCTATCTCGTGAAGCACGGCAACGACTACATGGTGTGGGACACCGGCCAGTCCATGAGCGCGGGCCCCGTGGCACCGAAGGTGGGTTTGGTTGACCTTCTCGCGCAGATGAAAGTGACACCGGAGCAGGTCAAGTACATCGGCATTAGCCACTACCACGGCGATCACATCGGGCAAGCGAATTCGCTTCCCAAAGCCACGCTCCTGATCGGCAAGGGAGATTGGGATGTCTTAACAAGCGCCAAACCGCCGGCGGGCGTCAATCCGCAGTTGGTTTCGAATTGGATCAGCGGCGGTGGCAATGTTGAGCCCGTGCCGCAGGACAAGGATGTTTTTGGCGATGGCACCGTCGTGATGCTCTACACGCCCGGACATACGCCCGGACACCACTCTCTTCTGGTCAGACTGGCGCAGATGGGTCCCGTCATCCTGAGTGGCGACTTCGCGCATTTCAACGAAAACTACGAGAGCAACGGCGTGCCGATTTTCAACACCGACCGCGCACAGACCCTTGCCTCGATCGATCGCATCAAGAAAATCGCAGCCAACTCCAAGGCGACGCTCATCATTCAACACGATGCTCGTGATGTCGCTAAACTACCAGCGTTCCCAGAGTCGGCCAGATAGGCTTCGCAGGAGAAATTAAGAAGAGCGTGTCGCGGTGCACAAGTACCGTGGGACCTTGTAGCCTAAGCTCTGTCAACGAGTTAGCGAGGACCGGACCTTCGTCCGGTCCTATATTATTCGGCAGCGCAACAACTTGGACAGCCATCCAGTAATGGAGACGTGGCCAAGCGTGGGTCGCACCTCAGGCCCCCCGATGCGTCATTGAAGTTGGTGGATTGGGTGGCTGTGTCCCAAAATCAACAAGCGGGCAGAAACAGCGGGTGCGACCGAGCGTCCGGCTGCATGATAGAGCCGAGCTGTGCAAACGAAGTTTAAGCAACGATAACATTGGGAGGCGCCTTTGTGGAACCAGATCTATGACCCGCTCGACAACAAGGTCTTGTCGACTGCGGCTGCAGCACTGCCCGTCGTGGTGCTGCTAGGCCTGATCGCCTCGAACAAGGTCAAGGCCCATGTGGCGGCAATCTTGGCGCTGATCGTTGCGAATTTGGTCGCCATATATGTATTCACAATGCCCTCCGGGTTGGCCCTGCGGGCCACCGCGCTCGGAGCCGTCATCGGTTTCTTTCCGATCGGCTGGATCGTGCTCAACGTGCTGTTTCTCTACCGGCTGACGGTGGAAAAGGGCGCCTTCGAAACCCTGCAGACGACCATTGGAAGCGTGACGAACGACCGCCGCCTACAATTGCTGCTGATTGCATTTGCGTTTGGCGCCTTCTTTGAGGGCGCGTCTGGCTTCGGCACTCCGGTTGCTATAACGGGTGCAGCCCTGATTGGGCTCGGCTTTTCGCCCCTCGCCGCCTCCGGCCTGTCATTGATCGCCAATACCGCGCCCGTCGCATATGGCGCGCTCGGCACGCCAATCGCCGGCCTTTCCAGCGTGACGGGCATCGACCCCTACCTCCTTGGCGCCATGGTGGGGAGGCAATTGCCATTTTTCTCTCTGATCGTGCCGTTCTGGCTGATCTGGGTGTTTGCGGGTTTCAGGGGGATGATTCAGGTCTGGCCGGCAATCCTCGTCACGGGGGTCTCGTTTGCGATCCCGCAATTCTTGATTTCGAATTTCATCAATCCCTGGATCGTGGACATCGGTGCCTCGCTGGTGTCCATGGCCTGTCTCATCTTGTTCTTGAAGGTCTGGCATCCCAAGGAGATCTGGAGCTCGCCGGCGCTGCGTGGTCATGATGCGTCGGCGGCCGAGATGAAGCCCATTGAGGTTGCCACCAGCAAGGCCAAACCGAGTACCGAGCAGATCTGGTTCTCGCTCATGCCATGGATTATTGTGTGCGCGGTGCTGCTGGTGTGGGGCACGGGTTGGTTCAAGTCCTTCGTCAACCCCTTTGCCACGTGGAACTACGCAGTTCCAGATCTGCACAATCTGGTGCAAAAGATGCCGCCCGTCGTGCCTAAGCCGACGCCGGAGGGTGCCGTGTTTTCATTTACTTGGCTCTCCTATACCGGGTCAGGCATGCTCATCGCGGCGATCATATCGGGCGTAATGATGGGCCTGGGACCTATTCGACTGGTTTCCACCTATTTCCGAACGATTTGGGTCACCTCGGCTTCGCTCATCACCATTTCAGCGATGCTCGCGATCGGCACGCTCACACGTATCTCCGGGATTGACGCGACGCTCGGATTGGCCTTTGCCGGTACCGGGATACTCTATCCGTTCTTTGGCACCTTGCTCGGATGGCTCGGCGTTGCGCTCACCGGATCCGACACGGCGTCCAACGTTCTCTTCGGCAACCTACAGAAGATCACTTCCGAGCAGCTTGGCCTTTCGCCGATATTGATGGCGGCTGCCAACTCGTCAGGTGGCGTGATGGGCAAAATGATCGACGCCCAGTCGATTGTGGTCGCTTCAACAGCCACAAATTGGTTCGGTCATGAGGGCTCGATCCTGCGCTTCGTGTTCTGGCACTCGATTAGCCTTGCCTGTTTCGTGGGGCTTTTGGTGATGGCGCAGGCATATGTCGTGCCACAGATGATTGTGCATTGAGGATCGCCGTCCCATTGGCCGGCACCGGCGGCGTGCTCACGCAGGCCGCTGAGACTTTGCGTTGTTGCGCACGGACTGGCTGCGACGGCTCATGCCAGCTTCCGTGCGTGGATCAATCGCTCTGCATGATCGCGGGGGTCAGGGGACGCGGGTTGCGGAGGGTGGCGGTGCTCGCAGATCCTGGTCGATGCTTCGCACGATACGGAGACCACCAACCCCTTGGATGCAAAGCAAAACTTATGAATTTGCTTGCGTGTTCGTTCTCCGGCGACCGCCCCACCACTTGATCACACCAATTTCCACGTCTCTCTGAGTGCCCGCCGGCCAGGGTCATCAGACAGGTCACAACGGTGGGCCCCTGCCTCCAGTTGCCCACCCATGCCTTAGGTTCCAGCCTACCCGATCCTCAGACACGGGCGGCCCCAACAGCGCAACACCCCGCCCATTTGACACTCTGGCCTCTCGACGTCAGCCCGAGTGTGGTATTTTTCAGCGGCCGGGCGCCAACCCAATTCTCAGAAGCCGAGGTAGTTTCATGGTCGAGGGCACTGAGCTTTTTGAGATCATCCACACGACGCGCGCAATGCGGCGCCTTAAGCCCGACCCCGTACCCGATGCGCTCATCAAGCGCATCCTCGAAGCAGGACAATGCGCACCCAATGGCGCGAATGCGCAACTATGGCGCTTCCTCATCGTCAAGGACCGGGCCATCAAGCAGGCGGTGCAGGTCTGGTATCAGCGCGCCTTCGACAAGGTGATCGGCCCGCATTATCGGTCGAGCGCGCCGCCGCCGGGTATGGATCGCGAACGCTATCAGCGGCAAGCCGCCGCCGTGCAATATCTTACAGAGCATTTCCACGAGGCACCGGTTTGGATCGTTGCTTGCCTTGAACACGGCACGCAGCCGCCCAACCGATGGTCCGGTGCCAGTATCTATCCGGCGGTGCAGAACATGCTGCTCGCTGCACGAGCGCTTGGTCTGGGCGCCACACTCACGACACGCCATCTCGTCTACGAGAAGGAGACCGAGGCCGCCCTCGGTTTGCCGCCTGGCGTTCATTCCTACGCCATCATTCCAATTGGTTATCCCGTGGGAAAATTTGGACCGATACGGCGCGGCCCGCTGTCAACGATTGTCTACAAGGACCGTTGGGGCCAGACCTGGGAGGGCGACTGAAGTGCCGCGCCTCAGATAGAGTGCCCGTCCTCGCGGCAAACGGCGCCCCCAAATTGAGCTTCTTTCTGGGCATCGCACATTTCCCAATGGCGTGGGTAAGCGCCCTCTGCTCAGCACAAGGTTCTCAGCACCTTCCTTTTGATTGTTGGATTAAGCCCGGCAGAGTAATCTCGCCAATACGATGACTGCGTGATCTGATGGCTGCACGATCTAAAGAGTTCTGCAACCGTGTTCATTCAATCTGCGCCGCCCGGCAGCCCGCATCGCGCGATCATGATGCATGACCACAGCGCGCTGTCGGGTCAATTCGCCCGAGCGTTTGGCAATGCCCAATTCGATTTGCCGATCCCGCTGGATCTCGTCATTTACACCATCACCCACCATGATGCCGGCTGGATTGCATTCGACCGTGATCCCGTCACAGATCCCAAAACAGATCTCCCCTTTACGGTCTTTGGCACTCCCGCCCGCTATATCCTTCCGACCAGCAAGGGGTCGCCAGATTTCAACCAACGTCATCATCCCTATTGCGGGCTGCTGTCTTCGATGCATACCTGGGGCATTTACAATGGCCGCTACGGCTTCACAAGCGCTGGCCGCCTCAACCGCATAAGCGCGGACGATCGGCCCGCCGTCGATGCGATGCTTGCCGGTGAGCTCGAGCGACAGGCCGCGCTGAAAGCGAAGCTTGGCGCGTCGACCGAGACATCGGATTGGGTTGAGGAGGGCCGGTTGTTCCAAAATTACAAGTTGCTTCAGTTCTGCGACCTGCTTGCAATCTACTTCAACACGATACATGCCGAGCAACGCACTGAGCAAACGTTTATGCACGTACCCTTCAGCCGCGACCGGGACGTCACTGTTACCATCTGCCCGAAATCGCCGGGCATCTATGCCCTGTCGCCGTTCCCATTTGCTGCCGACGGCGCCGAGTTTGCCTTCTCTGGCCGGTCTGTCGTCCCCGGCCAGCACGATCGCGAAGGCGGCTGGGCTGGGGTGCTCTCCAGAGCGCCCAGCGAATGGGAGACGTTCCGGCTGGTATCGGGATAGATGGGTGCGGCGCTGCCTGCGCCATCAAATCGTGACGATCACGTTGCCAATGTGCGTGCCCCGCTCGACTGCCTCATGGGCGTCGGCGGTTCTATCGAGGGAATAGCGCGCGCCGATCGCATGCCGTAGCCGGCCTTCGTTGATCCAGCGTGTCAACTGCTCGATCGCTTCAGCGCGAACCTTAGGCGCAAGCTCATATACGATGAAGAACCGGATCGCCGCGCCCGTCAGGATCAATGGTGAGAATAACAGCTTGATCTCCTGGGAGCTGCTCCCGTAAGCGGCAATTACGCCGTCGCGCGCCATAATCGCGGGATAGAGCCCCGCGTTGCCGGCGAGATCGACCTCGATCACCCGATCGACGCCATGGCCGTGCGTGAGCGCCTTAATGCGTTCGGCGACGTTCTCAGTTCTGTAGGTGATGATCTCATCCGCGCCCGCAGCGCGCGCGTGGTCGGCTTTCGCTGGTGTGCTCACGGTCGTGATGACCTTTTTGGCACCCATGAGCTTGGCCATCTGGACGGCGTAGTGCCCCACCGCTCCTGCGCCGCCTGCAACGAGAACGGTCTTGTCCTGTACGCCGCCATCGGAAGCGAGCGCGCGGTAAGCCGTCAGCGCGGGAATGCCGAGGCAAGCGGCCTCCTCGAACGTGAGAAGGTCGGGCATTGGGGGGGCCTGCTCCACCGGCACTGTGATGAACTGCGCGCACGTGCCGAGCGGCCGTTTCCATTGGCCGTTCCAGACCCACACGCGTTGGCCAACGCGATCGCCGGGGACGCCAGACCCGACCCTTTCGATGACACCGCCGCCATCACTCTGGGGGATAATGCGCGACGCGAGCATCGGGCGCGACCCGGCCCGTGCCTTGACGTCGGACGGGTTGACGCCCGAAGTTTTAAGCGCGACTCGGACCTGTCGGGGACCTGGCTCGGGAGCTGGCATTTCGCCCACCACGAGAACCTCTCGCGCTGGGCCCGTCCTCTCGTACCAAGCCGCTCGCATCGTGGCGCTCCACCAAATCTGCTGGCCACAATCATAGATCACGGTCGTGCGCCAAGCATCAAATCCGCCGTCATTGCAGCTTAGGCCTAGCAACGCATCCCCGAAAAGAGCGCGAAGAGGCTCGCTGGTGATGGACGGGCAACTTACCGGGGATCTCAAGGAGCAATAGGAGGCTCTGCCGATCGACGAATAGCCCGATGAAACCGCCCAGGCATCGGCAAATCTTCCCTACCAAGTCGGTGGGGCACGCAAAGTGTACTCAGTGCCGGCGGTGCCGCCGTTGCCAACGGTGCAGCTGCGCCCTTGGCCCGATGCTCCGCGATCGACGCGGCCATTGCACCCAGACGTCGAGCCCGTGTCAGCGATAACGGGTCATAGCAGAGTGTTGAACCGAGCGCGAGCGGCGCCATCGCCGAGCTCACGGTCGATGTGGAGGCAGCTCGCAATGGCGCCGTCGAAGCCAAGCCTGCTGCGTATAGGGAAAAATGTATGCGCTCCTCAATATAAATCCCGATACGAAGCCAGCGTGAATGGCAACACGATAGGGAGAGGCTGAACTAGCCCGAGGATGTTTACCATGTACTCTCGCGCGACCGCTTGCTGCATCGCCGCCATTGCAGCCGGACTGGGAATGGCTCAACCTCAACCTGCTGCAGCGCTGACGATGCAGCAGTGCAGCGCCAAGTACAAAGCAGCGCAGACGGCCGGCACGCTCAGCGGAATGACCTGGCAGCAGTTCCGTAAGGCCAATTGCGGACCGGGAACTTCCCCCCAGGCCGCGGCCCCCTCGGGGTCTGGCTCCGCAGCATTGGGTCCAGGCGCGACGTTCCCACAGGTGGTCTCGCCGAAATATTCCAACGAATCTCCGGGCAAAGCCCGCATGCATACCTGCCTCGACCAGTATCGGGCCAACAAGGCGTCCAACGCCAACGCGGGCCTCCGTTGGATAACCAAGGGAGGCGGCTACTACAGCGAGTGTAACAAGCGGCTCAAGGGCTGAAATGATTTTCGTGGCGCGCACGCAATGTGCGTCGCGTTACTGAATATAGCTCCAACCGCCAGCGCGTGGACAAGACAATGCGCCTGGATGATTTACCGCGCAGCGACAGAATAGAGGATCGCCGCGGCGAGGGGGCGAGCCGCCTTCCCCTCGGTCGGCGGGGCGGCATAGGTATCGGCACCATGCTCGTGCTCTTCCTCGTGGGCTGGGCCTTGGGCATAAACCCATACTATCTGATCGGTGGAGCCGAGATCATATCCGGATTGCGCGGCGACCGCCAACAAGCCCAACCACCGCCGAGTCAGACGAACATGGAGGCGCCATCCGATCGCATGGGCGAGTTCGTGTCGGCGATCCTCGGCAGCACCGAGGTGCAATGGACGGAAATTTTCGCCCGCGCGGGGCGACGATACGATCCACCGACCCTCACGCTGTTTTCAGGTTCCACCGTTTCGGCATGCGGCTACGCACAGGCCGCAATGGGACCTTTTTATTGCCCCAACGACCAAAAGATCTATCTCGATACCGCGTTCTTCCACGACCTCGAATCGCGCTTTGGCGGCTGCAATGCCGGAAGTAAGAGCTGCCAGTTCTCCCAGGCCTATGTCATCACCCACGAGGTCGGCCATCATGTGCAGAACCTGCTCGGCATCCTGCCCCGTGTGCAGCAGATGCAACGCGGCATGGACCAAGCCGAGGCCAATCAACTTCAGGTCCGGGTCGAGCTGCAGGCCGATTGCTTTGCGGGTGTGTGGGCCCATCATGCCGAGGAGAAGTGGCGTTTCATCGAACCCGGTGACGTAGAAGCAGCGATGCAGACCGCGTCTGCCATCGGCGACGATCGCCTACAGCGGCGCAGTCAAGGCTACGTCGTTCCCGACGCGTTCACTCACGGGTCGTCGGAACAGCGCACGCGCTGGTTCCTAGCCGGACTCAAATCTGGGCAGGTTGAGGCTTGCGATACGTTTCAGGCAACGCGGCCTTGACCCGCACTAGAACGACCCCCCCGTCGTGAAATCATCACTGTCGGAGCGGGGTGCGGGCGGGGCGGGCACCCATCCGCCCCGGCTCGACGGGTTGCGCCAACCGCCGCCCCAGGTGTCGTTTGTGCCACTCCCGGGCATCGGAAACGGCAGCGGCAAACCCGGCATGCCGAAATCCGAACTCGTTCGCGTTGGCAGGGACCGGTGTCCCTGCCGCAGCAGATCCCAAAGGACACCGCTCCGCACGGCTCCCTCCAGAATCCCCCCAAGGACGTTGCCAATATTGCCGTCATTGTCGAAGGTGCTTTGCGGATGATCATAACCGCTCCTGCGAAACCGCTCGCGCACCTCCTGCATCTCCGAACGGCGCTGTGACAGCTCGACGACCCGTTTGCGCAGATTGGCGATCTCGGCTTCGGTCTTACTCATATTTGCCGCGATCGCTTCCAGCTTAGCGACGATCGCCTCATCCGCATCAGTCGGCGTGCGCCGGGCTTCGGCGTAGAGATTAGCAAGGCTATCTTCGGCATCGGCAGCGGCAATGGTGGCCAGCGCTTCGTTATAGGCAGGATTGGCATCGCCCGCGACCAAGGCATTGCGGGCCTCATCGATTTTGCGCAACAATTCACGCTTCTTCTCGGCCGTGTCATCGAGGACGGCCAAGTTGTGGCGAGCTTCGGTCAGGATCTTCTCCTTGGCCTCGACGCCGGCCTCGACAAGGGCCGGCCGAGCGATTTCGGCCAGCGCGGCTTGACACCCTGCCACCGCCTCCCGCCTCGTCGTCGCATGCTCTCTAAGCCGCAGCGGAATCTCGATCAGTGCGCTGTAGTTTGGCCGGATCTCATCGTAGCCGATGAACCGGGCGACGATCTGATCGACCGCATGCACCAGACGACCACCCGTGTATTTTGCGGTTCCGAACCCCCGCCGCCATAGGTAAGCGAATAAGGGGTCATCGTCATAGGGCTTCTTCTTGGCGCCAAGTTCGGCCTCGGATGCGGCGGCCTTCTTCTCGGCCTCGGCGGCAATTGCCTCCGCTTTGTCGCGCTCCATCTTGGCCGCGCGCCAGGCTTCTGTCGCCTCCACCTTGGCCTCGATCTCAGCGCGAAGGTGATCAACGGTGTTCAGCGCCGACTCCACTGCGGCAGCAGCGCTATGTCGTTCGGCTTCGGCGCGCGCGACCTCATTCTGCAGACTGTCGCGTTGGGCGCCGACTGCTGCGACACGCAATCGGTAATCCTCTAGAATTTGCAGGGCTCGGCGTTCCCCTGCATCCAGATTGTCGACCAGTCGGCCGGCCATCATCTCATCGAGCTTGATGCGCGCGAGCTCCCTAAAGCACTGTGTGCGTTCCGTTCGCAACCTCTCGGTGTCTGCGACGGCGGAGCGCAGAGCCGCGTCGAGCGTGCTTTCCTCGCCGCGCACCTTGGCGATTGCCTCTTCGATCGAAGCTAGCGTCTGACGTCCCGTCCACATTGGGCTTACCACTTGGTGATGAAGCCACCCTCGAACGGCATCTGGTAATCGACTGCCAGGTGACCGCGGCGCTTCAACCCGAAACGGTTGTTCTGGACTATGCCATCATCACGCTTGTCCTGGGCCACCGCCTCGAACGTTGCCTCGGGCACTCGAACGCCGAACTTCGAGACGACTTCCGTCGCGCCGGTCTCTTCGTTGCGGATGGGAAGGCTGAGCTTGCTCCCATCAGGGGCCACAGGCTCCACGATCAAATAATAGTTGCGCGCTTGGCTGCCGTGTGGGGGGCGGCGCCACACCCCCGTGCTCTCACCCCGGCGCGATACGATGGTGAGCGTATATTCGCGCGTGATCTCATTGCGCAGTGCTGCCAGCTCGGCGGCGACCTTGGTCATGGCTGCCCGATCGCCCGATCGGATGGCGCGCTCCCCGTCCGTCAACAGCGCCGCCGCCTGTTCCTTGCCCGGCTCATCGGCGGCGACGGCGAGCACGTCGGCGTGCGCCTGCCTGATCTGTTTCGGCAGCGTCTCTGTGACCTCGACGCGCTCTCGTTCCGCGGCAAGCTGGGCCGGGCGCGTCACCAGCAGATGGTAGCCGATGAGCAGCACGGCGATTGCGCCAGCTACAATCGCCACCCGCTTGCCATAGCTTTCACGCCGCACCCACCATATGAGCCACGTGCGCTTCCAGCTCGGTGGCGGCGGCGTATAGACGAAGCGGCTGTCCTTGAGGGCCTTCACGCCCTCCGCGAGCACCCGGTCAGGCACGTCAATGCCCTGGTCGTGGTAGATTTGGCGCAGCCGTGCGAGCAGCTCACCCTCGCGCCCCTCCTCGTTGAGCTCGCGGGCAACCAGGTCCTCCCGATGGCGCAGTGTGTCCACCACGTCCATCGCGATCATGACATCGTCGAGTTTCTGCGGTTGACTTGGTGCGATACCTGTGTCCGGCATCAGGCCCGCCCATCCTGGGTCGCGCTTAGCACTGGCAGCGCGTCACTGGCCGAGATCAGCCTCGACATGCGCTTCTTGCCGTCTTCGACCGCGTCGCGAATCTCCGCAGAGTTTTGCGTAGCAAGCTTGCGCATCTCGGCGACAATCTCCGTGGAGCGCTCTTGGAAATTGATGACGCTGTCGACCAGCTTCTTGACAGCGTCGGCACGGATGGTGGGACCATAGCCGCTGCGCACGGCAGCTTCGGTGACCTTGTCGCCGATCTCAGACAGCGTGTCGAGGCTCTTCGACATTCCTTCCTTCATGGCGTCGAGGGTCTTGGTTGACTCATGCAGGCCAAACATGCCGGTAAATGACGCCTTGAGTGCGGTGAGCACGCTGTCGTTGGTCGAAAAGAAGGTCACGGCCTGAGCATAGATCCTCTCCTTGGCCGAAGTTGTCTGCATCAGCCGCGCCATGATCACCTCCGAGGTATTGTAGGAGATGGTCAAATTGTCGGATAAATCTTTTGCGATCTGGTAGCGTTTGTCCTCCTCCTGCGTGCGACGTAGCTTTTCGTCACGCGCAAGTTCAAGCTTGGCACGTTCCGATGGCTCTTGGCCAGCGAAGTTGGCGACCGCATCGGTTGCAGTCTTGAGGTCCTGCTTGGCCGCCTCGAGTTTCTCTTCAGCCTTCTTCAGCACCTCAAGCGCCATCACTTCCGCGTGTTTGAGCGCGCCGCGATAGTCTCGATAGGCCTCGAGTATCTTACCCTCTCGTTCAATCTGGTTCTTCGTTTCCTTGGTGACCGCGAGATAGGTTTTCTTGATCTTGTCAAAACGATCGCCAATATCGCCACGGGCGATCTTCATCCACATGTTGGTGCCACGTTCGAAGATGTCGATCTTGCCGTCGGCCACCTGGTCCACCAAGCGTTTGGAGTCGTCGCGTATCGAGTTGAACCCATTTGTGATG
Organism: Hyphomicrobiaceae bacterium; assembly: GCA_024281145.1. Lineage (GTDB taxonomy): Bacteria > Pseudomonadota > Alphaproteobacteria > Rhizobiales > Hyphomicrobiaceae > AWTP1-13. The sequence continues at coordinate 2,397 of JAMXLN010000383.1, read as the reverse complement.
GTCTGATAGCGCTCACCGACTTCCATCTTCGAGGTCTGATCGCGCACCACTTCGTTGAACATCTCGGTCTGGCCCAGCGTACGCGCGATGAGGGCAATCTTGTCCTGGTCGAGATCAGATATTTTCTCCAGCAAGGCATTCATAGGGGCCGGATCGACTTTCTCAGGCATGAGCCCCATGTCCCGCAGCGCGTTCGACGCTTTGTCGAGGTATTGCAACGGGGTCTTGACCGCAACGTCAGCCATGCCAGCCTCCTGCGAGCGACAAATGTGTACTATCCTTTTGCAACGACGATGGCGGGGAGGTGACCGGTCTGTGCGCCGGCCCCGCTTGAAGATCGAGCACCCTATGCGAACACTCTCTTGATGGTGTGCCAGATGCTGCGCATACCGTCGCCCTCGACAACAAGCGATCCCCGGCCGCCGGCAAAAGCGGCGACGGCCCAAACCGGGACGAGGATCTGACGGCGTCGGCGGTAAGCTCCTTCGGTTGCACGTCAGAACGGCTCATTGGAATCAGAACTGCTGGGGGGAATGCGCTGATGAGTTCTCTAGAAGAACGACAACAGGCAGCCACCGAGGAATACCGCTGCGTGATTGTGTCCGCCGTGGGCAGCAACTTAAATCCGCAAAAACCCTGAGTAGCTTTCGAGTTCACCGCATTTACCCGCCGCCTGCCCGAGTGAGATCCAATTTGGTAACGCACTCTCGCCCAACACTTCCTGCAGAGCCGTCGCTCGGGGTTCCTAAGCAAGGCTTGAGTTGCGACCCATCAACTGCGGCAGCACTAGGTCGAGCGACGCGCTCCGTGTGCAGCAGCGACCGGTGAGGATGACACTGGTCGCTGCGGCGCAGCAATTGTGCATCGGCAAATGCGACATCCAAACGAGCTTGGTACGCCTATCACCAAGTATTGATCTTTCCTGGCTCGGCACGTGCGGTCTCACCTCTTCCATGGCTACACCGGCTGGTGCCGATCGGCTGGGGCCACAGCACGTGGAGCCTCGTTGCGGAATTGGTCAGGATGCGCGGTTTTATCCGTGAGGTCGGTGCAACGTTGCTTGCTGATCGCGCCGTGTCATCCCGGGGGGGCCTGGTCTCGCCGATGCGCGCGCCATCACCAAAGCGTCAGCTACAAGCAAAGCTTCAAACCTCGGCTATTGCGTTTTGCCTGGACCCTTCTGTGCGATCGGCCAGCGCCCAGCCCAGCCTTGCAAACACCGCGACAAGTCCAAAGGATGCCATGAACCATGGTTGCCACAGGCTGAAGCTCGCGGCCCCGAGCAGCGCGCAGGTCGCAAAAGCGGCGTAGAGATAGGATTGGAACGGCATGCCAGCCTCGGCCAAGGCGCGCACAACCAACAGACCAATAAGGAGCAGCAACGCCGCCCCTACGGCTCCGCCGTCATACCAAGCCTGAAGGTAGATGTTGTGGCTGTGCATGTTGGTCGTCAGAGGAAATGGCGAGCCGGGGGCTAAGGGCGTGCGGTCCCCCTCAAGATCGTTCATGGCGCGCGCCGTATCGACGCCTGCGCCCAGAATCGGCGCATTGGCGATTTGCTTGCTGGTATAGCCCCAGATGACGATGCGATGCCGAGCACTGTATGCAATCCGCGTCGAAGCATAGAGCTGGCTGTGATAGGCGAGCGTTGCCAAGGGCACGACGAGCAGGATGACGCCGACCCAGCCCCAAGCGATCACACGCCGGGCCAGAGTCGGCCAGACCCGAAAGGCCGCGAACGTTATGGCCGCACCGACAAAGGCGATCTTCGAGGTGGCGTGATTGGCGGCGAGGATGGTAGCTGCGGCCGGCATGAGCCCGGCAAGCCACCAATGCTGACGGCGCCCGGACGGGGCCAAGAGAGAGACCAGAAGCGCGGTCGGCCAGAACAGCATGGTCACGGCGGCGATATTGCGATTGATGAGGTAAGGCTGCAGAAAGACGACCCAGTCAGCGTCCACGATCATGTCCCGCGGATTGGGTTGCAGTGCCGGCAAAAACGACATCATGGTACGACGGATCCACTGCTGGCTGACGGTCTCGATCAAGAGAACGACGCCGCCGATCAACATTCCAGCATAGAGCCCAATTGCCATTGCCCGCAGGACATCGGCATCGTTGTGGGCCAAGGTGCTTGTTGTCAGATGCGCCGCCAGGACAAATAGGAAAAACAAGACAATGGCGAGATGCGCCGAGGCCGGGCTCAGCGACCACGTTGTATTCCATGCGAAATAGGCACTGGCCAGTAGGAGGGCGAAGGTGACGGTTGAGGGTCGCGATCGCGGTAGGCGCCGCGCGGTTGCCACATACCAGGCCGTGGGCGCCACCGGCGACAACAGCAACAGGACTGGCGAGATCAGCGGGGCACACAGATAAAGGATCACGCCGCTGGCGACC
>JAMXLN010000382.1 GCA_024281145.1 Hyphomicrobiaceae bacterium | reverse complement strand
GATGCGGTCGTCGCGGCGCTCGCCGCGCACATTGAAGGCCGCCAGCGTGCGGATCAGCCACTCCTCGATGGTGGCAACGAAGCGGCGCACGTCCGGCGCACGGCGCTTGAGATCGAGCATCACGTAGCCGACCCGCTGGCCGGGTCCGTGATAGGTGAACTGGCCGCCCCGGCCGGAACGATGCACAGGAAATCGGCCTGGCTCGAGGAGATCTGCTGGCTTTGCGCTGCTGCCGGCGGTGTAGAGCGCAGGGTGCTCGATGAGCCAAACGAGCTCGCGCGCCCTGCCAGCCGCGATGGCATCGACGCGCTCGGCCATGAAGCCGCAGGCTTCCTCGTATGCGACGAGGCCGCGCGTGATGCTCCACTCGACGGGTGCTGACGACGGCGATCTCATGGCCTGGTGAGCCAGTGTGTGATGACGACGCGCTTGCGCCGCTATGGCTCAAGATGGCAACTCGGTGCCCGTTTGACCAGCGGCCCGGATGGGCATGCCCCCTCTCCGGCCTGCCATGCTGGTCTGCAAGCAAAGGCGAAACCCTTTGCGCTTTCGCCCGCAACCCAAGTGCCAGCTCTCCCCTGTCGTAGTGGGCTCGATCGGGATGACCATCGGTGGGGCAGAGGGCTTGCTTTGAAGCCTGCACTCCCGGGCTCTCCCAGCGGCCCCCCTGAGCCCACCATGCAGACCGACGGCTTGCTCGCTCAATTGACGACATCGCGACGGTGATCTCGATGGGCGAGCCTAGCGCCATGTCGATCATGGATCGCAAGCAAAAGGTGCCTTGGCCTGCATGCGCGATCTGGTCCGTGGAGCCGTTTGCCGTAGCAGCTGATGCGTCACCTGCCAGCCAGGGCCTGGTGCCACCTAGCCCGAAGCCAGGTCTGCCCCATGCCAGGTCAAGACCGATGCCGGCCCAGTGCCCAGTGCGAACCCCAGTGCCAACCCCAGTGCCAACCCCAGTGCCAGGCCAGGTGCCAGGCTAGAGCCAGTAGCGTCTGGGCGAGGTGCGCTGCCTCTGGGTCGCGCCCCCATGACGTTGCCGGGTTCGCCTCCGTGGCATCCGGCGCCCGCCCCGCGCGTTGAGTGGGCTGAGGAAACCTCGCCGCTGCCTTGCCGGCCCACTTGGCAGGCCGTTGATCGGATGAACTCGGGTCGGCCAACCGGGTCGCGGGCTGGTGGCGTCCACAGTGGCGGTGCGAGGTCGCGATCGGCCGCGGCTTGTTCGCGCCCTTCCAGTTTGCTAGACGTGCGCCCGATGCCTCGCCCTCGTGCGGTCGTGGCGGAATTGGTAGACGCACTAGCTTGAGGGGTTAGCGCCGCAAGGCGTGGAGGTTCGAGTCCTCTCGACCGCACCAATGGCACAAGATTTCCTTCGCACTCAAATACATGCGGAGTAGCAAGCACTTAGAGCGCCCTGCCGCCCCAAAGGGCGCTTCTGTTCGCATGACGACCCTAAGACGTTGCCGGGAACGGCGACTGGCTCGGTGGCAAAGCCATCCCTGCCGACCTGCGCGAGAACAACCGAGCGCCTACGGCGTGTCCCAAGGCGAGCGGTTCGGACACGGCGCCTCGATCGAGCGAGCCAAACAAGAGCTGCGCGAATGGGACGCGACCATCTCCGGGCGCATCAACCCGCTACGGCCTGCAAGAGCTGGAGAGGGCCAGTCCCTCAGCCAAGGGAGACGTACGCTCTCGCTGGTGAGTGGTACCTGTGGATCGTGCGGTAGCACGAGGAAGATCCAGAGCATTGAAGACTGGGACCATAGGGTGGAGGACTTGCAAACCGCCTAGCATCGGTTCGCCCCAAATGATGACCGCGGTGGTGAGGATGTTGGTGAGTGGATGGGGGAGCCGGCCGTCAGGCGCAACGTCAGGGCGGTAGGTGCGGAGCGTAGGCGCTTACCATCTTTCCTCGCAGAACGCGCCCTGTTCGTGCTGAGGAAGTTCCCGAGGTATACGCCGAGCCCATCGAAGACCTCGTCCCCTCCCCACGAACACCATGAGCGTCCTCAGATCTTCGTCTGCTCGTGGCCGCGGGGATTGCAACGATTTCCACTGCTAGTTCAGCAAGCGCCACCCCTTACGCATGACCCCAAACGTCACCCGCGGCGTGGCAGACGCCTCCTGGAAAGGGGTGGGCTGCAAGGCTGCCCCTTTGGCTTATTATGGGGGCCAGTTAGCCCCCCCGACACGGCAGAGAGGTAGTCCACATGCCGAGACGCTATGTCTACAACGGCAACATCTGTGTGATGCGCGTTGAGCAGCGGCGAGGGGCTGAGCGAAGCCACGTATTTTCAACAGGGCGGACGCACAACAACGTCCCTGCGCCCGCGTCTTTCGAGACCGACGACCATGACGAGATGATCGCTTGGCTGAAAAAGAACGCGCGGGGTGCGCTTTGGGGTGCGCTTCGTGCCGACCTGATGAATGTGATGCTTGCGGCCGAGCCCGATCAACAGTTCGACGTGTTCGACGTGCACGACATTCGCTAGCACTCGTAATGCCGAACACAACAACGGAGGCCAACGGAGCGACCAATTCGGACCTGCTAGACCTCCGTGGCTTCTGTGGCCATCACCAAAAGACCAGCGACAAATGCCAAAGGCACCCAAGGGTCTGGGCATGCCACGCGCGGACGCCTCCCGCGACACGCATTAGGCCGCCCGAGCTTTGTAACCCCCGCAACAATCAAGGAAGAGGAATGAACTATTTTGCTGCCGGCCTACCGAGAGCCTGGCGCTGATCCCTGACACGTCGCTGTCGGGGCGAGGGTAGCACGCGAGCGCGATGCGCTAATCCCTCGCCACGGGAAGCCTGTGAGCTGCGTTCCCGACAATGGCCCCGAACTTACGAGTAAGGCCATCTTGAAGTGGAAGGAGAAGCGTGACGTCGGCTGGCACTACATCGAGCCGGGCCCGCACCCTACTGGCCTCTTGGCAAGGCAATTCCAATGGAATGCGCCCGCATTCTGGGCTTGCCAACGAGGCACGTGGCAGTTCCGCTCCGAGCCTCTTGCCGTTGCGGAGGGCTGCATAAACGGTCAAAACCTCAACTAGGACTCTACCTATGATTAAGGTCATCTCAAGGGAACCGTAGGTAACGTTAGAGGCTCTTTCAACAATCACCCTAGGTTCACTCTAGGGTCTCTTTCTTTAGAGGTTCAGTAGGAGTTGGTGTTGAAGCGTCCTCTCTAGCTGAACTAAGACGCTACCAGCTTGGGCTCGTGAAAGGTTTGCAAAGGGTAGCTGAGAGACGCAATCGAGATCGTCATCGTCGTTCTCCCCCTGTAGAACCCCGCACGACGAGGCTCCCTCAGTTTACCCCCCGGCGGTGGGTGGTTCTAGCAAGGGTCGATGACGCCCACCGCCTCTGTGGCTGGTACTTGTTGCCAAGTGTGTGGCACAGGAACTTCTCCGGCTCCTCGTTGAACATCGCCTCCTTGTGGTCGAGCACAGCCTTGTCGGTGTCCCGTGCAAGATGACGTGTCCAAAAAGCGACCGCGCCAGCGAGGGCGTCGATCCTGTCGTCCCGTGCTGGTGCGCCTTTGGCCCGCACCATCCGCGTCATTTGGTAGAATGGGTGGTAGTAGGGCGCTCGCTCTCCATCGCGCTCCCGCACTCCGTTGTAGTCGGCCTCGATCACGGAAGGGCAAACCGCGAGGCGGTGCTGGTTGAGCACAGGCTCAAGCGTTCTTCAAGCCAGATCGCGTAACACTCTCGGCTCGCCTACAAGCGAGGCGTGTTCTTGCAGTTCGTCCAGCCCTGCCAACCACAGCGCACCAATACGCTGCCTGCCGGTGACGATTGACAGCACGAGATCAAATTGACGGATTTCGCATCCAGATCCACAAGCTCGGCAACGAGGTGGAACTCCACATCCGCAGGCGTTGTGCAAGCAGCTCCGCGATCTGCCGGGGACAGGGGAACGTCTGCTCGGCACGGACGCCACGAGATCGCGATGCAATCTGAGCCGACTATTTAGCTGGGCGCTGGCGCTTCTGCTTTCGAAGCCTCTCCTCGGCAGCCATCGCCAGGCGATCATAGTCTTCCGCCATCTTCAGGAGCGCATGTTTGTCGCTGGCGAGCGTTATCATCCTCGCCAGTTTGCGCGTATCCTGCGCTCGCCTGTGCCAATACTCTGGCGGGTAGTGATGAAGCATTTTTAACCGTAATCATCATTACCGGCCTCAAGCTATCATGCACTTGGTGCGGTGGCGTACCAACCCAGCAGGCCATGTGGATAAAATTTGCGTACCAGGGCCTTAGAGAATGCCCCACGTGCCAAGGCGAAGTGCACAGGACAGCACCGAAAGAAGCCCTTCACCGCTTGCGGCGGGCGCGGATAGAAGTCCCTAAGCCCCTCACAAATCGTTCGTTAATCCCATCGTGCTAATGTGCCCCACGTGCGGAGAAGGGCAAGATCGTTCGGGTGACCCTATCCGACATCATCCTCGTCGTGATTTTCGTCATCGCGCTCATCCTCTGGAGCAGCGTTGACGGAACTTATCCGCTTTAACGTCCACTCAAAGGGAGTTACCGGACCTGCAGCGGCGTTAGATCGGTAATCCCGCACCTCTCTCATCCTCGCCATCTGTGCCTTGGCGGCGATCGGCCTTTGGTTGTGGCTTATCAAGCCCGGACGTGTGCAGTCCGCTTCGCCACACGCCCTTAACCGGGACCCTAGTGGCTCGCCTTAGCGGCATGGAGGCGTGAGAGGTCCAATCAACAGTATTCGACCTTCGCGACAGCCTCGGTCAGATGGACCATCTGCTTTGCGCCGTAAGTGCGACCCACCCCAACGCGCCGCTGTGGACTATTCCGGCTGCTCGTAATGCGTCCTTGAAGGTGTGGAAGACGCGGGGTGAAATGCCAAAGCTGGGCATGTAACAAAACCAGATCGCGTTGCTCCTTTTGACGGCGCGCTTAGCACAAGGCGACCCATCCAGCAGGCGAGCTGAAGTGCGCTCGAAAGGATACATCCTCACATCCGCGACAAAGGCCGTGACAAAATCCCTCGGCAGGGATTAAAAAATCCAATGATTTGAAGGCGGTGCGTCGGTGTCCTTCGTCTCCTCTCGACCGCACTAATTCGCGAACCAAACGAGCCGCCGTCAGCCTTAGCCGATGAGCGCGCCTTTCGGGTCGGCGGCCAGGATGTCGGCTGGTGGCAGGCCAAGCTCCTGGCGGACGATATTGGTGCCGCGCACCAGCGCGACCATTTTGTAGAAGGCGTGCAGCCGGCTCATGCCCTGGCGACCGAAACCGCAGTCGGTGGAAACGATCAGCCGCTCAGGGGGCATGAACTGCAAGGCCCGCCGGATCAGGCTCGCCACGGCTTCAGGCCGCTCCACCTGCAGCGTGCGATGGCTGACGACACCGATAGCGATCTTCTTGTCCGCTCCGAGGCCTTTGGCGAAACTCTCGATCTCGTCGCCGCCGTTGTCGGCCGCTTCAAAGGTGACCACGTCAACATCGAGTTCATCGAAATAGCGCAGCGCGTGTTTGTAGAAGCGCCGCGTCGTTTCGGTGCGCTGGGCGGCGGGGTTGCCCCAACAGGTGTGGCACCACACCTCTGCCTTGCCACGCAAGCCGCGCACTTCGCGGTTGAAGGCCTCGACCAGGAACTCACCCGTCACCTCCTTATCATCGACCCCGACCATGCCGTGGATGGCGGGCTCCTCGACCTGGATCACTGGGCAGCCGGCGTCGGCGAGCTCGACGAGCTCCTCGTTCATGGCCTCCGCGAGCGCCATGACGAGGTCGCGCCGACTTCCATAGTGTTCATCATGCACCCCGGTTGCGATCATCTGGCCAGAAATGGCGCCGAACTTTACGGGCTTGCGCGTTAGCCGCTGGGCCACCTTCCACACGCGCGCGTATTCGAGAGGTCCGCGGCGCACGCCCCCCCTCACGTTTGGCAGCACGCGCGTTTCGAGCACCTCGAACATGATGTCGCCCGCCACCTTGTCGCGGCTCGACGCGGTGCGGCCGCGCCCTACGTGGTGGCCTTCAAGGCCGTAGAGCCGCTCCGTCGCGTAGGCGAACCAGGAGCGACCGCCGACGTCGCAATCGCAGCGTGCGTCGCCGTCGGTCAGCAGGTCGAGGCCGGCTCGCACCTGATCCGAGAGATACGCTGCGACGGCATCCGTGTACTGTTCACGAAAGGCGATATCGGTCATGGCGATCGAAAACGGCCGGCCCTGCAGGTTGGCAACGAACCAGTGCGGACGCGGCAACGAGCCGGTGATGGTCGTGAGCAGCACACGATCTTTCGAGACGGTCAACATGGGAGCGCTCCATTCGGGTTCAACAGGCGGCTCGAGCTAACGTTGTTTAGCCGCCCCATCCCTGGGCAGCAATTGTCAGGGTCCACGTCCCCTGTCGGCTCGACATGGCCGGGGCATGCTACTATGTCGGGCGATGGGAGCGCCCGCCGCGGTTTTGCTTGACGACAGTCGGGCTGCTGGGACGCGCAAGGACGCATCGCAATGAGGACGCCATGGGACCACTCGCGGGCATTCGCATCATTGACCTGACATCGATGTTGTCGGGACCCTGGGCTACCATGATCCTGGCCGACCAGGGTGCCGACGTGATCAAGGTGGAGGAGCCAAGTCAGGGCGACCACACGCGCTCCTACGGCAACAAGCGCAACGGCTTTTCGGCCTCGTTCCTGAACCTCAACCGCAACAAGCGCTCGGTGGCAATCGATCTCAAGACGGCGAGGGGCGTCGAGGTGGTGAAGCGCCTTGCGGCCGGCGCCGACGTCTTCGTGCAGAACTTCCGACCGGGTGTGGTGGAGCGGCTCGGTGTCGACGAGGCAGCGATCCGCGCGCTAGCCCCCAACATCGTCTACGTCTCGATCAATGGGTTCGGTGAAACGGGTCCCTACGCACGCAAGCCCGTCTACGACCCGATCGTGCAGGCTTTCTCGGGTCTGACGACCGTGCAAGCAGGTTCGGATAGCCAACGCCCGCGCCTCATCCGCACGGTGCTGCCGGACAAGCTCACCGCCGTGACTGCCGCGCAAGCAATCGCTGCCGCCTTGGTGGGCCGCTTCAAGACCGGCAAGGGCCAGCATGTTCGCCTTTCCATGCTGGATGCCGTGCTTGCGTTCCTGTGGGCCTCCGATATGGGCGCGCAGACTTACGTGGGTGAGAAGGTGTCGCAGCGCTCAGCGGCAAGCTTCATCGATCTCATTTACGAAACCAAGGACGGCTTCATGACCGCCGCCGTTATGACCGATAAGGAGTGGGCGGCCCTGACGCGCGCGCTGGATCGGCCCGCTTGGCTCGAAGATCCGCGATTTGCCAGCCCCGCTTTGCGCGATAGCAACATCGATGTGCGCCTTGGCCTCACGCAGGAGGTGCTCAAAACGCGCACGACGCAGGAGTGGCTGGAGCGGCTCGAGAGAGAGGGTGTGCCGTGTGCGCCGGTGCTGACGCGCGATCAGGTCATTGCTCATCCGCAGGTGCTTGCCAGCGGCATCGTGCTCGAGAGCGACCATCCGATCGCCGGTCGACTGCGGCAGACGCGCTCGGCCGCGCGCTTCGAAACGCCGACGGTCGTGCGCTACGGTGCGCCGCGTCTGGGAGAGCACACGAGCGAGGTCTTGACTGAGCTTGGGCTGTCGTCAGCGGAGATTGCAAGCCTGCGCCAGCAACGCGTGATCGGCGAGGCGGCCGAGTAGACGCACAACCAGGCGCATGCCGAGGGGCGCGACCTGAGGCGCGCTCATGCGGGCATCGCCAGGCCGATCGCCAGTCGGCAGTGCTTGACGGGCCGGTTCAGGTTGGGCTTTACGAGCCGGGACATTCTCAAAAGGGGCAAGCTTGGGCCCTCCCCCCGGTTGGTTGCAGGGGGTGGCGCCACGACGCTACAACAGCCAGTGACGGTCGTCGCGGGGCGACGGCCTAGAGCACCAGAAATCCAACGCAAAGGTGTGTTCATGCTGAAGTTCTATTTCAACGGCTCGCCCAATCCCACCAAGGTGGCTCTCTTTCTCGAGGAAGCGGAGCTCAAGTACGAGGCGATCCCCGTCGACACGCGCAAGGGTGAGCAGTTCGCGCCCGCCTACCAGGCGATCAACCCCAACGGCAAGGTCCCGACCATCGTCGATGGCGACGTGACCGTGTTCGACAGCAATGCCATCCTGCTCTATCTGGCCGAGAAGACCGGTAAGTTCATCCCCACCAACCCGGCGGTGCGTGGCGAGCTGCTCTCTTGGCTCATGTTTGTTGCTACGGGGGTTGGGCCCTTTTCGGGTCAGGCGGTGCACTTTAGACACCACGCGACAGAGAAGGTGGCCTACGCGCACACCCGCTACCAATTCGAGGCCAACCGCCACTATGGCATCCTCAACGACCGGCTGAGCAAGAACGCCTACATGGTGGACGGCAGCTACACCATCGTCGACATGGACGTGTGGGGCTGGGCGCGGATGGTGCCCTTCATCCTGGGCGAGCAGGCCTGGGCGAAGTTCCCGCACCTGAAGCGGCTGGTGGACGAGATCAGTGCCCGGCCGGCGGCGGTGCGCGCGAGCACCCTCAAGGACAAGTTCAAGTTCAAGGCGGACATGGACGAGGAGGCACGTCGCAACATGTTCCGCCACCTTGCGGCCTGAGGGCCCCGCGGACGTCTGGAGTACGGGGGCTCCCAGAGCATCGCCGGGCGCATGGTTAGCCGGGCCGGCGGCTGATAGTCTTGCGTGTCCGGCCTAAGTTGGAGGCGCGTATGCGCAAGACGCTAATTGCCTTGATGTTGGCGGCTGCGGCACCGATCGCGCCCGCGCCAAGCTCGGCTATGCCGGGGGCGGTTCCCCTGGCGAAGCCGGCCGGCGCCCTGACGCGGGTCGACTACTACTTGCGGCGGCATCACTACCGTGGTTATCGGTCGGGTTATTTCGGCGGGCACACCTACTTTGCCGGTGCAGGGGCCTACTATGCTGCACTGGCCTACGCTCCGCCCCCGGTCGTCGCTTATCCCCCGGTCATCGTCTACGACCCGTCGCCGGTGGTTGCCTACCCGGCGCCGCT
>JAMXLN010000381.1 GCA_024281145.1 Hyphomicrobiaceae bacterium | reverse complement strand
GGCTTGCTCGCGGTGACGCTCTTCCAAATCCGTTTCGGGCTCTTGCCGCTTGCCAAGATGGAGAAGGGCCTGGCCGCCGTGCGTTCGGGTGAGGCGACCCGCCTCGACGTTCACCTCCCCGAGGAGGTCCAGCCCCTGCAGCACGAGCTCAACGCGCTGCTCAAATCCAATCAGGACATTGTCGAACGCGCGCGCACGCACGTGGGCAATTTGGCGCATGCCCTCAAGACGCCACTCGCGGTCATCAACAACGAGGCCCGCGACGATCCAACCCCCCTGGCGCGCAAGGTCGCCGAGCAGTCCCAAATCATGGCCGACCAGGTTAACCTCTACCTCGACCGGGCCCGCATGGCCGCGCGCATCGGAGTGATCGGACGCGTGACCGAAGTCCGCCCCGTGGGCGAATCCATTATTCGCGCCTTGGAACGCATCTACCACGATAAGCAGCTGTCGTTCCTGCTCAACTGCCAGCCCGGCGCTCGCTTTCAGGGCGAGCGCCAGGATTTGGAGGAGATGCTCGGCAATCTGTTAGACAATGCCTCCAAGTGGGCGCGCTCCAGCGTGATCCTGGCTGCCGCACCGGTGCCGGGCGCGGGCAACGGCGCGGGCAACGGCTCCGGCAACTGGCTCGAGATCCGCGTCGATGACGACGGCCCGGGGCTTACGGCGGAGCAGTTGGCCGATCCCATCAGGCGCGGACGCCGGCTCGACGAAACCAAGCCAGGCTCGGGCCTCGGCCACTCCATCGTTGCCGATCTTGCCCACTCCTACAGCGGCAAACTGGAGCTGGCGCGCTCCGAACACGGCGGCCTCTCGGCCCGCCTCACGCTGCCCAGTGCCACTTGACGCACTCCAGGACGGGGGCTATGCGCAGGTTTCGGTCGCACTTTTGCCCGAATCGGGCAGCGGACTTCCGACGGGCCTGCTTTGGGGGTCGGCCGCGCGGTCAGGGGACAGGAGACGGGGATGGGGGTTCGTGTGCTGACGGCGGCGCTGGCCGTTTGTGTTCTCACCGGCTGCGCCAACAATCAAGACTCCGGCACGGTCATCGGCGCCATCACCGGTGGCATCATCGGCAACCAGTTTGGCAAAGGCAGCGGCAAGGTCGCAACCACGCTCGCCGGGGCTGTTGTGGGTGGTATCGTCGGCAACGAGATCGGCCGTTCGCTCGATGCGCGCGATCGCGAGCTCGCGCGGCAGGCCGAATACGATGCTTGGGAGCGTGGGCCGCCGCGTCAGCCGGTGCGATGGCGCAATCCCGACAATGGCCGCTACGGAGAGATCGTCGCCGAGGATTACTATTACCGTGGCAGTGTGCAATGCCGCGACTTTGTGCACCGCGTCTGGATCGATGGTCGTCCGCAGTCCATGCACGGCACTGCCTGCCGCAATCCCGACGGCACCTGGACCCAGGTGGCTTGAAGAGGCGCTGATCGACCTGACACTCTGGCGCGCGCCAACGGACCCCCTGGGGCCGGCCTTGACAGGGCGGCGAGCGGTGCGCCCTGCGATCGGCAGCCATCGCCGGAGCATCGCACCCCCCTAATCTTCACCGGGCGCCCGGAGCGCCCGTAGGGCAAAGCTGAGGCGAACCCCGACCGGCGGTTCCGCGTCTTTCCCCAATTCGAGCCTCCCCTGTTCGCGTCCACCCGCCTCTCCCTCCAGCGTCCGGGCCCTGCGATGGCGCGTGTTCCTCGCGGAACAGCGCAAATCCCACGCCGATCTATGCTTGCAGGCAACTATCGGCGGGACGGCCGGCGATCAATGGAGGAAGGCTAGATGAAAGTGTTTCCTACGGCAGCTGCAACGTCCGTTGCGGCCCTGATGGCGACAGCGCTCCTCGGCGCGCCGCCTGCACAAGCACACGGAGGGGGTCACGGAGGTGGCATGCACTTCTCCCCGTCGCCTGCGACCTTTTCTTCGCGCTCGGTAAGCAGTTCCGGCCCCAGGTTCACGCAACGATCGTTCGTCAAGAGCAACTCGTTCAATAAGAGCCACTCCTTCAGTAAGACCAACTCGAACGTGCGCCATGCCAGCGTGCATCACGAGCCACACATCAAGCATGTGACGAACATTAACAAGAGCGTGGTCAAGACGATCGCGCCCTCGCGTGGTCCAGCTGCCGGCAAGTTGACCTTCGCCAAGCTGCCCCTGTTCAAATCATCCACCGGCAAGGCCAACCTTGTGGGCCGCTTGAGCGTGCCCACGGGCCTCAAGCCCAAGCTCACGCTCGCGCACATCCCGAACGCCAACTTCAAGTTGCGTTTGGCGCCGTTCGTACAGCGGCAATGGAGGAAGGCGTACTTCTGGGTCGCGATCGCCGGCGTGGGCTACCTAACGGTACCCGAGCTCTATTACGACCGCTTCTACCGCTGCGCGCGCGTCGAGGATCCCGACTACGAGCAGTGCATCAGCGTTCTCTCCTACGCCGCGCTCGAGGAGGAAGAGGTCTACCGGGTCCGCACGCCCATGCCGAGCACGGCCTCCTACCGCTATACGGCGAAGGTGGAGCCCACCGTGGAGGCGCGCCAGACCTGTTCGTTCGAACCGTTCGTCGAACGCCAGTGGAATCGCTCCTTCGTGTGGGTGCAGATCCCGCAGACCGGCAACGTGACGGTGCCTGAGGACTATTACGAGCAGTTCACCAGTAAGCTGGGGTCCGAGCCGCCGAACTATCCCGGCGCGTGTAAGGTGCTCGTGGAAGCCGCCGCCGCCGACACGGTCGCCACGACCAGTCCGGATCTCGACAGCACGCTGTAGCTGCCGGCGATGCGCAACAGCCCGGGAGGGAACTCCCGGGCTTTCGCTTTTCCGGCGGGCCCCGGACAGGGTTGGTGATGGGCCCACGCCTGCGTGCCACGACGCCTCCTTGAAGGGCGCCTCCTTGCCACACGGGCGCCTCCTTGCCACGCAGCGTCTTGGGCCCTATTGCAATGGCGGCTCGCCGATTGGCAAGACATGCTGCTCTGGCTCCTCTTCGCAATGCTGACGGCTGTGGCGTTGGCCGTCCTGTTGGCCCCACTCACCCGTGCGCCACGCGCCGGCGAACGCGCCGCCGTGGGCACGCTCGCCGTCTACCGTCACCAGCTTGAGGAGATCGATGCCGAGCGCGAGCGCGGTTGGGTGAGCGAGGCCGAAGCGCTCGCGGCGCGCGCCGAGGTGTCGCGCCGACTGCTCGCGAGCGCGGACGCGGAAGAGAGCGCCACAAAACCGGCTGCCGCCCTGCCGCGACCGCGCGCGCCCATCGCTGCCGCGGTTGCCGCGCTGGTCCCCCTTCTCACGCTCGCGCTCTATCTCATACACGGCTCTCCGGGCTTGCCGTCCTTTCCGATGGCCGGCCGCCTTGGGCTGCCGCCCGAGCAAGCCAACATCGCTGAGCTGATCGCCAAGGTCGAACGGCAATTGCGTGAGCACCCCGAGGATGGTCAGGGGTGGGATGTCATCGCCCCCATCTATTTCAGGCTTGGGCGCTTTCGCGAGGCCGCCGATGCCTATGCCAAGGCAACGCGGCTCCAGGGGGAAAGCGTGCGCCGGTTGGCCGGCTTCGCGGAATCTGAGGTGCTTGCCGCCGATGGGATTGTCAGCGAGAAGGCACGGGCCGCCTTTGAAAGGATCTTGCAGCTGGAGCCATCCCGTCCCGAGCCGCGCTTCTGGCTCGCCCTCGCCAAAGAGCAGGACGGCAAGCTCGCCGAAGCGCTCGCCGATTACCGCGCGCTGCTGGCGCAAGCGCCGGCCGGGGCGCCCTGGCGGGAGGCCGTCGACGGGCGCGTTGCCGAACTCTCCCGGCGGCTCGCCGCTCCCGGCACGTCGGAGCCTCCCCCGCCAGGACCGGGACCCTCGGCCGCGCAAGTGATGGAGGCCGAGAAGCTGCCGGCCCAAGAGCGTGCGCGCATGATTGGGCAAATGGTGGATGGCCTCGCCGAACGCCTCAAACGCGACGGCAGCGATCTTGCCGGCTGGTTGCGTCTGGTCAATGCCTATGCCGTGCTCAACCGCAAGGATGACGCTCGCGCCGCGCTGGCCCAGGCGCGCCAGCACTTCCCCACGGACGCGAAGGCGTTGGGCGAGCTCGCCGCACTCGCCAAAAGCCTCGGCCTCGACTCATGATCGCTTGCCAAAAGCGCCGTCGCCCACGCTCCGCGCTCACCTCCTCGCATTGGCGGTGGGGAGAACGCGGGTGGGGTGAACCTGGCGCCCCCGAGAGGATGAGCCGTGCGAGCGCGGTAGGGCCGCGGGGCACTCAGCCATGACCCGCAAGCAGCGCCGCGCCGCCTTTATTCTCCTCACTGTGTCCGTGCTTGCGCTCGCGGTGTTCCTGGTCGCGATCGCCCTGCGCGACACGATCGTGTTCTTCCTCACGCCAAGGGAGGTGGTGGAAAGAGCCATCCCGCCCGGCAAGCGCATTCGCTTGGGCGGCCTCGTGGCCGAGGGTAGCCTCAAGCGCGGTACTGGCATGCAGGTCGAATTCGCCATTACCGATAAGACCAAGACCATCACGGTCAGCTACATCGGCATCCTTCCGGATCTCTTTCGCGAGGGCCAGGGCGTCGTGGCCGAAGGCAAGCTCGATGCCGCCGGGCATTTCCTTGCCGACGTCGTGCTTGCCAAACACGACGAGAACTACATGCCTCCGGAAGTGGCCAAAGCGTTAAAAGCGCAAGGCGTTTGGAAGGACGCCGGCAAAGGCAAGCGAGACGTGCAGCCATGACACGCAGATATGCCGAGCGCGCCCCGCGGCCGCTCCCCCGTCCGGTCGGGCCATGGAAGCGGA
Organism: Hyphomicrobiaceae bacterium; assembly: GCA_024281145.1. Taxonomy (GTDB): domain Bacteria; phylum Pseudomonadota; class Alphaproteobacteria; order Rhizobiales; family Hyphomicrobiaceae; genus AWTP1-13. The sequence continues at coordinate 7,930 of JAMXLN010000381.1, read as the reverse complement.
GCGCCGTGGGCGGCGCATGCGGGCGGAAGAGGTTCGCCACGGATCGGGCGGGCCGGTGGGGAGGTCGCGGCCGCGCTGCCACCCAGTCGCCCCTTGCCCCAACCGTCGCCTGGTGCCGAGCGGGCCTTCAGGCCACGGATCGGCGTGCGCGTTGCGGGAGTATCCCCCACCAATGATCGTTGAGCTTGGCCATTTTTCGCTCGTCCTTGCGCTCGCTGTCGCGCTGGTGCAGATGGCGCTGCCCGCATGGGGGGCGCGGCGCGGGGATCGGCAGTTGATGGCGGTGGCCGAGCCCGCCGCCCTCGTCCAGCTGAGCCTCGTCCTCTTCGCCTTTCTCGCGCTCATGCACGCCTACATCACGTCGGACTTTTCCGTCGAGACGGTGTGGGCCAACTCGCATACGGCAAAGCCGCTCATCTACAAGATCTCCGGGGTTTGGGGAAACCACGAGGGATCGATGCTGCTGTGGGTGCTGATCCTTGCCCTGTTCGGCGCCGCCGTGGCCCTCTTCGGCACCAATCTGCCCGCCAGCTTGCGCGCGACCGTGCTCGCCGTGCAGGCGGGCATCGCGGTCGCCTTTCTGTTGTTCATCGTGCTGACGTCCAATCCTTTCGTGCGCATCCCGCCTCAGCCCCAAGGCCGTGGCCTCAACCCGATCCTGCAGGACCCAGCGCTGGCCTTCCATCCACCCTTCCTCTACGCCGGTTATGTCGGACTCTCGATCGCCTTCTCCTTTGCGGTTGCGGCCCTCATCGAGGGACGCATCGATGCGGCCTGGGCTCGCTGGGTCAGGCCTTGGACGCTCGCGGCGTGGATGTGCCTCACCCTCGGCATCGCCATGGGCTCCTGGTGGGCTTACTACGAACTCGGGTGGGGCGGCTGGTGGTTCTGGGATCCCGTGGAGAACGCCTCTTTCATGCCCTGGCTCGCCGCCACCGCCCTGTTGCACTCTGCCCTTGTGATGGAAAAGCGCGAAGCGCTCAAAGTTTGGACCATCCTGCTTGCCATTCTCGCCTTCTCCTTGTCCCTGATGGGCACGTTCCTGGTCCGCTCGGGCGTTCTCACCTCTGTGCATGCCTTCGCCGTCGATCCCAAACGCGGCATCTTCATCCTCACCATCCTCGTGGTGCTGATCGGCGGCGCGCTGGCACTTTACGCCTGGCGTGCGCCGCAGCTGCAACCCGGCGGGCTGTTCGCGCCCATCAGCCGCGAGGGCGCGCTCGTCCTCAACAACGTACTGCTGACCACCGGCTGCGCTACGGTGTTGGTCGGCACGCTCTATCCCCTCCTCCTGGAATCGATCACCGGGGCGAAGATCTCCGTGGGGCCGCCCTATTTCAATCTGACGTTTGGGCTGCTGATGCTGCCGCTGCTCGCCGCCATGCCGTTCGGGCCCTATCTCGGCTGGAAGCGGGGCGACCTCGCCGCTGCTGCGCAGCGGCTGTTCGCAGCGGCGATCGCCGCCCTCCTGGCGGTCGTCACCACCTTTGCCATCATGTGGCGCGGGCCGTGGCTCGCGCCATTTGGGATTGCACTGGCGGTCTGGATCATCGTCGGTGCCGCCTCCGAATGGGCCACGCGCGTGCAGCTGTTGACGGGCCAAGCCGGTCGGGTGTGGCACCGAGCCCGCGGGCTGCCGCGCTCCGCGCACGGCACCATGCTCGCCCACCTTGGCATCGGCCTCACGCTGCTCGGCATCGTTGCCACCTCAGCCTGGCAGAGCGAGCGCGTCGTCGCCATGCGCCCGGGTGAGAGCACCGAGATCGCCGGATACGTGCTCACGTTCCGCGGTGTCGCGCCAGCCCAAGGCCCCAACTACCAGGAGCAGGTCGGTCTCTTTGCCGTCACCTCCTCAGGCTCGCCGGTGACGGAGCTGAGCCCCTCCAAGCGCCTCTACGACGCGCCGCGGCAAGCCACAACCGAAGCCGCGATCCACGCCGCCATCGCGGGCGATCTCTACGTCGTCTTGGGCGATGAGCTTAAGGACGGCGGCTGGGTGGTGCGGCTCTATTTCAACCCGTTGGTACGCCTGATCTGGATCGGTGCGGTGGTGATGGCGCTGGGCGGCGGCCTCTCCCTGAGCGACCGGCGTCTGCGCGTCGGCGCTCCCCGCCGAGCCCGTCGCGCCATACCCTCTAGTCTCTTCACGGAATGACTGACGTGGCTGCTGGGTCCCCAGGCGCGCTTCTCCTTCCTTCGCGTTTTTGTGGCGGGCGGGCGATGGACGCGCGCCGCACGGGCAAGGGTGTCCGCCAACGCCCACTGGGCCCGCCCATTCTCACGCTCGTTGCCCTCGCCGTCCTCGCCCTGCAATTGATCTGCCCCGTCCAAGCCGTAGAGCCCGGCGAGATGCTGAAAGATCCGGTCCTGGAAGCCCGCGCGCGCCACATCTCGCAGGAGCTCAGGTGCCTCGTCTGCCAGAACCAGTCGATCGACGACAGCAGCGCGGATCTCGCCCGCGATTTGCGCGTTCTGGTGCGCGAGCGGCTGACTGCGGGCGACTCCGATGCTGCCGTCTTGGCCTTCGTGGAGGCCCGCTATGGTGAGTTCGTACTCCTGCGCCCACGGCTTGCGCCGCACACGCTGCTATTGTGGTTAACGCCGCTGCTGCTCCTGGGCGGTGCTGTCTTGGCGCTTGTGCGCCGCTCTCGCGAGCGGGTGCGGGCCGGCGAGGAGCCCCAGGCCCAGCCACTGTCACCGGCCGAGCGGCAGCGCCTCGATGAGGTCCTCAAGCGCCAGCCCTAGCCGGGTTCCGTCTTGGCTCGCCGCAGCCGACGCTTGGGCCCCTCCCGCGCTCGCTCCACCGCCGTGCCGCCGCCCAAGCGCTGCAGCAGGACTTCCGTGGCCAGGCCCGTTACGGGGAGGCCTTCCGCCTTTTCGTAGGCCTCGATTGCCGCCTTGAGCGCGCCATCGTAGTTACCATCTGCGGGACCAGAATAAAGCTGCCGACGAGCGAGCAGTGTCTGCAGTTCACGCATCTCAGCGGGCGTTGAGAGGATCATAGCCTGCTGAAACGCTTCGAGCCGCGCCGCAAACGCCGCACTCGCCACCGCGGTGTTGGCGATGGTGTTGGCCTTGAGCCGTTTCTTCACCTGCCCGTCCTGCATCAGCACCTTGGCCTGCTCATAGGTGCCAACATTGATGCCAATGACTTGCGGCCCCTCGGGCGTGTCGAGCAGGATCGGTGAGCCCGACGAGCCGCCGCCCGTGTCGCAGGTGTGCAGGATGAGCGCCTCGGGTTCGACAAAGTCGCGCTCGATCTGTCGCCACCCCGCCGCCTCGAAGCTGCGCCCAACCGCGCAGGGGCGCGAGTAGGCGAGCCGCCACGGCAGGTAATCGCGATGGTAGGCGACCTGGAACACGTGCTGGGCCCCAGCCTCGGTCAGGATCGCATCGATGGGCAGCACGCGTACCGGCAGTACGCCCTTAGAACACACGGGCTTCGCCAGGCGTACCAGGGCCCAGTCCCGGGTGGCGTCGATCGGCGGATGGATGGACAGGTGTTGGGAGCCCAGCAGCACGTGCTGTGTGGCTGTTCCGTTGCCAAAGCCGGCAACGCGGGACTGTTCGCGCGCGGCTTCGAAGTGGCGCACGAACCAGAAGTCGGCGAAGCGGGCCGGCTGTTCTGCGCCGGTGCCAAGCAGGCAATGGCCCGCCGTGACCACGACATCGCGGGCGACGCAGAAGGCGGTACACACCGTGCGGCGGCGCGCGTTGAAGAAGATGCCGATCTTCTCCTGGATTTCCTTGTATTTGGCGGGCATCGGCGAGCGCTCGTCGCTGCCGAAGACGGCGATCGGAAATGCCTGCGGATTGCGTTCCGCGGGCGCCATCTGCCAGGGGCGTGCAGGGGTTGTGGCCGTTGCGGCCAGCACGGCCGCGAGCAGGGCTGCCTTGGCCCCGGCCCCGCGCGACGTCCTTGGCGTCATCACCCCGGTCATCCTCCCGCCCACCCTCCGCACTCCGGCCATCCTGGCCATCATCTTCCTGGCCATCATCTCCCTGGTCATCGTCTCTTTGGCAATCTTTTCCCTGGCGATCATTTTCCCTGGCTATCTTCTCGGGGCCATCTTCTCGGGGCCGTCTTCTGTTCGGGCCAATTTTCCCCACCCCCCAGTGCGATCTTGCCACAGGAAATTATTACCAACTTTTAATGCGACCGAAAGGGCGCCGTAAGGGCGTCCCGCCTATAAGCAGAGCGCCTAGGCGCACACCCCGTGCCCATTCTCATTCGCGAGGTCAATCGGATGGATCGCTCACTCCCTTGCCACAGCACGTCGCGCGCCAACGCGCGCCGTCTCGCCTCCGCGTCGGCGCTGGTCGGTCTGGCGCTGGCCGGTGTGGTCGGGCTCGGGCTTCCGCCATCCACTGTGTACGCGCAACAGAAGCCCGACGCCTCGTTCCAAGTCCCAGGCCGTGCGCCGGCCTCCTTCGCCGACATCGTCGACCGCGTCAAACCGGCGGTCGCCAGCATTTACGTGACGAACGGCGGCCAGCCCAAGACCGCCCAGCTCCCGAAGGGCAAAAGCGCCCCGCGCGATCTCTTCCCGGGCCTTCCCGACGATCATCCGCTCAACGAGTTTTTTAAGAATCTGCCCAAGGAGTGGCGCGACGGCCCGAGCTTGCCGCGGCCCAGTCAGGCCCAGGGCTCTGGCTTTGTCATCTCACCCGACGGCTACCTCGTGACCAACAATCACGTCATCGACGGCGGCGGCAAGATTCAGGTGAGCTTCGATAAGGACACCAAGTACGACGCCGAGCTCATCGGCACCGACACGCGGACGGACATCGCCCTCCTGAAGATCAAGTCGTCGACGCCCTTCCCTTACGTGAAATTCGCCGACAACACTCCGCGCGTGGGCGACTGGGTGATCGCGGTCGGTAACCCGTTCGGTCTCGGCGGTACCGTGACGGCCGGCATCGTCTCCGCACAGGGCCGCGACATCGGCTCGGGCCCATACGACTACATGCAGATCGATGCGGCGGTGAACCGCGGCAATTCCGGTGGGCCAACCTTCAACCTCGACGGCGATGTGGTGGGCGTCAACACCGCCATCTACAGCCCCTCCGGCGGCAATGTTGGGATCGCCTTTGCGATCCCGGCCAAGACGGCCGCGGACGTGGTGATGCAGCTCAAAAACTCCGGCTCCGTCAATCGCGGTTGGCTTGGCGTGAAGATCCAGAACATCGATGAGGACACGGCGGCGAGCCTGGGGCTCAGCGAGCCGAAAGGTGCGCTCGTGACGGAGGTCACCACGGCCGGACCGGCGGCCGATGCAGGTCTCAAGAACGGCGATGCCATTTTGTCGGTTAACGGCAACACGGTGGCCGACAGCCGCGACCTCGCTCGGCAAATTGCCGGTTTCTCTCCAAACACCAAGGTGGATGTACGCATCCTGCGCGGCCAGAAGGAACAAACGCTGGCGATCAAGCTCGGTAAGTTCCCCTCAGGCAAGGAGCTGGCGCGCGTGGAGAGCGGCGAACCCACACCGCAACAGCCCCAGGGAACCGAAATGGATCAACTCGGCCTGACCGTCGCTCCCGGCAGCGGCGCCAACAAGGACGGCGTCATCGTCACCGACGTCGACAACAGCTCCGATGCCGCCCAGAAGGGCATCAAGACCGGCGACGTGATCCTTGAGGTTGGGGGTCTTGCCGTGAAGAACCCGGAAGACCTCGCCAATGGCATCAAAGAAGCCGCCAAACTCGGCCGCAAGGCCGTGCTGGTGCGCGTCAAGTCAGGTGAACAGACGCGCTTTGTTGCCGTGCAGTTGAAGAAAAGCTGACGCTTGGCCATCTAAGTAGGTAGCAACCTGGCAAGCGGCGGCAAGGCGGCCTGTTCAGGGTTTGGGACCGGTCGCCCCGCCGCATCTATTGTGTGGGGTAACTCGCGTGCGTACATCCGTACTTGACCCACCTGGTCCGCAAACATCCCAAGGACAACCGGCGGCACGTCCCATGCGTGTGCTCGTGATCGAAGACGACCGTGAGACGGCGCACTTCCTGCAACGATCCTTGCGCGAGAGTGGACATACCGCCGATGTCGCCGGGGACGGCGAGGCCGGCCTCTTGATGGCGCGCGAGGGCGGCTATGACGTGCTCATCGTCGACCGCATGCTGCCAAGACGCGACGGCTTGTCGGTGGTGCAGACGCTGCGGGCCGAGGGAGCACGCACCCCCGTCCTCATCCTGTCGGCGCTGGGCGAGGTGGACGACCGCGTCAGGGGATTGCGCGCCGGCGGCGACGATTACCTCACCAAGCCCTATGCCTACACCGAGTTGCTCGCCCGCATCGAGGCGCTGGCACGTCGTCCCGCCCCCGAGGAGCAGGCCACCCGATATAGCGTCGGCGACCTCTCGCTCGACCGCCTTTCCCACAAGGTGACGCGTGCCGGCGAGCCGATCCTGCTGCAGCCGCGCGAGTTCCGCCTGCTTGAATACCTCATGAAGCACGCTGGCCAAGTGGTGACGCGGACCATGCTGCTCGAGAACGTGTGGGATTACCACTTCGACCCGCAGACCAATGTCATCGACGTGCACATCTCGCGGCTGAGAAGCAAGATCGATAAGAACTTCGCCAAACCTCTGCTGCACACCGTGCGCGGGGCCGGATACATGATCCGTGACGGCGCTGATTAGGCTGCTCAGCTCGACGCCGTTCCGCCTGACGCTTGCCTATATGGGCGCGTTCGTGGCCGCGGCGGCGTTGATCGTGGGCTTCATAGCCTGGCGCGCCAACGACCTTCTCACCAACAAGGTGGTCGAGACGCTGGAAGCAGAGATCACCGGGCTGCGCGAGCAGTTCCAGGCCGGCGGCGCGGAGCGTCTGGCCGCCGTCGTGGCGCAGCGTTCGAGCCAGCCGGGCTCCAGCCTCTACATGCTGATCGATGCCACCGGACGCAAGGTCGCCGGCAATCTCGACCGCGTGCCGGCGGAAATCGATGGGAGTGCGCGGGGCAGCATCTTCTCCTATGCGCGACCGGGGCCTGACGGGGCTAAGGTGTCACGGCTTGCCGTCGGTGTGCCCGTTGCGGTGCCTGGCGGCTTGATGCTCATCGTCGGTCGCGACATCGAAGACTTGCACCGCTTTGCTGCCAGCATGGGCCAGCTGGGCCTGTGGAGCATCGCCCTGCTCTCCATGCTCGGGATCGGCGCCGGCCTCGCCGTCAGCCGCAGCGTGTTGCGGCGCATCGAGACGATTACCGACGCCAGCCGCACCATCATGGCCGGCGATCTTTCCAAGCGCATTCCGCTCAATGGCTCCGGCGACGAGCTCGATCGCCTGTCTGAGAACCTCAATGGCATGCTGGCGCGCATCGAAGAGCTGATCGGCGCGCTGCGCGAAGTGTCCGACAACATCGCGCATGACCTCAAGACCCCGCTCACCCGGCTGCGCAACCGCGCCGAGGCAGCACTCGCCCAGCCCAATGGGGCTGCCTGCTATCGCGATGGCTTGGTCAAGACCATCGAGGAGGCCGACGAACTCATCAAGACGTTCAATTCCCTGTTGCTCATCGCTCGCCTCGAGGCGGGTGCCGTGGCCGAAAGCATGGGGCCGGTTGATCCCGCATCGATCGTTGCCGACGTCGCCGAGCTCTACGAGCCGGTCGCCGAGGAGGCCGGATTGACGCTTGAGACCTCCGTTGCCAGAGGCTTGCGATTGGTCGTCAATCGCGAGCTTGTGAGCCAGGCAGTCGCCAACCTCGTCGACAACGCCATCAAGTATTCGGGCGATGAGCGCCGCCCGCGCGCCGACGGCGCTGCCCGTCCAACGATCGCCCTCGCCATGACGCGCGTGGGCGATGCCATCGAGATCAGCGTTGCCGATCGGGGCCCCGGCGTGGCGCCCCAGGACCGCGAACGCGCGCTGCAGCGCTTTGTGCGCCTTGAGAAGAGCCGCTCGCGTCCCGGGAGCGGGCTTGGACTGAGC
>JAMXLN010000380.1 GCA_024281145.1 Hyphomicrobiaceae bacterium | reverse complement strand
GTGAACGTGCGCTGGAACACCTCACCGGCGTTCCTTGCGCTCACCGTATAGGTGCCCGGAGCAAAAACGTGCGTGGGCAGGGCGCCGACGCTCTCCTTCACCACCTCGCCCTGGGCGTTGGCAATGTTCCACTGCGTATCGGCGATGGCATCCCCGCCGGTGCGCGCGACGAGCCTGAAAGTCACCTTGCCGGCCGCGTGCGTGAGCGTCGCCTCCGTGAGCTTGCCAGCCTCGACGGTGACGTCCGAGCGCGCAATGGCATTGGCATCCCCGTACGTTCCAACGACGCTGTAGATGCCGGCATTGAGGCGGATCACGAGCCCAGGCTTGGCCCCGCTCATCACCTTGGTGCGCTGCCCGTATTGGTCGCGCTCGTCGGAATAGATGTCGTAGCTAACCGCCTTTTCATTGGCGGGCTCGCCATTGGCGAGCGCCGGGGAAAGTCGCAACCCGCCGGCATTGAGGACGAACCGCTCCTGCATGGGACGTTCGCCCGAAACGGCAATGCGCCGTGTCAGGTTGGCGCGGCCGAAGGCAACGTTCACAACGTAGCTGCCGGCCTCCAATTGCACTGTCGGGGTCGCCTCGCGATGCGCGGAGAGGAGCTTCAGTTTCCCGTCCGGGCCCGGCTTATCGCGAAAGATGCGCCACACGAGGCCCTGGTCGATGTTCTGCCCGTCCTGAGTGAGGACCGCCACGAGCGAGACCTGTCCGGCTCCGCCGGCGGCGGGTGACTTGGCCTCGGGTGCTGAGCGCGGCACGATCGTGGTGTTGGGCGGAACCGCGGCCGGCCCGCGTTCGGGTGCCGGCGGGGCTGCGGGTGGGATCGAGTTGGTCTGGGCCTGCCAGGGTGCGCGCTCCACCTGTTGCGCCGCCGTCGGACCCGCGGCCAAGAGAGCGCTCAACAGCGCGGTGGTCAATGCCAAACGGGGCCGCTGGCGGTTGGCCATGGCCGTTCCCTCACCTTGTCCGAATCGCGCCCAACGCGCGCCACAGGGTCGGCAGGCACTGAAGCAAAATCAAGGCGGCCCGCAGCCCTCCGCGCTCCGCGCGCAACGCGCAACGCGCAACGCGCAACGCGCAACGCGCGGGCGCCGTCGCTTGAGCCATGTGCGGCACCATCAGGCATCAATCGACCGTGATCTCCAGGACGCGCGAGTCGCCGGAGCGCAGCTCGACGGTGCGCTCGACGCGCTTTTCCCGGGTCTCGGCGCGGACCACATAGCGCCCGGCCTGGAGGACCAGGGACGGCTCGGGCTGTCCCGTGGACCACACCGGGGCGCCGGCCTCCTCGCGCACGTCCCACAAGACATCGGCCAACACGGGAGTGCCGCCAGCGACGAGGCGCAATTTGAGGGCCGCAGCTTGCGGCTCCAGCAGGAGCTGCTGGGGCTGTCCGGCGCGCACCTCCACGTCGCGCACCGCGCGCGCGTTGACGGTACCCAACCGGCTCACCACCCGATAGCGGCCACTCATCAGCGAGAGCACCGGGGTGGGCCGGCTCGTCACAATCACCTCAGGTGTGGCGCTGTCGAGGCGCTCGACGCGGTAGGAGACGAGCTCGTCGGCTCCCCATCCGGCGCCGGCAACCTTGGTGGCAAGCGACAGGCGGGCGGCGGCAAGAGTGAGCGTGCGCCGCACCACGTCGCCGGGGCCGACGGCCAGACGCTCGCGCGCCTCCACGCTGCCGGCCCGTGCGACCACGTAGTAGGTGCCGGGAGGGACGACGAAGTCGGCCTGCCGGCCGGTGGACCTGACGACCTCGCGGCGGCCTTTCGGCGCGTCGGGATCATCCTCCACGACAGCGAAGACGACGACCTCGCCGGCACCCGCGGCGTCCTGGCCTGTGGCGGACAACAGCAGGCGCGCTGCATTGAGGGCAATGTCGATGCGACCGGCGCTCCCTGGTGGAACGACGACGGAGCGCTCGGCACGCACCAAGCCTTGCTCGACGTGCACGAGGTAGCGGCCGGCCGGCAGCAGGAGAAGGCCCTCGCCACCTCTGAACATAGCAAGCGGTGCGCTCTGCCTTCTGCCGTCCGTGGTCTGACCCGCCTCGCTCACCCAAACGATGGCGTCGCCCAGGGGCGCACCGCTCTTCTGCGCCTGCGCCTTCACCTGCAGCGTGCCGGCGTTGAGGACGACGTTGACGGCCGTGGGCCGATCGACCAAATCGATTTCCTGGCGCGCCGCAACGGCACCGTCGCGCACCTCGACCACATAGTGCCCGGGCTTGGCGGGGACCTGCGGGTTGAGCGCCCGCCCCTCGAACAGGACCGTCCCTCCAGCTCGCTCGCTGAAGACCGTCCAGTCGAGCGGCAGGCCGATGGGCTCGGTTCCAGGCACGAGCAGCGCACGCAAATAGAGGGCCGATGGCCCCTCGGCTGGAACCGCAGCTGGCGGAGGTGCCGACTGTGGCGTCGCAAGCGCTGCCGTTGTTGCGCGGTCGATGCCTTCACCTTCGCTCCCCGTGAGGCGCAGCGCCTCCTCCAGGTTGGCGGCGATCTGCTCGGCGGTGCGCGCATTGAAGAAGCGCCCGCCCGTCGCCTGCGGCAGACAGGCCATCGCCGCGGCGTCGGCTGGCTTCAGACCCAGTCCGACCACCTCAACCACGATGCCGGCGCGGCGCAGCTCCTCCGCGGCCGCACACACGTTTTGTTGGCAGTTGTCGGCGTCATCGTGGATGAGAACGAGGCTGCGCTTGCCAGAGCCCGCCGGAAGCGACTTGGCGGCTTCGCGCAAGGCCGTCGTCACGGGGCCCCGGCCGCGCGGGTTCACCTTGTCGAGGGCGTCGCCAAAGCGCGCCACATCGAGCGGCTCCAGGGGGCGCAGCAGTTCAACATCACCGCAGTCGCCGCGCCGATGGCCGAAGACGGTCAGACCCACGCGCGTTTGTGGTGCGAGCTTGCCGAGTGCCCGCCGGAGCGCCTCGCGCGCCAGGACGATCTTGCTGGCGCGCACGCCCTCGATGTTGCCGGCCATGGAGCCCGAGCCGTCAAAGACCACGATCACCGAAGCCGGTTCTTGGGCCCGCGCGGCCTCCACGCCACCGAGCCAGAGGTGCGCCAGGCTGGCCGCGACGAGCCAGCTCCAGGCGCCAGTCCAACCCCCACGATTTCGGGCCCGCAGGTCATTGCCCATGGCCGCTCCACACGGTCGATGCCCCCTTGCGCGCCCTTGCGCCGAAGCCCAACCCCATTGTACTCGCGGCAGATGTGGTTTAGCGAGGACTTTGCGGGCCGGCCTTGCAGGTCTAACCCCGGCCGCGAGACGAAGCCCAACTGCACGACAAATCCATGAGCTCTACCCCATGAGCCAGGTGAAGCAGGAGACGCTTGAGCTGCTGTTGCGGCGCCGGTCGGCGAAGGCGGCCATGCTGGGCGAGCCCGGACCCAGCCCACAACAGCTTGAGACCATCTTGACCGTGGCGGCCCGAGTGCCCGACCACAAGAAGCTCGAGCCTTGGCGCTTCATCGTGTTTGAAGGCGATGGGCGCGCCCTCTTCGGCCGCGTGCTCCTCAAGGCCTGTCTTGCCGAGGACAAGAACACCCCCTCGGCCGCTCGGCTCGAGACCGAGCGCACCCGATTTTTGAGGGCGCCGACGGTGGTGGCGGTCATCTCGCGCGTGACGCCCAATCCCGCGGCGCCCGAATGGGAGCAGGTGCTCTCGTGCGGGGCTGCGTGTTTCAACATGTGCCTTGCGGCCAATGCGCTGGGCTTTGCCACCTGCTGGATTACGGAGTGGTACTCCTACAGCCCCGCGGTGCGCGCCGCGCTGCGGCTCGCCGCCAACGAGCGCATGGCGGGCTTCGTCTACATTGGCACTGCCAAAGAGACCCAGCCCGATCGCGACCGTCCGCAGCTCGCCAAGATCATCACCCGCTGGACCGGGTGACGACCAACAGCCACAGGGAGCTTACCCAAGTGTTTTACGACACGAACGAGAACCAGCACGGCCTCAGGCACGATCCCTTCAAAGCCATCGTCGGGCCGCGGCCGATCGGCTGGATCGCCACTGTGAGCCGGGATGGCATCTGCAACATCGGGCCCTACAGCTTCTTCAATGCCGTGGGCGAGAAGCCACATTTCGTCATGTTCAGCTCGTCGGGGCGCAAAGATTCGCTCAAGAACGCCGAGGAGACCGGCGAGTTTACGTGCTCGCTCGCCACCTGGGACCTGCGCTTCAACATGAACATGACATCCGCCTCCGTGCCTTATGGAGTGGACGAATTCCCGATCGGTGAGCTGACCGCTGTCCCCGGCCGGTTGGTGAGGGCTCCGCGCGTCAAGGAGAGCCCCGCCGCGCTCGAATGCAAATTCTGGAAGACGGTAGAGCTGCCGCCGCTCACGGAAGGCGGCGCGAGCCGAAACTGGGTCGTGTTCGGTCAGGTGGTGGGCGTCTTTATTGATGATCGCTTTGTCAAGGACGGCATGGTGGACACCGGCGCCATGCAGCCCATTGGCCGTCTTGGCTACATGGACTACTCGGTGGTGAACCCGCAATCGATTTTTGCCATCGACCGCCCGTCGGTTGAGGAGGCCATGGCCAAGCTGGGCGTCAAGGCCGCCGAGTAGTTTCGCCCTCGCGAGGCAACGTCTGCCACGCGCGCAATCCCCCGCGCGATGCTGCGGGGGATTGGATGCCCGCAAGATCCTCCGACCAATGATGATGGTTCTGCGCCCGACGACCGCGCCAACGTACACGCAAAATTTGCCATGTCCTTCGCATCGCCTTGCCTCAGGGCATTGCGGTTTTCTACGCTCCGCATTTGGGATACGTCGCATTCGCGTTGCGGAAGCAACATCAGATGGCGGACGGCGGTACGAGCCGACGTGTGGTCGTGACAGGAATGGGCGCCGTGACCCCGATCGGTCACAGCGTCGCCGATTTCTGGGAGGCGATGAGGCAGGGCCGATGCGGTGTGGCGCCGATTGAGCGCTTTTACCAGAACGATCCCCACTTCCTCACCGCAAAGCAGATCGAAAATTTCGATCTTGGCGTGCCCATCGCCGCCCAGATTAAGGCCTTCGACTATCGTGCCCGCCTCAAACACTTCAAGCGCGACAAGCTCATCCTGTTTGCCGACCGCTACAGCCTATTTGCCGCGGCGGCGGCGAGCGAGGCCATTGCGCAGGCTGGGCTTAGTGTGCCCTTCGCGGAGCCCCGTCGTGCCGCCTGCATCATTGGTTCGGCCGAAGCAGGGATTATCAATCTGGAGATCGCCTACCGCCACATCTTCGAGCTGAAACAGCCGTCCACCCATCCCTTGACGCTGGTGCGCTTCATCGGCTCCTCGGCGGCCGCGCACGTCGGCATCGAATACGGCGTCAGAGGGCCAACCTTCGCCGCCTGCGGCTCTTGCGCGTCGGGGGCGCACGCCATCGGCCTTGGCCGCGACCTCATCCGCCATGGGGTCGTCGATGTGGCCATCGTCGGCGCCGGCGAGAGCCCGCATACTTACGGCACGATGCGCGCGTGGCAGGCGACGGGGCTTTTGTCGCCGGACGGCATCTTTCCGTTTGCGACGAAGGGCAATGGCACGGTGCTGGGCGAGGGCGCGGGCATTCTCGTCCTCGAGGCCATCCACCATGCCAAGGCGCGCGGCGCCAAGATCCTGGCCGAGCTCTGCGGGATCGGCTCGACATCTGACGGCACGGATATGCTCGCGCCCGACCTGACCAGCGCCGCGGAGGCCATGCGGCTGGCGCTCGAGGATGCGCAGCTGGCGTCCTGTGACATCGATTACATCAACGCCCACGGCACGGGCATCGCCAGCAACGATCGCGTCGAGACGGCCGCGATCAAGCGCACGTTTGGCGCGCACGCTGGCGAGCTTGCGGTGTCCTCGACCAAGTCCATGTATGGCCATCCGCTCGGGGCGGGCAGCGCCATCGAAGCCGTCGTCTGCGTCAAGGCCATCGAGGAGGGCTGGGTGCCGCCGACCCTGGGCCTCGAGCAGGTGTGTTCCGCGTGCGACCTCGACTACACGCCCAATATCGGTCGCCCCAGAGCGCTGACCTATGCCATGTCGAACTCGTTCAGCTTCAGCGGCCTCAATGCCGCCCTCGTCTTCGGCCCTTCGCCGGGGTGAGGCCTCACCCCGGTGTTTGCGACGTGATTGCCGACTTGGCGCGCACCAGAATGCGCTCGGCACGAACGACGTGGGCGCGATCGACCATCTGGCCCCGATGCGCCAGCACACCGGCACCAGGGTTCTGGGCGAAGAGCTGCACGATCTCTTGGGCCAAGCCGATTTCCTCTGCCGTTGGCGTGAAGAGCTCGTTGATGACGGGGACCTGAGCGGGATGAATGGCCATCTTGGCGGTGAAGCCGTCGCGCGCAGCAAGCTGCGTCTCGACGCGCAACCCGGCCGTGTCGCGCAAGTCGACGAACACCGTATCGATCGGTTGCGCGTTGGCAGCCGCGGCCGTGAACAGGCACAGGTTGCGCGCCAGCTGATAGGGTGATGTCCAGGTGCCGTCGGTCTCGCGGTTGTGCTTGGCGCCAAGCACGCCGGACAGGTCCTCCGCGCCCCAGGAAAGACCCTCCAGACGCGAACTCGATCCGACGTAGCTGTGCATTTGCAGGAGCGAGACCGGCACCTCGGTCGCGATCGCGATGATGCGTGTGGCCCCCCTGTCCACGCCGGCGCGCTCCTCGGCGTGGTTGAGGGCGATCGATAGGGTGTGTACGTCGCCGCCCGAGCAGGCTTTGGGCAGCAGCAGGCCATCCGGACGGCTCGCCATGATGCCCGCCAGGTCGTCCTCCCAATAGGGTGTCTGGAGTGCGTTGACGCGCACATAGAGCAGCGGCCGCGTCGTGAGCGCTCGGGTAGCGGCGACGTATTGGGCGGTGATCGCACGCGCCGCCGTCTTGCGCGCTGCGCTCACCGCGTCTTCAAGATCGAGGATCAGCGCATCGGCACCACAACCGACGCCCTTGGCGAGCTTCTTTTCGTCATCGCCGGGAATGAACAGTAAGGAGCGCATGGGGCTTAAGCCTTCGGCCGTTTGCGCATCATGGCCTGGCGCTTGCATTCGGCCACCAGCTCACCGCGTTGGTTGAAGGCCTTATGCAGAAACTCGACGATACCGACATCGCCGCGCGAACGGCTCTCGCGCCGCGTCAACACCTCCGTCGTGAAGTTGAGCGTGTCGCCGTGGAAGACGGGCTTGGGAAACCTGACGTCGGTCATGCCCAGGTTGCCGACGGTGGTGCCGATGGTGGTGTCGTTGACGGACACGCCGATCATCAACCCGAGCGTGAAGATGCTGTTGACCAGCGGTTTGCCCCACTCGCTTTGGCGGGCGAACTCGTGATCGATGTGCAACGGCTGGGGGTTGTGGGTGAGGCACGTAAAGAGCGTGTTATCCATCTCCGTCACCGTGCGGCGCAGCGCGTGCTCGAATTTGCGCCCGACGTCGAACTCCTCCAGGTACAGGCCTTGCATGCCGCTTTCCTCGTCTGTTGCCTCGCTCGCGATCAACGCATGCAACGGGATGCTCGCACCGGAACGCGCGTATCAGCGGTGATTACTTCGCATTCTCGTAGGGATAGACGACCTTGCCGGACTGGTAGGCCGGCGGCGAGACCACGACCTGGGTCGACACATCCTTGAACTGCATGGGATCGTTACCTTTGACGTTCTGGAACTGCACCTGCAGCACGCGCGGCTCAGCCCACTCGCCGCCCTTGCCAAACTTGACGTCGCCGAGCACGGTCTTGAACGTCGTTTTGCGGATGTAGTCGGCGAGCTTGTCGTCCTCGAGGCTGCGCGTGGCTTGGACGGCCTGCTCCAGGACTT
>JAMXLN010000379.1 GCA_024281145.1 Hyphomicrobiaceae bacterium | reverse complement strand
TGGGTTGAGCTGCAACCCTGAGACGGCGGCCGGCTCGGCTGAGATTAAGGCCGGCAAGCGGGCCGACGCAGGCTCGCGCTGGTCAGGGCCAGAGCCAAGAGGCGTGAGGCCAGCCGTGGGAAGCAGGCGGCAAGGCCGCGCCAGGGCTGGCAGCAAGCGACAGAAGCTGGGATTTCCATGCTGGGCTTCATCTTACGCCGCCTCCTGTTGGTGATCCCGTCGCTTCTCGGTCTCTTGATTTTCACCTTCTTCCTGATCCGGGTGGTGCCAGCCGACCCAGCAGCAGCCCTTGCGGGCGAGAATGCCACTCCCGCCCAGGTCGCGGAGATCCGCCGCCAGTATGGCCTCGATCAACCCCTCTACGTCCAGTTTGCCGTCTACCTGGGTCAGGTCGCGCGGCTCGACTTCGGTGAGAGCGCCTATTCGCGCCGTCCCGTCGCCCTCGATATCAAAGAGCGTCTTCCCGCCACCTTGGAGCTCACCATCTCGAGCCTGCTGTTTGCGACCCTGCTTGGCATTCCCCTTGGCACCATGGCCGCGGTCTATCACAATCGCTGGCCGGATATGCTCCTGCGTATCCTCTCGGTCGGCGGCATCGCCGTCGCGACATTCTGGTTCGCCATCGAACTGCAGTTGCTGTTTGCCATGCAACTGGATTGGTTGCCGCTTAGAGGCCGCCTGAGCCCTGGCCTCACGCCGCCGCCGACGCTGACGGGCTTTTATCTCCTCGATAGCCTGGCGACGGGTCGGTGGGATGCTTTCGGCAACGCTTTGTCGCATCTCATTTTGCCGGCCTTCACACTCTCGCTAGGCGGGCTTGCCACCATTACCCGCTTCACCCGCGCCGGAGTGCTCGACACCCTGCAGAAGGACTTCGTCACCTACGAACGCGCACAAGGCTTCCCTCAGCGGGTGCTGATCTGGAAATTTGTGCTGCGCAACTCGGTGGTGGCCGCCATCACTCAGATCGGCTTGTTGTTCGGCGGACTGGTGGCAGGCGCAGTGGTGGTGGAGACGATCTTCGATTGGCCGGGCATCGGCTTTTATACGGTGCAGGCCATCCTCACCGCCGACTACAAGGTGATGTTGGCGGTTACGCTGCTGATCGGGGTCATATATGCCCTCGTCAACATCATCGTCGACGTCGTGCATGGCCTGATCGATCCGCGCTTGCGCGAGGAGGATTGAGCGCCATGCTCATCCTGGCAAAGTTCTCCAGGGACAAAGTCGCGGTGCTCGGCGCCAGCATCGTCCTGATCGCCATGATCATCGCGGTGTTGGCACCCCTGTTGGCTCCCTACCCCGGCGACGTCGCGGCCTCCCACCTTCTGACGCGATTGAAACCGCCGAGCTTCGAGCATCCCTTCGGCACCGACAATCTGGGACGCGATATTCTCTCCCGGGTCATTCTGGGCACCCGAGGCGCACTGACGATCGCTCTGATGGTGGTCGGGACGGCGATGCTCATCGGTGTGCCGCTGGGCTTGATCGCCGGCTACTATCCAGGCTGGTTACCGGAAGCGATCATGCGCGTCACTGATATTTTTCTTGCGGTGCCACAGCTGATCTTGGCGCTGGCGCTGGCCCAGCTGATGGGCCCGAGCCTGCAGAGCGCAATGCTGGCACTGACGCTCACCTATTGGCCATTCTTCACCCGCATCGTCTATGGCGAAGCACGCCGGCTCAAGGTCTCGCTGTTCATCGACGCCTTGCAATGCATCGGCGCCGGCGGAGCGCGCATCCTCTTCCTGCACATCCTGCCCAACGCTATCTCTCCCATCATCGTACGCGCCACCATCGGTATGGGTTTCACCATCCTGGTCGCCGCCGTGTTGGGCTTCCTCGGCATGGGCGCGACACCGCCCGACCCCGATTGGGGATTGGCGATCGCGGAAAGCCGGCAATACCTGCCGGACGCCTGGTGGTTCTCGACGTTCCCAGGGCTTGCCATTTTCATCACCGTGCTCGGGTTCAACCTTCTGGGCGACGGGCTGAGGGACATCGTCGATCCGCGGCTGAGGCGCTCGCGATGAGCGGCGATCCGCTGCTGGAGGTGAAGAGCCTGCGTCTGTCGGTCCGAACGGACGAAGGTCTGGCACAGATCCTCGATCATGTGGAATTGCAATTGCCGCGCGGCCACATCCTGGGAGTCGTGGGCGAATCGGGCTGCGGTAAGTCCACGCTCGCCCGTGCCGTGCTCGGCATCATGCCCAACCGCGCCGTGCTCGAGAGCGGCGAGATCCGGTTCGAGGGTGAAGATCTTCTAAAGCTCCCTGATCGCGAGATGACGCGGCGTTTGCGCGGCCGCCGCATTGGTTTCATTCCGCAAGACCCTTATCTCGCACTCAATCCGGTGTTCAAAATCGGCGCACAGCTGCTGTCGATGCTGCGCTGGCACGCTCCGCCTGATCTGCGCAGCGAATCCGATCGGCGGCGCCGCGTCCTGTCGCTCCTGCGGCGCGTCCAGATCCCGGAGCCGGAGTTGGTGCTCGAGCGCTACCCGCACCAGTTCTCAGGCGGTCAACGTCAGCGCCTCATGATCGCCGGCGCACTCGCCTGCAGTCCGGCACTGGTCGTGGCCGACGAACCTACCACGGCGCTTGACGTGACGACCCAGCTGCAAATCCTCACACTTTTGCGGTCGCTCACGGAGGAATTCGGTATCGCCATGCTGTTCGTGACGCACGACCTCGGCGTCGTGGCGGAGCTTTGCGACGCCGTCACCGTGATGTACGCAGGGCAGACCGTGGAGACCGGGCGCACCAATGAGGTGCTAGCGGATCCGCAACATCCCTACACGCAGGCGCTGCTTGCCTGCCATCCCGACCGCTCCGGGGCGCTCCTCGGCATCCAGGGTCTTGTTCCCTCACCCCTGGCGCCGCCATCGGGCTGCCGCTTTAGCCCTCGCTGCAGCTATGCCCAGGCGCAATGCAGCCGACGCACCCCACGGCTCGTCAGAGAGGCGCCCGGACGTTTCGTTAGCTGCAGGCTTGCCGACGAGCGGCAGAGGGAGCGGACATGACCGCGGGCGTGCCAGGCAAACTTGGGCCGGCGCTTGAGGCTCGAGACCTCGTGGTTCGGCTCGGGGGCAAACGGCGGTGGCTAAGGCCAGCGGTCTTGCCGGTGCAGGCGGTGGCGGGCGTTTCCATGTCCCTGCGGCCAGGAGAAACCCTGGGCCTCGTCGGTGAGTCTGGCTGCGGTAAGACCACGCTCGGGCGCACGCTCCTTGGCATCCAGCGCGAATATTCTGGCAAGATCGAGCTCGACGGCACTGACGTGAGTGGCCTCGCGCCCGCCATCGCGCGGCGCAAGCGGCGCGCCATTCAATACGTGCACCAGGATGCCGGTGCCGCGCTCGATCCTTGGTGGAACGTTGGCCGCACCCTCGAGGAGGGATTGGTCATCCACGGTCGAGACGACGCCAAAGAGCGCCGCGGTAAGGTCGAAGCCATGCTCTCGGCCGTCGGGCTCGATCGGTCGTTCAAGTCGCGCTATGTGCATGAGCTCTCAGGCGGTCAGCTGCGCCGGGTTGTCCTGGCGCGGATCCTGCTCTTGCAGCCGCGCATCGTCATCCTCGATGAGCCCACCGCCGGCCTCGACCTCTCTGTTCAGGCGACCGTGCTGAGCCTCATCGCCGATCTCAAGGCGCAGCTTGGATTGACGTACCTGCTGATCTCGCACGACCTCTCCGTGATCAAGCGCATGTGCGATCGCATCGCCGTCATGTACCTCGGACGCATCGTTGAATGCGGGCCCACGTCCGCGATCTTTGCCAAGCCAAGCCACCCCTACACGCGCGCATTGCTGGCAGCGGCGCCACGGCTCGCGGCGGACGGACGGCATCGGCGCGACCGGCTGCTCGAGGGCGAGCCGCCAAACCCGCGCAGCCTGCCGTCGGGCTGCGCGTTCCGGATGCGCTGTCGGCACGCAGCGCCGAGCTGCGCGCAAAGCCTGCCGGCTTTGGAGCCAATCGGCCAACACCAGCACGCCCAAGAGCACGGGGAGGAGCGGGAGCATGTGGTCGCCTGTGGGCGCTGGCGCGAGATCGCGGAGACCACGCCGCCGCCTGCACTTGCTTGAGACCACTATGGCCCATGCGGCGGCCCATCCGAGGGCTGGCCGATAGGACGGGAATTTACTGGATCGCCAGGATCTCTGCCTCGGTTGCGCCGATGGCGACGGTATCGCCTTTGCTCTTGCCCAACAGCGCCTTTGCAAGGGGCGAGATGTGGGACAAGGTACCGTGCGAAGGATCAGCCTCGTCCACACCGACGATGCGATAGGTGCGCTCCTGGCCGTCGTCCCTCTTCAATCTTACCGTGCAGCCGAATTCCACCACATCGCCGTAACGGGAAGGCTCCACAGGTTGCGCAGTTGCGCGTTGGGCCGTCCAATAGCGCAGGTCCCTCTCCGTCCGCGCGATCTCGTTGGGGTCTTCCACTTTCACGGCGACCCTATGCTGTTCCTCGGTGGCCGCCAAAATCGCATCCAACTGCGCGAGCCCCTCGGGTGTCACCAGATTGGGGCCAGGCGGAATGGGCCGATCGGGAAGCGCATTGCTTGCCCGATCTGCATCGTTATCGCGCACGAACGCTTTATTCATGTGACTAAAACCCGCGCATTCAGCTTGCGTTCCTCTCCCTTGGGCGCCGTCCTCCAGCTCGGAGGCCAGGCTTGATCGTATGAAAGCAAAGAAGGCCAGCCCGGGGAAGCCAGTCCGGTCGCCGCTGCGAGCTCACTTTTGGGGGGAGCGAAGGTGGGCTTTGGCGCGTCGAGGTCGGCGAGGACCCATCGGCAAGCCCAGTTGGAAAGCTCCGGTCGCCCGGGTGCAACTGCGAAATGGGTCTCAAATATTCCACACCCAAGCCTACGCCTTGAACTTAGGGTTGAACGGCTCGTCCGTTGTATTAATCTCGGCCAGCCATCCTCCCGGCGCGATAGCGCCAAGCGGGGCGTTGGCCGAAGTCCGGTACGCAGTGCCGGATTTGATGCGAGCGCACGAGGCCTGCTTTGTGCGCTCGCATAATCATTTCGGATAACCCTCGTTCTCGCCTCGTTCGGGCGCCGTAACCATGAGCGGCTCAGGGCGCCGCTGAGCTCGGCAAGCCCTAGGGGGTGCCGTTCAGCAATGCCCCAAGGCACGCCCTGTGCGAGCGTCTCGCTGCACTGCGATATCCAACTCGCGCTCTCCCTCGCAGTGTCCGTCGCGACCGCCCAGCAGGACGCTAGACGGCGCGCATCATTCGGCGGAGGACTTCCCCCGCGGGGCTGCCGCCTGACGTTCGCGGCGCGCCCTACCCAGTGCCAGAAGTCGCTCCCGTTGAGCTGGCTCGACGCGACCGTAACGGTCGCGCCAACCGGGGTCTCTCTTCCACGCAAAGGGTGCCCTCATCGTGCTCCTTGGTCCCGCGGCGTCAGCGAGCGATCGCAACGCCAGCGCCACGATGCTGGCCTGCATGTCACGACGCCAGGGGTGGCCGCAGGGATTGCCCAGCGGAAAGTCAGTGAAGAGAAAGCGCGGCACGCCACAGTGTTCGACGATGTCCAGGGCCGACCCAATGATCACGGTCGCAATGCCGTTGGCTTCGAGATGGCGGGCGACCAAACTCACGGTTTGGTGGCAGACAGGTCATATGGGGCACAGGATGGCGCCGTCGGCTCCATCCTCGCGCAAACGCAAGAGAATTTCAGGAGCATCCTGCGTTGCCGTTTTGCGCTGGCTGTATTCGGTGGGCACGCCGTGAAAGCGGTCCGTCAACCCGCCGAATGCCCTCGCTGAGGCCAGCTGCTGGGCAACCTCGATCGGCAGATAGCTTTCCCGATCGTTGGTGTGGGTGGTCTCCTTGTCCCAGGCAAGATTGTCAGTCATGAGAGCCGGCGGCACCGGAACGACCGGCGCCGACCAAACATGCTTCACGCCATCGCGGTCGCGATTGCCCAAGCCGATAGGACTTGCGGTCGTGATGAGGGCGATGCGTGCAAGCTCAAGCGGCGGCGCGAGACGCTGAAAGGGCACATCATCGAACGCGGCCCACACATAGTCGCTTGCGTAGCCGAGGGCCCGGTAATAGAGCCGTGTCCGCTCCATATAGCGGATCGGTTGGTCGCCGTCCTCCACCTGCAACAGGCCTCCATCGGCACCCGGGTTCGCGCAGTGCCTGAAACTCTTCTATAGGTGAGCCCAAAGGCGCGCAATCACGTGCTGGCGCAGAGACGCCTGGCAGCATGCAAGCTTTTGGCAGCTTTTCTGGGCGCGTCATCGGCACGCGCACGCGTGCACCCTCTCGGAGGGTGCCAGCGGTGGCGTCTCATGACGGCTCCTCACGCCGCGTTCCGCGCGCAGTCCGATGCACCGGACGCAAGGGCCCGGGCAGGGCCGCCTCAGCTCGTGCCTCAAACTCCGCCTCGTGCGATCGCAGCACCCATATGGCGGCCACGATCAAGGCGGCGCAGATCGCAACGAGCCCGATGCCGATGGGTTTTCCAACGTCGAGGATGGCTCTGCCGAACCAATAGGCGGCAAAGCCCACCGCACCGGCCCAGAGAATGGCGCCCGCGGCGTTGGCGAACAAGAAGCGGTGCCATTCCATCCGGTTCACACCCGCCAGGAGCGCCGCAAGGACGCGCAGGACGGCCACGAAGCGGCCGAAGAACACCACCTTGCCGCCATGGCGCAGGAACAGGTACTGCCCAAGCTTGATCTTGCTCGTCGACAGACCAATTGCTGCGCCGTAGCGCAACAACAGTCGGTACCCGAACTCCCGGCCGATCCAGTAGCCCACGTTGTCGCCGACGATGGCGCCGATCGCCGCCGCGGCCACCACACCGGCAATGTTTTGGTCATGATGATGGCTCGCATAGAGGGCTGCCGCCACCAACGCGCTTTCGCCTGGCAATGGCAGACCCATGCTCTCCAGAGCGATGATGCACCCGATGGCGATGTAGCCGTAGGTCGCGATCAGATGGGTGATGTAGTCCGCGTGCGGCCCGTCCATCTTGGCACCCTCATATCATCGACGCGGCAAGATTGATGCTCAACGCGAGCACGGCCGTATTGAAGAAGAACGAAATGATCGCGTGCAGTGTCGCCAGACGTCGCAGGGGCTTCGTCAGGATCGACACATCCGAGGTTTGGGAGGCGGCTCCGAACGAGGTCGCGAAATAGAAGAAGTCCCAGTAGTCGGGCGTGCGGTCGCCGCGGAAATCGAGGCCTTCGGCAAAGGTGTGGGGGCCGCCGCTCGGTCGATAGTATTCATGGGCATAGTGCAGCGTGAAGGCCACCTGCGTGACCGTCCACGACAAGAGGATCGTGGCCGCGGCAAGGCCGAGGTGGAGGAGCTTAGAAGATGCGGCCTTGGCATCGGTCAGCACTCCGGCAATGGCGATGAAGCTCACCGTGATCGCCAATAGGATGATGATCAAAACCACCACCCGACTGTCGTCTTGGCGCGCGGCCCGGGCGCGGATGACCTCGCCCGTGCAGGTGAGCATTACCCGGAAGGCCAGTGCCAGGTAGATTGCGGCGCTCAGGTCCCAAGCCAGCGCTCCGCGCAGGCTCGCCGGCCAGCTCGTGGGAAGAAGCACCAGCGCCGCCACGCCGGCGAGGGTCGAGTAGTAGAGGCGGGGGCGAATGGCGATCGACCGTGCGATCGCCTTCGGGCTGTACCACGGGCGCTTGTGGTGCAGCGTCGGTGCACTTGAGATCATGGCAACACCTCTGCTCGCGTGGGTCTCATGGGGGGTGAGGCGGCGGCTCCTCACGCCATCGGCACAGCTCAAGATAGCGCCTGATAGCCGACAATGGCCGCATTGTAGACCCCGTGGACCACCATCGGCCCCAAAAGGTAACGCGTGCGCTCATAAACGAGTGCCGCGCCGATGCCGAGGCCGAACACCGGGATCACCGATGCTGCCGGGTGTACGATTGCGAAGATGGCCGCGCTGGCAAGCACCGAGGCGCCAAGGCCGAGCGAGCGCCGCAGCCCGCCGAAAATCAACCCGCGGAAGATGAATTCCTCGAAGATCGGCGCGGCACAAACGGTGAGCAGGGCGAGCCACGCGAGCTCTTCGCCGCTCGCAAGGGCGCTTTCGCGCCCCGTCTCGAAAAGATGCGTGTGGGCAATAACGTTGAGATAGGCAAGGCCGGCGACGGCCGTGAGCGAACCGCCAAGCACACCCCAAACAATGGCCGACACGATGGTCGACGTCGGGGCGGCCCCAAAGAGGCGCGGCACGCCTTCTGTTTTCAGGCGCCAATAGGCAAAGCGCACGCACGCATAGGTCGTGGCACCCGCCACCGCAAAGGCTATGGTGGTCGCCCGCCCCGTGAGCCTGGGTTCGCCGGAGCTCAACGCCAGGGCGATCAAGGCTTGCAACACAAAGAACAACAGCGCGGCGATCAGGCCATCGGCCACGGACACGCGCGCCGGCGGCGAAGCATCAGGATCGAGCAAGTAGGGGAGGTGGTCGCGCGCCTTCTGCCACAGCGCCATACCCAGAAGCGCCGTGAGCACGATGAGCCCCGCGCGCTGCCAGATGCTGCTTGCATAAATGGCAACGACATAGAGGGAGGCCAACAGCATGAAGAGATAGAGATAGCTGGGCCGGACCCGCCGCTGCACCAATTGTGCCAGAGGGTCGCAAGCAAACACGCCAAGGGCGGTGCCGATGACGGCAAAGATCGGTACGCCGAGGAGGACAATGCTGATCAATTCGAGCTGCCGCAGCGAGAAGGTTGGGTTCCACACCAACCCCAGCGCGATCACGGCGATGGCGTACGCGAGGCACACGGTCCCCCACAGCACCGCCTTCTCGCGCAAGATGGCCTCCAGCGAACGGGGCACGGTGTAGAGGATCCACAGCGCCTGCCCCTCGCTGTTGAGCGTCTGGAATGCCGAGAACATCAGCGTGTAGGCCGCAACGGCAAAAGCCGCGGCCGCCATATGCTCGGGGCTCCCGAGCCCAGCGGCAAAGGCCCTGCCGGGCGTATTGAGCAACACCTGCGCGCCGATGATCATCACTGGAAGGAGCAGGGTCTGCACCAGAAAGCTGCGGTCGCGGGCCAACAGTTTGAGCTCGCGCGCCTGGATCGGCGACAGCGCCAGGCGCGGAGCGGCAGTTCTCGTTGCCGGCGGCCTTTTGCTGCCGCCTCGTCCGCTCTCCCGACCGGCGACGCTGATGACCCCTAATCGCACCTGATACGCCAAGAAGGCGAACCCGAGTGCCACGCAGATCAAGGCCTCCATCGTCAGGCCCAGCAGTGCAAGCCCCGTGTCCGCCGGCGCAGCGGCCGCCACCGCGCTGATGGCAAGCCCCGGCGGCAGCCACAATAAGATTGAGGGGACCTCCGGCGCCCAGCGCAATAGGAAGCTGTCGGCGGCAATGCCAGGCGACATCGCCAGGTAAAGGCACCCCACGGCCACGATCGAGAGAAGCGCCTGCAGATTGCGCAGCTTTGGAGGGCTCAAGTTGAGGCGCAGGCCGGTGTCGCAGAGGGTCCAGATGGTCGTGAGAATGCCGAGCAACACGAAGGTCACGGCAAGACCCAACAGCGGCGCCGCAAAGCGATGCCCGGCCTCCCACGCGACCACCGACAGAAAGGGCCACAGGATCAGGAGGCCCGTCGGATTGATGAGCGTCCGCTCCAGGATGCGCACGCCGAGCAAGGTGGTGAGCGGCACCGGGAAGGTGACGAGCCATTCGACATCCCAATCCGGCTGCGCAATTTCTCGACTTGCCAGCGACATCAAAAGGCTCGCCAGCAAGAGGACACAAACTTCGAGCAGCGAGCCCTGCAGAACTTCCCAAGGCAGCGCGTAGCCAGGCGCGGCCGGCAGAGGCATGCGTTTTTTCTGTGGGCTGACGACACCCGTCGGCCGCGCGGCCAATAGGACGCGTACGCGCAGCTCCTTGCCGCCGCGCAAAACGAGAAGCTCGACGCTCGCCCCGGGCGCGCTCTTGGCAACCTGACCAATGAGATCTCCGGCGCTGGCGACGTCGTGATGATCAAGGCCGATGATGATGTCGTCGCGCGCGAGGCCCACCCTGGCCGCAGGGCTTGCCGCAACGGTTCCAGTCACCTTGGCGCCGCGCGCCGCACTCCGCCCCAGCGCTTGGGCTTCCTGTTTGGTGAGATTGCTGAGCTGTACTCCGAGCCAGCCCTGGGGCGGGCCGGTGTCACCGGGCGAGTCACCGGGCGAGGCGACCGTCACGGTCGTCGAGCCGAGGCGCTCTTGCATGTTTGCCATGGCCTGGCGCGCAATGTTCGTGAACGAGAAGATCATCGATACCGCCACCAGGCCGCCCACGAACCAGCCAAGCTTGCTCTTACCCGGGGTCGCCGTGCGCTTGCCGCTGACCGGCACGCGCCGGAAGCGCTGGAAGCCCGAGACCACCTGGTTGCAGAAGCGTGCAAGCCTCAGCCGCAAAATGAGCCGCGCTGCGCGTGCCGCGCTGATGGGCGTGCTCGAACTCAAGCGATGCCTCCCGCGGTCGCAGCATCCTCTGGCTGCGTCACCTTGAGGAACACTTCCTCAAGCGAACCACCCGGCACGATCCGAGCCCGCAGCTCCGGGAGCGCTCCTTCCGCCACCAGCTCTCCTTGATGAATGATGCCCACCCGCGAGCACAGCCGCTCGGCCATGTCGAGCAAATGCGTGGAAAGGAAGATGGTCTTGCCTTCGGTGCTGCTGCGCCGCAAGCGATCTTGGACCTCGCGGGCGGCGCGCGGGTCAAGCCCGTTGGTGGGCTCATCCAGGATGAGAACGGCTGGATCATGCATGAGGGCCGAGGCAAGCCCCAGCTTCTTCTTCATGCCCGTCGAGTAGTTGATGGCGTACTCTTCTGCGGCGTCGGCGAGCGCCAGTTCCTCCAAAAGCCGCGCCGCGTTGGCGCTCGCCGTCGCCGGTGACTGACCGTGCATTTCGCCCACGAATTGCAAAATCTCGCGTCCGCGCAGGAAATCATAGAAGATCGGCGCATCGGGCAGGTAGCCAACCCGGCGCTTCACCGCGATCCGATCGCGCTGGCAATCAAGGCCGGCGATGCTGGCGTGTCCAGCGCTCGGCACCAAGATCCCCATCAGCATGCGAATGGTGGTGGTCTTGCCCGCGCCATTGGGACCCAGAAAGCCGAACACTTCGCCCTGCTGGACCGAAAAGTTGAGGCTGCGCACCGCGATGAAGGACCCGTACTGCTTGCTCAAACCCTCAAACCGGATCACGGCCGTCTCTCCCAAAGCCTCGGCAACGCTGCGCCGCCCCAGCTAAGCGCCCTATTGCGGCCGCAGAGCGAACGCCTTCGAGAGCGCCCCCGTGGACCTTTCGAGAGGATCTCGCAAGGGCCGCCGGGCCCTGGAGGTGGCGTGTAGCCGACGGGATTTGCCGCTCTTGGTGCGGAAGACCCACGGGGGAGCTGGGGCCTCCAGGTGAATGCAGATGGGCCCTCCCCAACGCCGATCGGGCAAGGCTACGGCCAGACGGGGGGATGATAGCCAAGCGGGACCGACGGCCTCGCCCAATAGGGCGGCGTCTCCGCCAATTCAACGACCGGCTTCAGGTGCCGCAGGGGACCGGACGGGGTTTGGGTTACCGTCGACCAGCCGTCGAGCTCCGATGGAGTGAACTCGGCGGGGACGTCGCCCAGCGCCGCCTGCGGCACTTCACCCAAATCGAGGATCCACTTGCCGACTTGAGCCAGAGAAATCCGCACCAGCCAGCTGCCGCCTTCCCGCGTACGGCGCAGCAAGGCGACCATCGCGCCGAAGGCCATCAGATACCCCGTGCAATAGTCGATGGCCGAGACGGGATAAAAACTGGGGCCGGGGCGGGTGCCCGGCACGCATTCTCCCTGACGGATCGTTATGCCGCTCACGGTCTGCACCACCGTGTCGAAGCCGCGCCGCGACGCCCATGGGCCGGTATGGCCGAAGGCACACAGCGACACGTAGACAAGCCCCGGCCGGATCCGAACGAGGTCCTCCGGTGCCAGACCGCGCCCGGCCAAGGTGCCCGGACGATAGCCTTGCGAGAACACGTGGGCCTCGCCTACCAGCCCACGCAAGATATCCACTTGGCTCTCCTCGCGCAGGTCGAGCTGGGCCGAGAGTTTCCCGTGGCCCGTATCCCACTCCTGATACCCGAGGTTGGGCAGGTGCGCGGCCGTGATCTTCATCACCTCTGCACCGTGCTCGGCGAGCGTTCGGGCGCAGGTAGGCCCCGCCAGTACGCGCGTAAGATCGAGCACGCGAATGCCCGCAAGCGGCCGATCACCGCTTGGCAGGGGCTCAGGGGCACTGTCGCCGATGCGCACGATTTCCATAAGAGGCAATGCCGCGATGGCGGCCGCTTGCGGGTGCTTGGCCCACTCCGCCCGCGTGCGTGCCATGCCGCCGGCGCCTCCTGCGGCGATGATCGCCTCTTCCAGATCGGCAGCAGTCCAGCTGGCCACGGCGCGCGCCACACTGGCGCGGTCCTCGGCCACTCCGAGCACCTTCAGTGCGGCGGCGCGATGGTTGGGGAAGTTACAGTGCAGATAGGACCACCGCCCGTCCCGGGTCGGATAGACGCCCATGATGCTGTTGCGTGCGGCCGACACCCGACCGTCGCCAAGGCGCATATAGTGTCCGCTGCGCAACGAGGCCGTGGCCCGGCGTACATCCACGGCCAGCCGCTGGCGCCGCCCGGTGCGCACTTCCCACAATCGAGCGGCCGCAAGCCCACTTGCCGCGAGCGTTGCTGCTGCGGCCGTGCCGATGCGAAAGGGGGTCGGGAGCACGGGATCGCTGCCCCCCGAAAACGTGACTGCACCGGCCTCATCCTCCGACCAACCGGCGATCGGCAGAAGCGCGCGCAAGGCTTCATGCGGCATGGCTCAGATCTCCAGCGGTCGTGATCTTCGATCCCCGTCGCGTTGGCGCGGAGCTCCATCATTAGCAGGATTTTTCCCCAACGCGAGGTCGCCCAAGGGCGAGGTCGAGCACGGGCGAGATCACCCATGGGTCCGGCTGCCCCAAGGTCTGCGAGGAGGTAACCCTGCTTCTCGCTCGCCTTCCGCAGATCGGGCCCACAGATCGGGCCCACAGATCGGGCCCGCAGGTCGGGCCCGCAGGTCGGGGGTGAACAAGGAGAGGGCTCGTGCGTTATGGGCTCATGACGATTGAAGTTGAATGCGTGCCTGACGAAGTGCTCGAAGCGGTTGCCGAGTCGAAGGGACCCAGCAGCGCCGAAGCTCAGGTGCTCGCGCGATTGCGAATGCAGCGATCCAAAGATCGCCAAGTGCACGCCTTTCGTTTCGGCAACTATTGGGTCACCGGCCCGATGCCCGACGCACGCACCGAGATCGCCATGATTGAGATCGCCGAAGAGGACGCTGAGCTCTAAGGGGCTGGCGAGCTCCGTCGCCCGGTCGCGCTTTCCAAACAGAGGCAACCACAGGGGGCAGCTCGTCATGCGCCAGCGGTGAGCGCGTGGCCTTCTGAGCCACGTTCAAGCTTCAAGCGACGGGCTTCAAGCGACGGGCCCTGCGCAAGCAACCTGCGCAAACAATGGGCAAATGGCCGAGCGCACCTCCCCCAAGCTGACAGCCAGCTGACGTGGCCGACAAAATCCCCGCCTCCGGGATGACCTTAGGCTGCCCGGAGGCTCGACAGGGTCCATACTTCCCGGCACGAGGCTTGTCCCTTCGCCGGGTCTGCGAGGCCTGGCTCGTTCTGGGTCCTGACTGGGGGTCATCTCAACACCCGCTGGGCCAGCGCATCTTGGCGTAAGAGGTGAGCTCGGCTCATCGCGCGGTAACCACGAATGGGCGCACAATGTTGCCGCAGCGGGCGCTTTGCCCGTTATCTCCCAAGGTGCGCCATCGAGGTTGCGTGGAGACAGCCTACGATGAGCTTCAAGACGGATTGGCCCTTGAAGAGGGCGCGGGTGGTGCAATGGGAGTTGGCCGATCAAATTGCCATCTGGGCCGTTAGGAGCCTTCCCGGGCTTGCGTACTGTTGGATCGAGCGCACGGGGGGGCATATGGTGAGGAAACAGCCGCGCCGCGTCGAGGCATCATTGCTTGCTGCCACCGTGGGACACGACGGCTTCCTCACGGAATGCACGTTCCGTGAGCCACCCGATCCGCTGGACGCGGGTCGCCGAAGCCAGCAACACCTGCGTTGCTGCATTGGGGTCCGTCAGGGCTCTCATGCCCTGCCTGGACGAGCGCACTAACGAAAGTTGAACCCGGGTCGCGACAGGTGAGGGAGCGCGTGCGGTTACTGCTCGTTGAGGACAGCTTGCGTTTGCAGGAGCTGCTGGCCGACCCACTGCGGCGAGCGGGCTACGGGCTCGATGCCGTGGGCACGGTGGCAGAACTCCTCAGCAGCGTGGCCGTCGTGCAATACGACTTGATCATCGTCGACCTCGGACTGCCCGATGGCGACGGCCTCTCGGCCATTCGCAGCCTGCGCTCCTTAGGCCATGCGACGCCGATCCTCATCATTACTGCACGAGGCAGCGTCGAGGATCGCGTCATTGGCCTCGACAGCGGAGCCGACGACTATCTCATCAAACCCTTCAATCACGCGGAGCTGTTGGCGCGCGTGCGCGCCCTCTTGCGACGGCCATCGGAGCTGCAGGGCCCCGTCCTCAAGTTCGGTGGCGTGGAGCTCGACGAGGCGCGCGGCGAGGTATCCTGTTCGGGCAAGCCGATCGAGCTCAGATTGAGCGAGCGACGCCTGCTGGCGGTGCTGATGCGTCGCAGCGGCAGTGTGGTGGCCAAATCGACCATCGAGGACGCGTTGTCAGAAATTGGCCGCGAGCTCTCGGCGAACGCCGTCGAAGTTCTCGTCTCGCGCTTGCGCAAGGCCCTGAGCGAGGGGTCGACCGGCGTCACCATCGAGACGGTGCGCGGCATCGGCTACCGGCTGCGCCTGAACGAAGAGCCGTAGCCAAATCAGCGCTTCTCGCAACGCTGTCGCTTCAGTCGCCGCCAGGGCCCTTCCGTGCCCGCCGGCGCTGAGATCCCCGCTATCTCGCCAAACGCGCTCGCGCTAAGCTTGCCCCTCACGCCAAAGGAGCCGGTCCATGGAGATCCGCAAGACCGTCACGTTCGTTGAGGAGATCAACACGGAGTATGGCGCGCGCGCCAATCCGCCGCTGCGCCGCGTGGCGACCGCCGCCGTGTTCAAAAATCCGCTTGCCGGCAAGAGCGCCGGCGCCGATCTCGCGCCGCTCATCGACTACTCCCTCGAATTGGGGGTCGTTTTGACCAAAGTCGCGCTCGCGGCTCTCGGCGGCACTCCCGCAGAGTTGCGCGCCTATACCAAGGCCGCGGTGGTGGGCACCGGCGGCGATCTAGAACACGGCGCGGCCATGATCCATCCACGCCTCGGCATGGCGATGCGCCGCACCATCAAGCGCGGCCGGATCATCATTCCCGGCCACGCCAAGGTCGGGCCTCCAGGCACGGCCGTTGACCTGCTCTATGGCCCGCTCGACGAAGGCTGGGACCTTGATGCGTTCGATTCCACGCCGGTCTTGATCCATGACGCCCCGCGACCCGACGAAATCGTTCTGTGGGTTGGCTATGCCCTGGGCCCGCGGGTCAATGCGCGGTGCAAAGGACCCGATCAAAAGGAGGTCGATGCCCTGATCGCCTCGTTCACCAAATTTTGAAAACACCCCTGTTAGCCCGACGCCAGCGCGCTGGCAGCAGTCTTCTGTTGCGATGTTGCAACCCCGCAGCATTGCGGCCTTCCTGGCGCTCGTCTACTTAACCTAATGTAATCCTGTGGCTGCAATGCTCGGGGGACAAGGCTGGGGTTGCAAGCCCTGGGACTGTCATCTGCGCGTCAAAGCAAGCCACGCTACGCATCAAGTGATGGGGCACCAATGATCCGATGCGCTCGCGCTCGCGGGAGACCCTCCCTCTGTGCGCTCACGGGACTGAGCGGGCTCTTCGTGGGCTTGACGGTCTTGTCCCATGCAACTCCGGTGGCCGCCCAGAGCATGAATTGGTTCGGCAACGGTTCGGCCTATCCGCGGCGCATGGCTGTGCACCGGCATGCTCTCGGGCGGCGTGCACGGGGAACGGAGGATGCGGCAACACAACAAAAGAAGGCCGCCGACGCCAAGCCTTCCGGCCCCCTATTCGCGGTCCTCTCGCTCTCCGATCAGCGCCTTGCCGTCTACAACGGCAGCGGATTGGTGACGCGGTCGAGGGTATCGACGGGCATGCCCGGCCATCGCACCCCCGTCGGCATCTTCACCATTATTGGCCGCGAGCGCTACCACCACTCCAACATCTACAGCGGCGCGCCGATGCCGTACATGCAGCGGATCACCTGGTCGGGCATCGCCATGCATTTGGGCGTCGTGCCGGGCTACCCGGCGTCGCATGGCTGCATCCGTCTACCTTCCGGTTCCGCCGAGCGCCTCTGGGGTCTGACAAAGATCGGCGAACGCGTCGTCATCTCGCCCAGCGAGGTTGCCCCGGCAGCATTTACCAACCCGCTTTTGCCCGTCCCGAAGATGCAGGCCTCCCCGGTACCCCTCGACGTGGCGTCTGCCAAAGTCACCGAGGTTGCGGCCGCGGACAACGCGCTGACGGTTGCGCCCAAGCTCTTGAACCCGATCGAATACGCACAAGCGCTCAAGGCTCGCGCTGCAGCCGAAATTGCTGCGGTGAGCAAGGCCCAGCAGGAGCTGTCCCAGCACAAAGAGCCCAACCCGGCGGAGCCGGTTCGCAGGGCGCTCGCCGAATTGCGGGCGGCCGAGGCGCTCCGCGCCCAGTCAGAAGGCAAGCTCAATGCCCGCACCGAAGCGCTGGCCGCCGCGCGAGACAGCCGCGCCATCCAACGGGCACAGGCGGCGAAAGCAGCGGCCGAAGCTCAGCTGGCCGAAAGCACGAGCAAGGTGGAAG
>JAMXLN010000378.1 GCA_024281145.1 Hyphomicrobiaceae bacterium | reverse complement strand
AGCTTTGCGACCATCAACGCGCGGGCCGAGGAAGTCAACACCAAGCCGGCTTTCCGTGAAGCATTCCAGCGCCGGCGCTGTCTCGTGTACGCCGTCGCGCTGGCTGACCGGGGGCTGTTGGCGCCGGCTGGGCTGTGGGAGAATTGGCGCTCGCCAGCCGGCGAATGGGTGCGGAGCTTCGCGATAATTACAACGACGCCTAACGAGCTATGCGCGGAGCGTCACAACCGCATGCCCGTGGTCCTCGGTCCTGAGACCTGGCCCGCCTGGCTCGGGGAAGAGCCCGCCGATGCGCGACAGCTCAAGGCTATGCTTGCGCCCTACCCATCGGCACAAATGACGTGTTGGCCCGTCAATACCCGCGGCGGCAACGTCAAAAACAATAACCCGAGCCTGATTGGGCCGATCTCAGTGCGATGAACCTGCATAGATGGCTCGCCCTGCTGGTCGTCGTGTTGGCTCTCGCTGGATGTGCCCAAGTGGCGACGAGCCAGGGACAAGCGCCCGCTCCCTACTTACCAGATCCAAATGGGGAATATCCGCGCGACAGGGGCGGTGACGGCGGCGGTGGAGGTGGAGGCAGTGGCATGTAGCACGCTCAATCGGACCTCGCCGGATCGCTGCACTGAGGACTCGGGCGCACCTCGATCTCCTCTGCTGCCGGGTAGCCAATGAACGGGAGACAGCGGTGAAACAGGCCCTCCGGCAATTGCTTAGCGACTTCCTGTCGGCGATCCTGTTTTTGGTCGTCTACGCGGTCTCGGGCAGCCCTTTTGCAGCCGCCGGTATCGCTGTCGCCGCCGGGCTGGGGCAACTCATCCGGCTTAAGTTGGTGCACCGTCAGATCGAGCCAATGCAATGGATGAGCCTGGGGCTGGTTGTTGTCCTTGGCAGCGCGACAATGCTGACGCAGAGCCCCCGCTTCATGATGATAAAGCCGACCATCGTTCATTTTGCGGTCGCCACAGTGATGTTGCGGCGTGGCTGGATGCTCCGCTATTTGCCGGAAATTGTCCTACGGAACGTGCCCGAACCGACGATTGTGGCCGCGGGTTATGCTTGGGCAGGCTTGCTCGCGGCGCTTGGGCTCGCTAATCTCTTCATCGCTCTCCGCTTCGACTTCGTAACCTGGGCGTGGTTCGTCTCCGTCGGCGCGGGCGGAGCAAAACTCGCCGCGTTCGCTCTCCAATACGCCGTTTTCCGCGTGATCGTGCGCCAGCGGCTCGCGCAGTCGGCGATATAGATGCGGATCGAGCTGCTCTTCGGGCTTCTTCGCCATCGCCGAGCTGTGGTGATAGGCGCGCTCGCTACGGTAACGGTGGCGGCATGGGCCTATCTGTTGCTCGGCGCCGGCATCGAGATGGATCTGATGGACATGGGCGGCGGGCAGATGATGGCGATGCTGCCTGCGTGGGGCCCGACATATGCGTTGCTGATCTCCATGATGTGGTGGGTGATGATGGTGGCCATGATGCTGCCGACTGCTGCTCCGACCGTGCTGTCGGTCACCTCTCTCGCCTGGGATCGGCTTGCCAACCCCAACCTGGTTCCAGCCACAGCGTTGCTGTTTGCGTCGGGCTATCTTCTCGTCTGGTCTGGCTTCAGCCTCACCGCCACCTTGCTGCAATGGGGTCTCGACAGCGCCGGACTTTTATCCGAGAAGATGGCATTTGCTAATGCAATCTTGACGAGCACGGTGCTCATCGCCGCTGGTGTCTATCAATGGACGCCCCTGAAGGATACCTGCCTTAGGCATTGCCGCTCGCCCACCGAGTTCTTGATCCGTCATTGGCAACCAGGTTCACTTGGCGCGGTCGGAACCGGCGTTCGCCACGGGCTCTTTTGTCTCGGCTGTTGCTGGATGCTGATGGCGCTTCTGTTCGTCGGGGGATTGATGAGCCTCGCCTGGGTCGGCGCCATCGCCCTGTTTGTGCTGGTGGAGAAGACCATGCCATACGGAGATTGGATAAGCCGACTCGGCGGCGTGTTTCTCGTCGTTTGGGGTGTGGGCAACCTTGTCCGAATGGTTGAGCCCGTCGCGGTCCAATGAACCTGCGGGGACGGCACATCGGAATAAGGCCTATAATTGAGCCGAGGGCCGAGACAACACGGTTCGGGGAACAACATGCCAGCGCCGAGGGAAACGGGCAGCGCTCGCGAGCTTCCATCCGTTGCAGGATCGGGGTGGCTCGGCAAGTCTCTCTGGCAAGCCCCCAAGGTAGAAATCTCGAGTATCAAATCCTGGCCCTCCATCATCGCCATGTGCTTCCACCGGGATGGCGGGGAGACGATATGGCGAGGTGACTGCCACCGGCTGGTTCTCACACTGGATCGGCTCCCGTCGGCGCTCTTGCAGGTCGAGCAAGGACGCACCTGGCAAGTGCCGATTGCCGCGCCCGGCGCTCTCGGATTTTATCCTGCCTGCCTCTCGGTCCGGGTTGTTCACC
Source organism: Hyphomicrobiaceae bacterium (assembly GCA_024281145.1). Lineage (GTDB taxonomy): Bacteria > Pseudomonadota > Alphaproteobacteria > Rhizobiales > Hyphomicrobiaceae > AWTP1-13. The sequence goes on along the minus strand of JAMXLN010000378.1, from coordinate 1,563 downwards.
CCGCAGCGAGGTTCGTTCAGGTGCTCTGGGATAGGAATTTGTATTCCTCGTTGTTGCCGGAGCGGGGATCAGCAGCATCCCGGTTGGAATTTCTTTATCCAATCCAAGACCCTTTGCTGAGCCAAATCGTTACGACCTTGGCTCAAGAGATCGAAGGGGGCTTCGCAGACAGGATCCTGGTCGAAAGCCTCGGCACAATCCTTTGTATGCGCATCGCTCAGCGTTTTGTCGGGCGTCTCCCGCTGCCGACCAGCACGGGCCTCTCGCCGGAGCGGTTGCAGCGCGTGCGCGACTACGTCGAAGCGCATCTCGATGAAGATCTTTCGCTCACCACTCTGGCTGACGTCGCGTGTCTCAGCCCCCATCACTTCAGCCGCTCTTTCAAGCAGGCCGCTGGGGTTGGGCCGCGGCGCTATGTGATGGGGCGCAGGCTCGAACGCGCAAAGACCTTGTTGCGGCGAACCCGCGAACCTCTCGCCGCGATTGCGCAGGAGGCCGGGTTTGCCGACCAGAGCCATCTGACCCAGATGTTCCGCCGCGAGATAGGCGTGACCCCAGGTCGGTTCCGCGCCGAGCTGACCTGACACCGCGCCTGGCGCGCCCCGCGAAATCTCGTTCAGGGCGACTTTGTCAACGTCAACTGCTCCACCCGCCGTCGTAGTGCGCTGCTGGCGCCGGCGGCCTTGCTGAAGTTCGGGCTAAACCCCGCGACCAACGTGCTCGACCTGGTGACGCGGGGCTGCGCGGGAGATGGCCTTTAAGCGGCCAGACGGAGAGCCGGCGCCGAAGAAAGGCTATAGCAAGACCGCCGCACAGCGCTCCAAGCGCCGATGCCGCGAAATCCCCGACCGCTGGGTGCCTCCCTGGCGAGAAGTGCTGGAGATATTCCAGGATGGCGGCGTATACCCAAAAGCCGCCAATGATCTGCATGCCGCCACGGGTCGCGCCGTACCCTGCCATGGCGATCGCCGCCGACCCCGCGTAGGCGACGAGATGCTCAACTCGGCCGGGGAGCCCGGTTCGCATCATCTGTTGGTCGGGCAATAAGGACAAGATCGCGAGGAGGATGACGCAGCACCAGGTGAGGACCCGTAGTGATGTCATCAGGAGGCTAGCGCGCATCGCGGACGTTTATCGACGGAGGGACGGCCTGCGTCGGCGACTGCGGGGGGTCGGCCGACGCGGGTTGCGGCGATGGGCAACAAATACCGTCGAAGCGCACCGCAAACGCGTCCGCCGCCACCGCCGCCAGGAAATCGACGGTCACGAGGACAGCATCGTCGGTGTGATCGTATTTGTACCTTGTGGGCTTGCGCCGATTGGCATGGAGCCATTCACCTATCTCGGTCATCGTTGCAGAAAACTCAGCGGCACGTATACAGACCCTGACGCTGTGCATGATCCTCGCTTTCAGGAGTTTCCGTTCAGGAGTTTCCGGATGTAAACACGCCATCGTTGCAAGCAAAAGGGGTAAAAGTCTTAACTATGTTGACCCTAAGTTTACTAGCATTGACCCGCCTCGGCCAAGCTAGGAACTCATAGTTAACGAGCTCGAATAGATAT
>JAMXLN010000377.1 GCA_024281145.1 Hyphomicrobiaceae bacterium | reverse complement strand
CCGGACGCGTGGTGGAGATCTGGCAGGAATTCCGGCGCGCCCATGCCAAGGTGCTCGAGCTTGCCGAACGCCACGAGGGCTTCAAGAGCTTCCTGGAGACCGTGAAGGCTGATGATCTGGCGCGGCTCGACGAAATCGTCGACCTCGTGCTTGTCGGCGAGGGCGAGACCGGCGTGCTGCGGCGACTGGACGATGGCACGCTGCACGGCGCGGTGACGGGGCTGCCGCCAGGGGCGATGGAGATCGCGCGCCAGGCGCGGTCGCTGGAGACGGCACTCAAATGGGCGGCGGTGGCCGGCAGCAGTCTGCCACAGGTCGTCGATTTCGAATTGCACCGACGCGCGAAGCCCGAGGACTTCACCACCGCAGGGCTGCAGCGCCTGCTCGGGCTCGATGATCGTGTCGCGGTGAGCCGACTTGCCTCCCTCACGCCTACGGCTCGCACGCAGCTCCTCGAGTTGGACACGGCGGAACTGAAGTCGCTGGCGCGCGCGCTCGATGAGACCGAACTCGACAGCCTCTCGCGCTACATGACCGGCCTGGACAAGTCCTCGGCACATCGGGTTCTCAGCGCGGTGGTGCAGACGCCCGCGCGCATGGGCGAGCTTGGCAGACCACGTGTGCGCGAGGCGATCCTTCGATCGAGCGACCAAGCGGCCGCCGTCGGCATGATGTTGCAAGCGAGCGCGCTGCCCGATCCCAATCTCATGATGGAGCACGTGCGCCTGGTCCTCGATGGCCGCGTGAGCCCGCTCTTGCTGTGGGAAAGGCATCCTGCATCGTTAGCGGTCGCGGCCGTTCTGGCGCTGATGCTCCTCTTGATGATGAAGCGACTGCTGTTCGGCACGCGCCCGAAGATCGTCGTGGAGCACCCCGGCACCCACGGGGGTCGCCGCTGATGCGGCTCATAACCACCGAAACCGTGCTCGATGGCACCATTACGCAAGGTGAGATCGTCTATGCCTGTGCGGTGAGCGGTGCCAACATCCTGCGGGACATGCGCGAGGCCGTCATCAACACCATCGGTGGCCGTATGACGAAGTACGAAGCGCTGCTGGATGAGACGATCGCGCGCGCCCTCGATGGGCTGTCAGAGCGCGCCCGCGCGCAAGGCTACGACGGGGTGTTCGGTATTCGCATTTCCCATCCGACCATCACCAGCGGCGCCATCGAGGTGGTGGTGGCCGGGACAGGCTTTAGATATCGCCAATAGAGCTCGCCACGACGCGACCTGGAGCCATGCGATCTGGAGCAATCGCTGGGCCGCTCCCGAGAATCGCCTCGGCCTCGGTTACCCACAGCTATTTCGTCCTCACTCTGTCAGGCGCTAGCCACAGCCTCTATAAGCCGCCGGGTTTGGTGTTTCGCTTCTTTCCGAGTCGTCGCGGGCTCGGATGGCAGGGCCATAGAGGGAGAGAGAACGTATGGCTTTGAAAGCTCCAGGCATCCTCATCTTCATGCTGTCTGTCGTGCTGTCTCTGGCAGTCCTGTTCTCGCGTTTCTTCGGCGCCAGCGTGCCATACCTCACCGGCGACACGACGCAGTTCTATGCCATGTCGGGCGCCTATCTCGTGCTGCTGTTGGGCTGTGTAATGCGCGGGCTTTAGCGCGCGCTGTCGGCCGGGCCGCACGTCGCTGTGCCGATCTGTCGCGCGGCTTTTGGCGCTCTGGAAAAGCTCCATTGCGGCGCCCTTTATTTCGCGATGGAGAAGCATTCCGGCATGGGCGAGCCCGCCTCTTCGCGCCGCGCTTGGCGCTGGGCACGGGAGATCGCCATCGCAGTGCTGTTGACAGTGGCGGCGGCCGGCTTCATCACCGCGGCTTTGGTGCGCGGCAACGGCGGGTCGCACACCCCGCCATCCTTCGAGACCGCGCGCAAGCCGGCCGGACAGTAGCGGCGGTACTGCCGGGCGTGGCTATTGCGCAGTCCAGCCGCCGTCGATCGCATAGTTGGCGCCGGTGATGGAGGCGGCGTTCTGGCCCGCGAGGAATGCTGCCAGAGCTGCGACCTGTTCTACGGTCACGAACTGATTGGTGGGCTGGCGCGACAGCACCTGTTTCTTGGCCTGCTCGAGGCTGATGTTTTCCGACTTGGCAAGATCGGGGATCTGCTTCTCCACCAGCGGTGTCCACACGAATCCGGGCGAGATCGCGTTGGCGGTGACGCCGTGTTCGGCAAGCTCGAGCGCCACCGTTTTTGTGAAACCGGCGAGCCCGTGTTTGGCCGAGACGTAGGCGCTCTTGAACGGCGAGGCCCGAAGCGAGTGGGCCGAACAGATATTGATGATGCGCCCCCACTTGCGCCTTTTCATGCCAGGCACGGCCGCGCGCGTGGTGTGGAAGGCGGACGTGAGATTGATGGCAATGATGGAGTCCCATTGCTCGATGGGGAACTCCTCGATCGGTGCTACATGCTGGATGCCGGCATTGTTGACGAGGATGTCGACTGCACCGAACGTCTTTTCCGCTTTGGCGATCATGTCGGCGATCTGATTGTGACGCAACATGTTGGCCCCATCGAAGGCAACGCGCGTGCCGTGTTCCTTCACGGCGGCGATCGCCTTGGCGTTGTCAGTCTCCGTGCCGAGGCCGTTCATGACGATGTTGGCGCCGTCTCTGGCCAGCGCCTGTGCGATGCCGAGCCCAATGCCCGATGTCGAGCCCGTGATCACGGCGGTCTTGTCTTGCAGTGTCATTGCCATCCTCTTTGAGCGGTGCCATTGGCAAACATCCTGCCGCAAAGCCGCGGTATTGCCTATCCTGCGCGGGTCCCAGCGGGGTGGCCCTGTGTTGATCGCGCGCCGACCATGCGCTGTGCTCGGCGACGCTACAGAGGTTGGGAGATGCCGATGACACCCGAAGCGAAGCTCGCCGCCATGGGGCTGAGGCTACCCGATGTTCCGAGGCCAGTCGGCAGTTATCTGCCCTACAAGCTCAGCGGCGACATGCTTTACCTGTCGGGCCAGGGACCGATGCGTGCGGATGGCGGTTTCGCCACTGGCAAAGTCGGTCGCGATGTTGGGGTCGACGAGGCCTACGAGCACGCCAAGCTGGTTGGGCTCGGTTTGTTAGCCGCGGCCAAGGCGGCGGCCGGCGAGCTCTCGCGGGTCGAGGTGATCAAAGTCCTCGGCATGGTGAACGCGGTTCCAGAGTTCACTGCCCAGCCCAACGTCATCAACGGCTGCTCAGATCTTTTCATCGCCATATTGGGGGAGCGCGGCCGTCACGCGCGGTCGGCCGTCGGCATGGGGTCACTGCCCCTCGACATCACGGTGGAGATCGAGGCCGTGATGCGCATCCACAGCTGAGCCACACGTCCCCTAACGGGGAGGGGAACTGGGCTTTGGCGCATCGCCCGCGCAGCCCGCAACGCGTGGTGCCTCAATCTTACGGCAAATACCCCTTCTCGAGGTCCAGGACCTGGCGAGCGAGCTCCTGCCCCGCGCCATCGGTGAGCGTGAGGGTCCAAGTGATGTTGGTACCGGTCTCGTGGGAGGTGGTGGAGCGCAGGCGCACTCCCAGGCTCTGGCCGGCCTCCATGGCAATGGGCGACAGGGCGGGGAGATAGAGCTGCTCCCAATGGGTGCGCGGTGCGAGGGGTCCGGTAGCAAGCTCAATTCCCGACACGAGCTCAGCCGACCACCAGAGCGCCAGGCCGTAGATCTTGGTGGGCCGGCGCACGCGCCAATGGGCTGCGCCTGTGCGTGTGGTCTTGTTGCGGCGATCGAAGGTGACCTTGTCCCATGCTGCGGCTGCCGCCCCGGATCCCAACAGATCGCCAGCCTCGAGCCAGCGTACGTAGATGTTGTTGAGGCTCATGGCTTTGGCCGGCGCGAAGTTGAGGCCAAAACCCACGCTGTCCCAGGCGGCGAGCTCACGGTAGTGGCGCTCGGCGGTAACAGGGCAGACGAACTGCTCAACGCCGCGCGGGATGATGGTGCCGCCGGGAGCAAGGAAGCGGGCGTGCGCGTCGTTGAGGGTGGCGATGATGTTTTC
>JAMXLN010000376.1 GCA_024281145.1 Hyphomicrobiaceae bacterium | reverse complement strand
CGCCAAGGCGATAGTCAAGATTTGCGCCTTGATCGGCTGGGCCGTATCGCCTTGATAGACCCGACGCTCGACGCCCGCCGGCAAGGCCGGGAGCGGCTTCAGCTGGCTCTTTGGGGTCATCAAGTTGAGCGCGCGTGGCGCGCTCGCCGGACCATAGTAACCGGGCGGGTTGTCGGCATTGGGATGGGCTTCGGCAATTTTGGCCGCGGCGATGGCTTGCGTCGTTGGCGGCGGGTTTTTGAGGAGGCCAAAGCCGTCGAGCACCTGCAGCGGCGCCAGCACCTCCGCCGCGGACGGAGCATCCGAAGCGGTGCCCTTGCTGTCATTGGCCAAGGCCTCACCGGTGCCGCTGGTGCCGCCAAGCCCGGCAATGCGGCGCAACATGTCGACGAACAGCCCCGAAAGCGGGAGGTTGGACCAATCGGAGTTGGCTGTCACATGAAAGAAGATAATCTGGCCGTCCCCGTGCTTGGTGGCGGTGACCAGCGGCGTGCCATCTTTGAGGCGCGCCCACACCTTGACCTCAGGTCCGAGCCCGGCGGGGTCGGCCAGCACCTGCTTGTTGACCAGCACCTCGGCGGGCGAGGTCAATCCGGCGAACAGGCTATCGTCGCCGAACGGCGCCAGCGGTTGTGGTGTCGCCCACGACAGGGCGCCGCCGAGTGAGCGGCCCCCGAGCCGCAGCGGCACGGGCAGGAGATCATCACCGCCCTTCTCGAGCCTCGGGCCGGCAAAACGCACGAGGACGCCGCCCTTTTTGACCCACTGATCCACCCGCTCTTTGATGTCGTGCGGCAGGGTGCCGATGTCTGCCAGCATGAGCGCCGACACGTTGCGACGGATGAGGTTCTCGATGCCGGTCTCGAGATTGGAATCGTCGCTCTTGGCGATCTCGGAAAACGGTAGCAGGGCGCGCTCTATGTAGTAGAGCGGCGCGAGCAGCGGTTGCGCCTCCTCGCGCGAGGCACCCGAGAGAAGACCAACACGGTGCCATTGCGACCGGGCATCGAGCAAGTGCACGGCCCCCGCCGAGCGCTCGCCGGCGATCTCGACGCGCGTCACCTGGTTGCGTAGCTCCAGGGGCATGTCGAAATTGGCAACCGTCCGCGTCTCCCCCGCACCCAGTGAGAAGGAGGCTTCACCCAGGCGCTGGCCGCGTGCCGACAGGGCATGCAACGTGCCGGAGCGCGGACCTCCATCGGGCCGCAGAACCTGAGCGTCGAGGCGCCCGCCGGCCGCAACGGCGGCGACAGCGGCGAGCGCCTCTTGTCCCTGCCGCGTGTCCACCACCGCGAGCTTGCCTGCGGCCAGGCTCGAGAGCTTGTCGGCGAACTCGCGCGCGGAACCGTCGTGGTCGACGCCATCGGCAAGCCACACGACCGAGGCTTGCCCCGCGCCGGCGAGGGCGGTGGCGATCGCCTGCGCGGTCGCCATCCGCTCGGGCGCGAACGGCTGCGGTTGCACAGCCGCCGCGGTTGAGCGAGCTGCGACCGGCGACTCGATCTTGAGGCTCACCGCCTTGGTTGCGTGGGCGGTTGGCGCGATGAGCACCGGCCGGCTCTGCCCTTCGGCTTCCGCCATCAGCCGTTCCATCATTTCGGTGCGCGCTGACCACTGCGCCGCGGCAGCCCAGCCGTTGTCGACCACGATCACTACCGGGCCGGTGCCCGACAGCGCTTTTTCCCTCGTGGGATTGAGGACCGGGTCGGCCAAGGCCAGGATCACCAGCGCCGCCGCCGCCATGCGGATCAGCGTGAGCCACCAGGGCGTCTGCGCGGGCGTCTTCTCGCGGTTTTCAATGCCGATCAGGATGCGAGTCGGTGGAAACTCCAAACGACGCGGGCGCGGCGGAATGGTGCGCAACAGCCACCAGATCACCGGCAGCGCGAATAGACCCATCAGCAGCCAGGGCGAGAGAAACGCAACGGGCCCCAAAGTCATGGCGTCGCTCCCGCTGCACCGGCAAGCGGTTTCCAGCGGTAGTCGCCGGGCAAGCCCTGCAACCGCATCATGAGGGCAAGCAGGGGCTCGGACGCCGGCCGGTCGGTGTGATGCACCAGAAATGACCAGCCGATGCGGCGCGCTGCCTCCTCGATCCGAGCGCGATGCGCGGCGAGCTTCCTCTGATACTCGGGCCGCAGCGTTTCCACCCGGTCGGCGATCCAGCGCTCGCTGCCTTCCGGCGAGCGGAACTCCATGCGTCCTTCGTAGGCCAAGATCTCCTCGGCCGGATCGAGCACCTGCACCAGGTGGCCCGAGACGCCGCCTTCAGCCATCTCATTGAGCCGCGCCGCGATCGTTTCCGGTGGATCCAGGAAATCGCCAAACAATAGCGCGCTCGAGAAGCGGGAGAGCCGCGCCGGCGGCGGCAAACTCATCTCGATCGCCGCCTCGCCCTCATGCGTCGCCAGCGCCTCGGCGATGCGCGCGGTCGCCTTGCGGTTGGCCATCGGCGGGGTGAGGCCGATGAGCGCGATGCGCTCTCCGGCGCGCACCAACAGCTCGGCGATCGCCAGCGTCAAAACCAGTGCGCGATCGCGCTTGGACACGGCGCTCAGATGGCTACGGAAGGCCATGGAGCGCGAGATGTCGGGCCACAGCCAGAAGGTGTGCGAGGCCTCCCATTCGCGCTCGCGCACGTAGAGATGATCGGAGCTCGCCGAGCGGCGCCAGTCAATGACGGTGGCTGGATCGCTCGCCTGGAACTGGCGGAATTGCCAGAAGGTCTCGCCGGTGCCGGCCCTGCGGCGGCCGTGAATGCCGTGTGCAACCGCGTTGGCAACCCGCAGCGCATCGAGCATTAGCTCGGGCAAACGGTCCGCAAGGGCGTGGGCCTCACCTTCTAGCCCGAACAGGCTGCTCCGGCCGGCCCTCGCACCCGCTGTCGTTGTGGAGCCTTGCGCCGCTGCCATCCCGCGTTACTCCAAGGCCTCCGCCAGTCGGTTGATGACGCCGCTCGCCGTCTCTCCCTCGGCTCGTGCCGCAAAGGTGAGCGCCATGCGATGCTTGAGGACGGGCTCAGCCAGCGCAATCACGTCATCAATCGAGGGCGCCAAGCGTCCGTCGATCAGGGCCTTGGCGCGCACCGCCAGCATCAGGGCTTGGCTGGCGCGCGGGCCAGGCCCCCAGGCAACCAGGCGGTCGGTGTCGGCACCGGCACCGGTGCCTGGCCGCGCCGAGCGGGCAAGCTTCAGGATCGCCTCAACCACCTTGTCTGGCACGGGCAGCTGACGCACCAGGCGCTGGGTTGCCATGAGCTCCTGGCCCGTGAGGATCTGCTCCACCCGCCGCTCGTCGGTCCCCGTGGTGGCAAACAGCATGCGCCGCTCGGCACCCTGGTCGGGATAGCTCACGTCGATCTGCAAGAGGAAGCGGTCAAGCTGGGCTTCGGGCAACGGATAGGTACCCTCTTGCTCGAGCGGGTTCTGAGTGGCGAGCACGTGAAACGGGGTCGGAACATCGTGGCGCTGGCCGGCCACCGTCACATGGTGTTCCTGCATGGCCTGCAGCAGTGCCGACTGCGTCTTCGGACTGGCGCGGTTTATCTCGTCGGCCATGAGGAGCTGGGCAAAGATGGGGCCCTTGATGAAGCGGAAGCTGCGCCGCCCGCCGCCGGAGCTGTCCTCCAACACCTCTGATCCGATGATGTCGGAGGGCATGAGGTCGGGTGTGAATTGGATGCGCTTGGCATCGAGCCCCAGCACCTTGCCAAGCGTTTCCACCAGTAGTGTTTTGGCAAGGCCGGGAACGCCGATCAGCAACGCGTGGCCGCCTGAAAGTATGGTGACAAGCGTGCGCTCAATCACCTGCTCCTGGCCGAAGATGACTGCGGAGGCAGCCTTCTGGACCCGCTGAATGCGCTCGCCAGCCGCCTCGACACGGGTGACGATGCTGTCGTCGGTTTGCGTGAGTGTGGTCATGATCTCCAAACTATACGCTGGCGCTGCTCGGATGCGAAACTGTGTTGGCAAAGATGGTCACAATATGAACAGCTAGGAACTGGCTGCAAAGCGTGCAATGAGCCAAAATAATGGGCTTAAAGGCTCAAGCGCACAGTCGCGTTCTAGCCAACAAGGAGGGACCATGGCAACCCAAGACCGTATGCCGCCCATTGCTACCGAGCACATGACGACCGACCAGAAGAAAGCCGCCGAAGCGTTCGCGGCCGGCCGCGGCTACACCGTACGCGGGCCATTTGCGGTGATGCTGCGCTCGCCCGAAGTCATGCTACGCGCCAAGGCCATGGGCGATTACTTACGCTTTCGTAATGTCCTTCCCAAACGCGTGAGCGAAATGGTGATCCTGATCACCGCGCGCGAGTGGACCCAACAGTATGAATGGGCCTACCACTACGGCTTCGCGCTGGAAGCTGGCCTCTCCCAAGCGATCGTCGCGGCCATCGCCGAGGGTCGGCGGCCCGAGGCCATGCAGGAAGACGAGGCCGCGGCCTACGATTTCTCCGTGGAGCTGCACCGGCGGCGCAGCGTCAGCGATGTCACGTATGCGCGAGCGCTGCAGCAGTTCGGTGAGCAGGGTGTCATCGATCTGGTGGGGATCAGCGGCTATTACACGTTCAACGCCATGATGATGAATGTGGCACGCAGCCAGGTCGACATCGACAATGTGCCGCCGCTGCAGCATTTTCCGGACTGAGCGGCCGTGCCGAGCGACGTCAGCACCAATCGGATCGCCGGTCTGGAAGCGCTGCTCAGGCAGCGACAAGAGAAGGGTTCTCCGCCGGTCGAGACGTGGAACCCGCCTTATTGCGGCGATATCGGCATCAAGATCCGCAGCGATGGCGTATGGATCTACGGCGGCACCCCGATCGGTCGCATGCCGCTCGTCAAGCTATTTGCCAGCGTGCTGCGCAAGGACGCCGACGGCCGGCATTATCTCGTCACTCCGATCGAAAAGGTGGACGTGGACGTTGCCGATGCGCCGTTCCTGGCGGTGGAAATGGAAGTGCACGGCAGCGGGCGGGAGCAGCGGCTCGTGTTTCGCACCAACGTCGACGACGTCGTCGAGGCGGGTCCAGGGCACCCGCTGCGCTTCGAGGTCGAGCCGGCCAGCCAGGGGCTTAAGCCCTATCTCATCGTGCGCGGCCGCCTCGAGGCGCTCGTGACGCGCGCGCTCTATTATGACCTCGTGGAGCTTGCCGTGGACGAGGGCAGCGGCCTCGGCCTGTGGAGCGGCGGGATATTTTTTGCGATGCCGGCGACCGCGGCATGACGCCCGGGGGCGGCCTGAGCCCCCAACCCTCGCTGCCCCAGCCCATGTCGCCGTCTTGAGGCTCCTGAGGCCTCACAGGTCCTTTGGTCGGATCGCCTCCCGGATGGGCTCAACTCCGAAAGGCCTTTGCGCCGGTCGTGCTCGGGCCCAGGCAAAGCCCTTGCGCCCAAGCGTTGCTAGCGGGCGGGGTCGGCTGGTGTTGCCCGCGTGTCCGGCCCGATCGCGCCCAATGAAGTTTCCTTGGGCCGCAAAGAGCCTCAGGCCTCGGATTTGGGCTCACTCCCCGTCTTGGCCCGAATGGCCGCCTGGGCCGCGGCTAGGCGCGCCACCGGTACACGGAAGGGCGAGCAGGAAACATAGTCAAGGCGGGCATCATGGAAAAAGGCGATCGAGGCCGGATCACCTCCGTGCTCGCCGCAAATGCCGACCTTGAGATCGCCGCGCACTTGGCGGCCACGCTCGGTGCCGATGCGCACCAGCTCACCCACGCCCGCCTGATCGACGGAGACAAACGGGTCCACATCGAAGACCTGTCGCTGCATGTAGTTGGCAAGGATCGGCGCTGCGTCGTCGCGCGAGAGGCCAAGACAGGTCTGGGTGAGATCATTGGTGCCGAACGAAAAGAACTGGGCACCCGCATCGCCGCTGGCGATCTCATCGGCCTTGAGAGCCGCCCTTGGCAGCTCGATCATCGTCCCGATCTGGTAGTGCAGCTTGACCCCAGTTTCCTTTTCCACGGCCTGGGCCGTCTTGACGATGACCTCCGAGAGAAGGTCGAACTCCTGCCGGTAGGCAACGAGCGGGATCATCACTTCGGGAACCACCGGCTTGCCCGTCTTTTTGGCTGCGCCGACGGCGGCCTCAAAGACGGCGCGCGCCTGCGTCTCGGTGATCTCGGGATAGCGAATGGCGAGGCGACAGCCGCGGAAGCCGAGCATGGGATTGAATTCGTGCAGCTCGGCTACGCGGGCCTGCAGCTTCTCGACGGGCACGCCGAGCTCCTTGGCGACAGCGACGGCCTCCTTGTGCTCGTGCGGCAGAAACTCGTGCAGTGGCGGATCGAGCAGCCGGATCGTGACGGGCAGGCCGGCCATGATCTCAAACAGCGCTGCAAAATCGGCGCGCTGCATGGGCAGGATCTTGGCGAGAGCCCGACGGCGGCCAGCCTCGTCGTCGGCGCAAATCATCTCGCGCATGGCGAGAATGCGCCCCTCTTCGAAGAACATGTGCTCGGTGCGGCACAGTCCGATGCCCTCCGCACCAAAATCGATCGCTTGCTTGGCATCGCGCGGCGTATCGGCATTGGCGCGCACCCCGAGCGAGCGCGCCGCGTCCGCCCACTGCATGACTTTGGCGAAGTCGCCGGATAGCTCGGGCTGGCGCATCTTCACGCGCCCCCGCAGCACCTCGCCCCTGGTGCCGTCGATGGTGATGACATCGCCCTTACGAAACGACTGTCCGCCAGCCGTCATGGTGCCGGCCTTGGCGTCAATGCGCAGTGCCCCTGCGCCGCACACACAGGGCCGCCCCATGCCACGCGCCACCACCGCAGCATGGCTCGTCATCCCACCGCGCGTGGTGAGGATGCCAGCGGCAGCGTGCATGCCGTGGATGTCCTCAGGGCTCGTCTCGGTGCGCACCAGGATCAGCTCACGCCCGTGACCCTTGAGCGCCTCCGCTTCGTCCGCGTCGAACACGATCTCGCCCGACGCGGCACCCGGTGAAGCAGGCAGGCCGCTCGCTATCACCTGGCGCTCCGCGGTCGGATCGATGGTGGGGTGCAGCAACTGGTCGAGGCTTGCCGCATCGATGCGCAGCAGTGCCTCGTCGGGGGCTATCAGCTCCTCGCTGACAAGGTCGACAGCAACTTTGAGCGCTGCCTTGGTCGTGCGCTTGCCCGAGCGCGTTTGCAGCATCCAGAGCTTGCCGTCCTGGATAGTGAACTCGATATCCTGCATGTCGCGGTAATGCTTCTCGAGCGTCTCAAATACCCGAAGCAGCTCGCGGTAGGTGCCGGGCATAGCAGTCTCGAGCGACTTGCCCTTCGTGCCGTTCTGGAGGCGCCCCGCCTCGCTGAGCGGTAGCGGGGTGCGGATGCCCGCGACCACATCCTCGCCCTGCGCATTGATGAGAAACTCTCCGTACACCTCGCGCGCGCCTGTCGAGGGATTGCGCGTGAAGGCGACACCCGTGGCCGAGGTGTCGCCAAGGTTGCCGAAGACCATCGCCTGCACGTTGACCGCTGTTCCCCAACCGTCGGGAATGCCATGCAGGCGCCGGTAGGTCCTGGCGCGGGCATTCTGCCAAGAGCCGAGCACGGCGGCGATCGCACCCCAGAGCTGCTCTGCGGTCGACTGCGGGAAGGGCTTGCCCTTCTCCCGCTCCACCGCGCCCTTGTAGGCATCTATGACTTCGAGCCAGTCGTCGGCGCCGAGCTCGGTGTCGAGCGTCAATCCCGCCAAGTTCTTGTGGCTCTCGAGAATGTCCTCGAATACCCCGTGGTCGACCTCCAGAACCACGTTCGCATACA
>JAMXLN010000375.1 GCA_024281145.1 Hyphomicrobiaceae bacterium | reverse complement strand
TGCCGCAGGGCGCCAGGCGGCGCAGCATCCCACATTCTTCTCAGCAACACTTGCGCAAACTGATCCGGAGCTCGCCGGCGTCGTCCTTCGTGAGCTTAGACGTCAGCGCGATGAGATCGAGCTCATCGCCTCCGAGAACATGGCTTCACGTGCGGTCCTGGAGACCGCAGGCAGCGTGCTCACCAACAAGTACGCCGAAGGCTACCCCGGCAACCGTTACTATGGCGGTTGCCAGCACATGGACGAGGCCGAGACGCTGGCCATCGAGCGCGCCAAGAAGCTCTTCAGGTGTCGTTTTGCCAATGTGCAATCGCACTCCGGCAGCACCGCCAACCAGGCGGCGTTTCTGGCGCTCATGAAGCCCGGCGACACCTTCATGGGGCTGAGCCTGGCGGCCGGCGGACACCTCACGCACGGCGCGCCGGTCAATCTGTCCGGCAAGTGGTTCAAGGTGGTGCCCTATAGCGTGCGCCGGCAGGACCATCGCATCGATATGGATGAGGTGGCCGCCCTGGCGCGCGAGCACAAGCCAAGGGTGATTGTGGCGGGCGGCAGCGCGTATCCGCGGGTCATCGATTTTGCCGGCTTCAGGGCCATCGCCGACGAAGTGGGCGCTTACCTGATGGTCGACATGGCGCACTTTGCCGGCCTTGTCGCCGGCGGCGTGCATCCAAGTCCCTTCCCACACGCCCACGTCGTCACATCCACGACCCATAAGACGCTGCGGGGGCCGCGCGGTGCCATGATCCTGAGCAATGAGGACGAGTTGGCCAAAAAGATCAACTCGGCGGTGTTCCCCGGCATGCAGGGCGGGCCACTGATGCACATCATCGCCGCCAAGGCAGTGGCCTTCGGCGAGGCTCTGCGCCCTGAGTTCAGGGCCTATGCCCGGGCCGTCGTGGAGAACGCCAAAGCCTTGGGTGAGGTGCTGAACGCGGCGGGATATGATTTGGTGTCAGGGGGTACGGACACGCATCTGCTGCTCGTCGATCTGCGTCCGAAAAAGCTCACCGGCAATGTCGCCGAGAAGGCGCTGGGGCGTGCCCATATCACCACCAACAAAAATGGTGTGCCGTTCGATCCGGAGAAGCCGACCATCACCTCCGGCATCCGCATCGGTTCGCCGGCTGGCACCACGCGCGGTTTCGGCATCGCCGAGTTCCGCCAGATCGGGCGGATGATGGCCGAAGTCCTTGACGGCCTTGCCGCCAGTGGCGAGGCGGGCAACGCAGGGCTCGAGGCGAAGGTGAAGGCCGAGGCGATTGCGCTGACCGAACGCTTTCCGATTTACGCGTGATATGCGTAAGCTTGCTTTGCCCATTTCTTCGTGCGGGGAAGTGGGCTCATGGCGCGGAGCACCATCATGCGCTGCCCCTACTGCGGCTGCGAGAATACCCAGGTCAAGGACAGTCGTCCGACCGAAGAGAACCAGGCCATCCGGCGCCGTCGCAACTGCGAGGATTGCGGCGGTCGCTTCACCACCTTCGAGCGTGTCCAGCTTCGCGAAATCACGGTGATCAAGCGCTCGGGCCGACGCATGCCCTTCGACCGGGAAAAGCTGTCCCGTTCGGTGGAAGTCGCGCTGCGCAAGCGGCCGATCCAATCCGAACGCATCGACCGCATGGTCTCGGGCATCGTGCGCCAGCTCGAGAGCATGGGAGAGCAGGAGATGCCCTCCTCCGTGATCGGCGAGCTCGTCATGGATGCTTTGAAGGGCCTCGACCCCGTCGCTTACGTGCGCTTCGCCTCGGTCTATCGCGACTTCCGCGAGGCGGCCGACTTCCACGAGGTGTTGGGGGAGATCGCCAAGCGCGACACAACCGAGGGTGAGACAGAAGCACCCTTGCCCAGCGGCATCGCCATCGAGCGAGCCGACAGAAAGCATTGACCGTCGATGGTTTTGCGCACGTGCAGCCCCACCCCCGAAATGGATCGGCGCTTCATGGAGCTGGCGCTGTGGGTGGCGCGCCGCATGCTCGGTCGCACGGCGCCCAACCCGGCTGTTGGTGCCATTATTGCCGATGAAACGACGGGGGAGGTGATCACCCGGGGTTGGACACAGGAGGGTGGCCGTCCCCACGCAGAGGGGTACGCGTTGGCGCGAGCGGGTGCGGGGGCGCGCGGCCAGACCATGTACGTGAGCCTCGAACCCTGCTCCCATCATGGCCGCACGCCGCCCTGTGCCGAGGCCATCGTCGCCGCCGGCATGCGCCGTGTCGTGTGCGCGATTGAAGATCCCAACCCCGAGATCGCCGGCCGTGGTCTTGCCGTGCTGCGTCGAGCTGGCATTGCCGTTGATGTCGGCCTCTGCGCCGAGGAGGCGCGCTGGATGGCGGCCGGCCACATCTTGCGCATGACGCAAGATCGCCCCTTCGTGCAGCTCAAAATCGCTGTCTCCGGCGACGGGCTGATTGCACCTGGCGATGGTGCCCCGCGCTGGGTTACGGGGCCAGAAGCCCGCCAATTCGCGCACATCCTGCGCGCGCGAGCGGACGCCATCCTGGTCGGACGCCGAACGGTGGCCGACGACAATCCCGAACTGACCTGCCGGCTGCCAGGCTTGGAGCGCCGCTCGCCGCGGCGGGTGATCCTCGATGCTGCCTTCCGCACGCCACCCACCGCACGCATGCTCGAGACTGCGGGACGGGTGCCGGTGACAATTTTTGGGGAGACCGGGACGGCCGCCCCCGCCTATCCCAAAGGGGTGGAGGTGCGCCGGATGCCGCCAGGGCCCGATGGTCGCCTGAGCTTGGCGGTTGTGCTGGAGAGCCTGGCCGCCGAGGGCGTCACGCGTGTGCTGGTGGAAGGCGGCCCCACCATTGCCGATGCGTTCCTCAAGGCGGATCTCGTCGACGAGGTGGTGATCGGTCACGGCACCGAAAAGCTCGGTGCCAGCGGACGCATGCCGGTCGGCGGCGGAGGCCTCAATTTCCTCGGCGATGGCCAACGTTGGCAGACGGTGGAGGAGCGCAGCATCGGCGCCGATCGACTTTCCATCCACCATCGCACCGCGCGCTTCGCCGCAAAGGCGTGAGCTCCGGTTGCAGAGAGGCCGCGTCGAGGGCCGACAGAAAGAGCGAGCATGCCCCGTGCGCAAGGCCGGGGCCTGCCGCCTGCGATTTGGAGCGCTCCTGCGCGGCGGCCCGCCATGCCGGTGGGCGCCTTATCCCACTCTTAACGTTAACCCTGTTCTGAGCGCGGACCGTACAGAAGCTTCATTGTAATAAAATCTGGTGCCGATCCTGAGTTGGCGCGGGGTGTGGCACTGGGGGGAATACCATGCCGGCTCGTCTCGAGCACTGCGCTGTGAACCGTTTCCAATGAAAGTCAGTATGCAAGCAAGCAACATTGCCGCAGGCGAGATCTCGAGCGCTCCGCGTGGATCAGAACTATCTACCCGTGGATCCGCTCAAGAACTTCTGGTGCAGGCCTGCTTTGCGTTCGGCCTGATATTTCTTTTTCCCGCATTCACGATCCAGCTCGCGTTCGATGAAACGACAATGACGTTTACTGGTTCGAAGGCATTGCAGATGATCAATCTTGGGTGCGAGGTCTTTGCGCTTGCCCTTGTGCTGCGATCCCGCACGGCAATTTTGCTCACTCGTCACTGCCGTGCTATTCTTGTTCTTATGGCAATGGCCTTCATCTGGGCCCCGTTCTCCTATGATCCTCGAACGACCATTCGTGCTGCCAATGTATTCCTCAGCACCTCTCTTTTCGG
>JAMXLN010000374.1 GCA_024281145.1 Hyphomicrobiaceae bacterium | reverse complement strand
CGATCCGCTGATCGGCTTCAAGACCATTCTGTCGATCTTCGCCGCCGCGGTGGTGGGTGGTCTCGGCAGCCTGCCTGGTGCCGTGGTGGGCGCCCTGGTGGTGGGCGTCGGCGAAGAGCTGAGCCTTGTGGTGCTGTCTCCCGCCTATCGCAGCGCCGTCGGCTTTCTTGCCATCCTGGTCGTCTTGACGCTGCGCCCGCGCGGCATCCTCGGCGCTAGAGCCTACTGACGAGGGAAAGATGGAGCACTATGCCGTCGCCATCGCCGTCACCGCCGGCATCTATGCCCTGATGGCGCTCGGCATGAACGTCATCTGGGGCATGGCAGGCCTCATCAACTTGGGGCTCGTGGGCTTTTTTGCGGTGGGCGCCTATGTGTCGGGACTGCTTGCCCTGCGGCTCGGCACGCCGATCCCTATCGCAATGGCGGCCGGTACCGCGGCGGCCTCGGCCTTCGGCGTCGCCGTGGCGCTCATCACGGTAAGGCTGCGCGGCGACTATCTTGCCATCGTCACGCTTGGTTTTGCCGAGACGCTGCGCATTGTCATGTCGAACGAGCTGTGGATCGCCAATGGCACGGACGGTCTGTCCGGCATACCCGGGCCGTTCCGCGGCGCGCTGCCTCCACACCTCTTCAATCTCTTTTACCTCGGACTTGTTGTGGCGGCCGTCATCGTCCTGTTCTTCCTCGTGGACCGGCTGGCGCACGCGCCCTTCGGTCGGGTGCTGCGCGCCATCCGCGACGACGAGCAGATTGCGCAGGTGGCCGGCAAGAATGTCGTCTTGTTCAAGGTCAAGGCGTTCGGGTTCGGCACCGCAGCCTTAGGGCTCGCAGGCGCCTTCTATGGTCATTTCACCAGCTACATCGCTCCCGAACTCTTTGCTCCTCTGCTAACGCTCTACATCAAGCTCTCCCTGCTGGCCGGCGGTCTCGGCAACAGCATGGGGGCCGTGCTCGGCGCCGTGCTGGTCGTCTTTTTCCTTGAGTCGACACGCTTCGTCGTACCGTTGCTACCGGGCATCACGGCGGTTCAAGGCGCCGCGCTGCGAGAGCTCATGATATCGGTGGTGCTGCTCCTCATCCTGCGCTTCTATGCCAAGGGCCTGCTCCCGGAGCGGCTCTCTCATCCGGCGCTGCCGGACAAAATGGCGGCGCCGGTGCAGGCCTAAATCACCGGTACAGGCCTCAAATCAAAGGAGCAGGCGATGGCCGGCAAGCGCGACCTGTCGATCGAAGACGTGGCCCACCTCATCGCCCTGGCCGGAAAGAGCGCCGATCCCGGCCCCCTCTACCGGGCGGTCCAGCGCATCGCAGCCGAGACCATCGGTTGGCGGCTTTTCACAATTCTGCGCCACGTCGAGGCCGATCAAGCCGTCGAGCGTCTGCACTCGAGCGATGCGGCAGCCTACCCCGTCGGCGGCCGCAAGCCGCTTGCCAAGATTGCTGCGAGCCACGCCGCTTTGGAAAAGGGCGAAGCGGTCCTTGCAGCGACCAAGGAGGATGTGCACCGGGCCTTCTTCGACCACGAGCTGATCTTCTCGCTCGGCATCACGGCGATCCTCAACGTGCCGATCCGCCATGCTGGGCGGCACCTCGGCACCCTCAACCTCTGCGGGGAAGAAGGCATGTACGGGGCGGGCGACATCGCCCGCGCCAAGGTCTTGGCCGGGTTGCTCGTGCCCGCCCTGTTGGCCGTCGGCTAGCTTGTCGGCCGGGATCGACTCGCTCCCCGCCTCAACTGCGCTCACGATTGACGACGAGGCCCTATTCCCGGATGCTTTGCCCTCTCAAGACGGGCGACGGTGATGACACAACTCCTCTTCAAGAACTTCCAAATGCTCGACCCCGAACACGACGAGCTCCGCGGTGGCCATGAGCTCGTTGTCGAGGGTGAGCACATCCGCGAAGTGTCAGCCAAGCCAATCCGGGCGCCTGCCGCCCAGACGATCGACTGCGGCGGACGCACGCTGATGCCGGGACTGATCGATAGCCACGTGCACGTGGTGCTGTCGGAGGTCTCGATCCCCCGTCTCGAGAACGTGCCTCTCACGCTGATGACGGCGCGCGCTGCCGTCCTCATGCGCGGCATGCTTGACCGCGGCTTCACCAGCGTGCGCGACACCGGCGGCGCGGACTGGGGGCTCAAGGAAGCGACCGACAAATGGCTGCTGCCGGGGCCACGGCTCTTCATCGCTGGCAAGGCGCTGGGACCTACCGGTGGACACAGCGACGGCCGTCGCCGCACCGATCACGGCACGCGCTGCCATTGCTGCGACGCCCTGCACTTTGCCATGGGTCTTGCGGACGGCGTTGCCGAGGTGCGCAAGGCGGTGCGTGAGGAGATGCGCCAAGGCGCCGACCAGGTGAAAATCATGATGTCGGGCGGGGTAGCCTCGCCCTACGACCCGCTGGATAGTCTGCAGTTCTCCCCCGAGGAAGTGGCCGCCGCGGTCGAGGAGGCGCACGCTTTTGGTCGCTATGTCTGTGCCCACGCCTATAGCGCGGAGGCCATCACGCGCGCCGCCCACGCCGGCGTGCGCACGATCGAGCACGGCAACCTCATCGACGATGCGAGCGCGCGGCTGATGGCGTCGAAGGGCATGTTCTTGATCGCCAATCTCGTCGCCTATTACGAGATGAAAAAGCGCGCCGCCGAGTACGGCATGAGCTCCGACATGCTGGCCAAAAATGATCTCGTCATTGAGGGGGGGCTGAGATCGCTTGAGATCTGCAAGCGTGCCGGCGTACCGGTGGCCTACGGCACCGATTTGTTGGGCCAGCTCCAGAGCGAGCAGTCGCGCGAGTTCATCATCCGCTCCGAGATCCAGAAGCCCATCGAAATCATCCGGGCCGCCACTCTCATCGGGGCTCAAATCGTGCGGCAGGTCGATAAAATCGGCTGTTTGAAGGCGGGCGCCTTCGCTGACCTCCTGGTCATCGATGGCAATCCGCTGGCCGACCTCGGCGTGCTCCAGGAGCAAGGAAAGTACCTGGCCCTCATCATGAAGGGCGGCCGCGTGTACAAGAGCCGGTTGCACTGATGTGATGTGAGCGGCCTGACGCTCCGCGCCGGTGCCCTGCCGCACGCCACCTGCGGCATCGCTGGAGGACCTCGTGCGCCCGCCGCTCGTCGGCTAACGGGGTGTCCGAAACTGTCCCTCCCACGCCAGCTGTGACAGCGGGAGCCGATCGCTCGGCTGCTCGCGAGCGCGCAGCGGTTCCGGCAGCATCGATTTGTCACCGGGCTGGCCAATGGCGATGGCGGCCTCGACGCGGTAATCCGCCGGCACACCGAGCTCGACCGCGGTGCGTGCCACGTCGAAGCCCGCCATACCGTGCGCGGCCCAACCCGACCGCGTCGCCTGCAGCGCAAGGTTGGCCCATGCCGCACCGGCGTCGAGCGAGTGGGTGTAGGACGGCACCTCCTTATCGGCGCCGCGCGGTAGCAGCGTCGTCTTCGACACCAGGATGACCAGGGCCGCCGCGGTCCTGGCCCAGGACTGATTGTATTCAGAGAGCAGCCCCAAAAATTGCGGCCAGTGGTGCGTATGGCGCCGCGCATAGAGGAAGCGCCATGGTTGGGAATTGAACGAAGAGGGCGCCCAGCGCGCGGCCTCCAGGAGCGTGAGCAGGTCACGCTCGGAGATCGGCGCGTCCGTGAAGGCGCGCGGCGACCAGCGCTCGAGGAACAAGGGATCGATCGGATGGTCGGCGGTGCGCGAATTGACTTGGGTCATCGTCCCCCCTATCGGCTATGCGCCGCCCAGGATAAGGTGAGCCGACCGGGGTCCAAAGCACCAATCGCCAAAAGCTTGCGCTAGCCGTCGAGCTGCCAACGGCCGTCACCCAGGCGGCAGGCGATGCCTTCCGCCCGTCCGGTCGCAGCACCCACGGTCATGATGAGCAGGATGTGCCGGCACACGCGGCCGGCCGGGTCCTTGAACGAAACCGTCGGCTGCACGATCCCGCTGAGCCGCCCATACCTGCGGTACCACACGTAGCTGTTGCCGTCTCCGACCTCGGTCAGAGCCACGCGGATCGCCTCAAGGGCTGCGATCTCGTCGCTCTCATCGAGGTGCGGGTTGGTCTCAGCGAACTTGGGCTTGACCGCGACAACCGGCGCCTTGTGAGGCTCCGGTGCGGGTTTGGGTGCTGCGTTGGGGCAGGTGCAGAACGGCTGCTCGACGTGATTGACGTCTTGGGCGCGGACGGGGCTGGAGGGGGACCCCAATGCAAAGCATCCGGCGAACGCCGCCACCAGACCATAGGATAAACGCCCGAACGGACCCCACACGGAACTGTTCCACAATTCGCTGCTGGACAACGGTTGCCGCCAGTGTGAAGGAGCTGGGTTAAAGTGGCGTGAACGCGGCTTGCGCAGCCACCAACGAGGCAATGAGGCATGGCAGACAAGCCAGGGGCTGAATACTACACAGGACCGCAAGCCGGCGACTTTGCCGAGGTCAGTGAGCCGTTCGCACTGTTCGAAGCCTGGTTCGTGGAGGCTCAGGCGCACGAGCCCAACGATGCGAACGCCATGGCGCTTGCCAGCGTCGATGCCTCGGGCATGCCCAATGTGCGCATGGTCCTGCTCAAGGGCCTCGATGCGGCCGACCACCCTCGGCGTGGGTTCCTCTTCTACACCAACCTTGAGAGCGTCAAGGGTGTCGAGCTCCTCGCCTCGGGCAAGGCCGCCCTGTGCTTTCATTGGAAATCCCTGCGCCGACAGGTGCGCGTGCGCGGCGATGTTGCACCCACGAGCGATGCCGAGGCCGATGCCTACTTCGCCACGCGCCCCCGCGGCAGCCGGCTCGGCGCCTGGGCCTCGCAGCAGTCGCGCCCCCTGGAGAGCCGCTTCGCGCTCGAAAAAGCCGTCGCTGCCGTCACCGCTCGCTACCCGATCGGCAACGTCCCCCGCCCACCCTACTGGTCGGGCTTCCGGGTCGTTCCACGGGAGATGGAATTCTGGCACGACCGGCCCTTCCGTCTGCACGAGCGGATCCTCTTCCGCCGCGGCGGACCGGGCGAGGCCTGGCGTAAGAACCGGCTCTACCCATAATTTTGGGGCCATAATTTTTGGGCCATAATTTTTGGGCCATGATTTTTGGGCCATGATTTTTGGGCCCGTGCATTTTGTCGTGTGAGCGCCTGATGGCAGGGCCCTGACAGTTCGGCCCATCGCCGTCGCGCCATGCGCCCGCGGCCCCGTGCCCTGAACCCGCGCGAGCGAGCTCCCCCGCCGACAGCGCCGATCCCCAAGCGGGCGCACGTTGGCCAACTGGACCGCTTCACCCTGGAGCTTGACTTTAACTAATGGCCCGTCGCCAGCTTTTCGCGCACCCAAGCCGCGAACTGCGAACTGCAGCCCAGCCGATTGAGCTCGACCAACAGGTTGTCTTCGGTCGGCAGCCGGTCCAGCACGCGCACGGTGATCTGGCGGCGGGGACGCTCGGCCGACAACACATCATAGATCCCGTCGTTGCGGAGCGTGAGGGCGGCCGGCCAGGCAGCGGTGTCGCTCCCCGGCTCCCACTGCAGCTCGGCTTGGGCCCCATTGGTGGTATCGACCAAGGTGACGCGCTCCGCATTGGGCGAAGCCGCACGGATCAGCGCCAGCTTGGCCCCTTTTTCGACGCAGACCGTACCGCTCGCCACGGGAATGGCAGACCACGAGAAGGCCGCACGTGGCGGCTTTTCAACGGGGCGAGCGATGCTGCGGGTCGCGCCGGTGGTGATTTGCGTCGCCCCGCCGGTGCGCAATAGCTCCTTGAGCGAGGCCAGCACGCCCTCGTTGACGGGCTGACCCTTGGCAAGTTCGGCGGCGGTGCCCTCCCAAGGGCCCTTGATCGTCTGTGTCTTACCCGAGGGAAGCACGGCACGGATGTGGCCGCCGGCCGGGATGGAGATGGCTGCGCTCAGGTCGAGCGCGCTCCCCACACGGATGGCAGCCACGGTCGATTCCATCACGTAGATCTGGGCCACGGCTGCTGTCGCACTCAAGGCGCCGCCGATCAGTCCCGTCAGCAGCATCAGAGCGCATCGAAATGCCAACATGCTCATCACCTCGCAAACCACATCGCCCGATCGCCGCGCGGCCCGAGCCACCGGCCGAGGTAGTGCCCGGAGAACTCGCCCAGGAACCACGCCGCCAGCGCCAATACGAGCGGCAATATGATACGCAACTGCCAGAACACAATTGTGTCGATGGCGATGATGGCGGCGCTCGCCACGCCACTTGCCAACAAGCCCTTCCGCCTGCGGCGGAAGCCCCAGCCCACCAGGAACCCGAGCGCCGCCACCGCCGCCAGCGCCAGCCGCAGCGACGCCATCGAGGTCTCGAGCTGGCCGATGCTACGCCCGTCCACCATCTGCGCCACCATGTGCGCGTGGATGGTAACGCCATGCATCTTCTCCTCGTGGCGATTGGTCAGCGGTGTCAGATGGGTGTCGATCTCGCGCAGCATGCCCCCGACCAGCACGATCTTATCTTTGAGCCCGGCGCGCAGCATCTGCGCCACGGGATCGTCGGCGGGCCGCAGCAGCGCCTCGGCGGAAATGGTGAGAAACGTATCCGAGCCGTCGCGCGGCGTGCGCAGCCAAGCGATGCGCGCTCCCTCCTGGGCTGAAGTGAAGCCGGCGCTTTCGGCGAGCAGCGCGGCGAAACTCTTGGGATAGGCGGGTTTGTCGACCGTGTTGGGTTGGGCCATGAAGCGCACGACCGAATCGCGCTCGGTGGCTAGGTTCGAGTAGCCCGCCGGTCGCTCGACCTCGCGAAAGAACGCCTGCTGCTTGTCGCGCTGGCCTTCGTTGAGGCCGACACGCTCATCGGCTGCGGCCAACACAATCTTGGCTCGCGCCCGCCGGATCGCCTCGATCAGCAAGATCTCGTTGCCATCGCCCGCGGGAGACGTGAAAAGAAAGTCGAGGCCAATGACCTTGGCTCCGGCCGCATCAACGGCCTCAACCACGCGCGCCAACAGGTCGCGATCGACCGGCAGATAGGTTCGGTAACCAGCGAGCGTGTCGTCCGTGATGGCGACGATCGCCACGCTTGGATGTTGGCTCGGCAGCTGATCGGAGAGGCGTGCGGTGCGCACGTCCCCCAGGTAATGCTCAAAGCGCAACAGGCCCGGTGCGTAGCGCGGCGCCAGATCGGCGAGCAGCAACGTCGAAGCGAGGGCAAACACCGCCGACAGGATGAGCGGCCGGCGCATGAGCGTGCCGCCAGGCTGGCTGGCGCGCTTGCCTTGGACCTGGGGCTCGGCTGTCATGGCGAGCACCGCATGTGTTGTGATCTCCTATCCCCCGCCAAACAAGCGCTTGCGGGCGAGCCGGCGCCCCGTATTGTCCCTCCGGCCGGCCCGTGTAGACCGGC
>JAMXLN010000373.1 GCA_024281145.1 Hyphomicrobiaceae bacterium | reverse complement strand
CAAATCGGCTCTCCTGCGGACGTCTACCTCCATCCCGCCACTCCCTTCGTTGCCGGCTTTCTCGGGGAGACCAATCTTTTGCCCGGCACATGTTGTGGGCTCGAGGGTGACCATGTCGTTATCCGGTTCCGCAACGGCAAAGTCGGTCACGCCGGCATCCCGCGTTTTGGCGGGCGACCTGCTCCCGGCGACGCTGTGCTTGCCTCCATCCGTCCGGAGCGCATTCGTATTCTCAAACCTGATCAAAGCGCCGACTCCCTCATCGAGGGCACGGTCGTG
Organism: Hyphomicrobiaceae bacterium; assembly: GCA_024281145.1. Classification (GTDB taxonomy): domain Bacteria; phylum Pseudomonadota; class Alphaproteobacteria; order Rhizobiales; family Hyphomicrobiaceae; genus AWTP1-13. Next base: position 28,710 of record JAMXLN010000373.1, on the reverse strand, counting down.
AGCTGCGCATTCCTCGGCCGGCACGCCCGTTATGTCATAGATGCCGAGAGCCAATCGGTCGTCGTCAGCACGACCGATTGGTCCCAAACTTCGGCGCTCACCCCGGGCACACAGGTTCGTTTGGGATGGCTGAGCGAAGATGCACAGGGTCTCGTGGACAAAGACCCAGGCTGCTGACGGCAGCGGTCGATCGCACTTTGCACCGAGCCGCAAACTTAGGCCGCCGATGGCGCCTGTACGTTTGCGGAATTAGTCGAGGACCTTTCCGACGCACAAAGCTCGCGAGTTGGCGGCGGTCGCCAAGCCCCCCATGCAAGATTTTCTGAGCAAATCCGGGTGCAGCCGGTTATCCCGCGAGCTGCCATTCCTTGAACTTGGCCGTCGCCTCGACGAGATTGGCCGCCCACCATCCGTCATCCTTGATATAGACTTTGTCCTTCAATTTCGGGCTGGTGGGCAAGACATCCACGATATCGGGCGAGACCAGCTTCAGAGCTTCTGTATTGGGCACCGCGTAGTTCGTGAGCTCCATATATTCTGCTGCCGCCTTGGTGGTGTTGAGCATGTAATTAATGTACTCGAATGCTTCCTTCTTGTTGGCTGAGCTCTGCATCACGCAATAGGGGTTGCCCATCACGCCGCTGTAGGCAGGTGTGTACCCCAGCTGGGCACCGGACCGGTTCGCCGACACCACGCGCCCATTGAAACAGTTGGCAAGTGGAACCGCACCGGAGCTCAGCTGCTGAATGGGCTCGGCATTGGTGCTGTGCCATATGATGTTGCCGCGGCCGAGCCGCGCCAGGCTGCGCAGTGCTCGATCGACATCGAGAGGATAGAGCTGGTTCAAGGGTACGCCGTCGGCCAGCAACGCCATCTCCAGTGTGCCGCCGCCGGAGATACCCGAGTACAGCGATCTCTTGCCCTTGTAGCGGTTGGTCTCCCAGAACTCGGCCGGGCTTTGCGGGGCCTTGTCGTCAGGGATCTGTCGCTTGTCCCATGCCATCACGAACAGAAAGAGAGCAAACTTCACCCCGTGGGATTCGCGATACTCTGCTGGAATGTGGGTTGGATCGATGATGTTGTAGTCGTAGGGTGCAATCAGTTTCTGGGACACCGCTTCGATGTACTCCGCCCCGCTCAAGGAGATAATGTCCCATTGTGCCGGTGCGCCGGACGAATTTTGGAGCTTTGCCAGTGCGAGTGAGGCATTGGGACCGATATTCACCTTGATGCCGGTCTTGGCTTCAAAAGGGCGGGCAAAAAGCCTTGTCTGATATTCCTGGACCACGCCACCGAAGCTTGCCACGTTGATGGTCTTTTCCTGCGCGCGAGCCGGCGAGAGCCCGAGCTTTGAGACGAATGGAAGGACGGCACCGATCGCAGCAGTTTGCTGCAGGAGCCGGCGCCGGTTCAATCCAGACCTAGACGGACGGAATGAGCGGTGCTCGACGGTCATCAAAACCACCATTTGCTAAGAGTGGTCGACTTACATTCAGAAAGATCGGCAAACTCGTCAACTCCCTGCCAGATGGCAGGCAGGTTCGCAGGCAGGTTCTGATGGCTGCGATGGCGTGTTCGTCGAACGCGAGGGCAAGCCGCTTCGGCCACAGACGTCACCCCTTGAAGGGCAGAAGCTCGTCGCCATCCTTGTTAGCTCCCACCCATTGCCGAGCGCGACGTCGCCGGCCATGGCCGGAATTGACCGGTCTATGGCCTTCGGGTCACGGCCCATAGGTGCTAAAGTCCGTTTCATGCGCGCTCCACACAAAATCTTGCTGCTCGGTTTTCCCAATAGCCAGCTGCTGGATATTGCCGGACCTCTGCAGATGTTTGCCGGCGCCAATGATGAGGTGCCGCACCAAGCTTATCGCATCGAGATCGCCGCGCCGCGGGTTGGACCGTTTGCCACATCGTCTGGCGTTCAACTTGTTGCCGACCTCGCCTTCTCACAGATCACGAACAGACGGCTGGCGCACACCGACACGCTCATTACGGTTGGTGGCGAACCAGGCATGCGCGAAGAGCTTGCGCGTGGATCTGTGACAGAGATCGTGCGCAGGGCGATTGGCCGAGTGGCGCGCATCGCATCGGTGTGTAGCGGTACCTTCTTCTTGGCGGCTGCAGGTGCCCTGGACGGCCGACGGGCCGCAACCCATTGGAGCGAGATCGATGCCCTCAAGCAATTTCGCCCCGCAGTGATCGTCGATGGAGATGCCATACATGTGCAAGATCGCGGCATGTGGACCTCGGCCGGTGTGACGGCGGGAATGGACCTCGCGCTCGCGATGATCGAGGCCGATCTCGGGCGAAGGATCGCACTCGCGATTGCGCGTCGGCACGTGGTCTTTCGCATCCGCCCGGGTGGTCAGAGCCAGTTCTCCCCCGAGTTGGCGGCACAGTCCGCCGGCAACACCAAGCTGCAATGCCTCGCAGAGATGGTGACTGCTCAACCGCGTTCGGATTGGCGGACCGATGTCCTTGCAGCACAGATCGGGGTCTCGCAGCGTTCGCTCAGCCGCTTGTTCCGCGCTGATTTGAACATCAGCCCGGCGGACTTCGTCGAGCGCGTGCGCATCGATCTGGCGCGTCGCAGGTTGCTCGAGACGGATGAGAACGTGGAAACCATCGCGCTCGCCTGCGGCTTCGGCTCGCTGCGCCGCATGGACCGCGCATTTGCTCGCACGATTGCTGCCTCCCCCACCGAGTTCCGATCCCGCTTCAAGCCAAATGGAGCCCGAATATGCCCCTCTTCAACGTCGGCTTTGTCATCTTCCCGAATTTGACGCAACTGGACTTTACCGGTCCGCAACAGGTCCTGGCACGGCTACCCGGCTCTGCAATGCACATCGTCGCAAAGTCGACGGCACAGGTGCCAAGCGACAGTGGTCTAAGCCTGGTACCAACACACACGTTCCATACTTGCCCGAACCTCGATCTGATATGTGTGCCGGGCGGCAACGTCGGTGTGGTCCAAGCGATGGCCGACCGCGACACGATCGAATTCGTCCGTCGGCAGTCGACGACCGCAAAGTTCGTCACCTCGGTCTGCACCGGCGCCTTCATTCTCGGCGTCGCCGGACTGCTCAAGGGTCGGCGCGCGACCACTCACTGGGCATTTGCCGAGCTGCTGCCGCTCGTCGGCGCCACGCACGAAAAAGGTCGCGTGGTCAAGGACGGAAATATTATCACGGCGGGTGGTGTTACATCCGGGATCGATTTTGCCTTCCGGGTCGTAGCCGAGATCGCGGGGGAAGCGGTCGCGCAAGCGATCCAGCTCGGCCTCGAATACGATCCCGATCCGCCATTCGCTGCCGGTGACCCTGATCGTGCATCGGCGGCGGTGAAGGCCATGGTGGCCCCGCGGTATGAGACAGCAAGAGCCAACTTTCGCTCCGAACTATCGCGCTTGGCGGCATGACTTGAAGCCACCGCCTCGGAAGGGAGGATCTTCCTTGAACGCAGGCTCTTCCCCGCACCGAGGATTACACGCTATCGGGACGTCCCCCAAGGCATGACCGGCACGGTAGAGATCGAGTTCTGCGGCGAACCTTCGACAAGCTTGTCGCTAATGGCGAGGTAAATCAGCGTGCTTCGCTTCCGGTCGAGCATCCGGTAGACGTGGGTGTGCTTGAAGAAAATCGAGGTGCGGGCCGAATAGACCTCTTCCTGGTCTGTGAGTGTTGCAAGGTCGACGGTAATCGGGCCGACTTGCCGACAGGCAATTGAGAACCGCGATGGGTCTTCGGCCAGACCTATGGTGCCACTCAACCCTCCGGTTCTTGCTTGGCTCACGTGACAGGCCACGCCTGGCACCTTGGGATCGTCAAAGGCACTGACGCAGACCCGATCGTTCTTACCAACAAGACGGAAGGTGGTGCTCACGCACGCAACATCATCAGCACTTGCCCGGCCAATCGCTTGCAGCAATGCAAAGGCCACCAACGCTGCGATCGACATGGTGCGCATGTTTGAGATCCTCCGTGGCATCGGCTCAGGGATGACTGCAGCTGGCGCGCTTTGAGCTGACTTCGCTGCGCTTCGAGCCACCGGCAATCTATGGCCTTGCTGATCTCGCGGCAGGTCGAAGATGGCGTGAAGGAGCGACCCGTGCGCAGCAAGTGGCGTACAACGTCTCAACCCGCAAACTCGGGCGAGCCGAATTCTGTTGCGCGTCTCGACCGGCCACTGCGGTTCTTGCTTGCCGTATCTGGCCTGGCTTCTTTCCGCACCCTCAAACTTTGGCGCGCCCCGCACACGCCCGCCGTTGCGTAAGGTCGGGACGGGGCGTCGCCTCGACCGGCCCGGCGAGTTACTATCCGCCCAGATGCTTCCCCCAGAACGCCAGCATACGCTCCCAAGCCAGCTCAGCTGCCGCCCGGTCGTGCACCTGCCGTTGCTCGTTCATAAAGCCGTGGTCCGCGTCGTAGCGGAAAATCTCGGCATGCTTTCCCGCTGCCTCGAGGCCCGCCTCAAATTTGCTCACCGCCGCGGGCGTGCACCAATCGTCCCGATTAGCGAAGTGAGCCTGCAGGGGTATCTTGACGTCTGCTGCCTTGGCCACCGTCTCAGGCGGCAATCCGTAGAAGCAGACCGCGGCGGCGAATTCAGGCACGCGCGCCGAACCCAGGATTGTCACCGCACCACCAAGGCAAAAGCCAGTGAGCCCGACCTTGACCCCCGCCCGCCCCAGAAGTTGCGCCGCGCCACGCACAACCTGATCCGTCGCCTCGAGAAAATTCAACGAATTCATCTCCCGACCGGCGGCTTCCGTGTCATGATAGGGCACCACCACCCCAGCATAGAGATCCGGCGCCAAGGCCTCATAGCCGGCCAAAGCCAATCGGTCGCAGATGCCCCTGATCTGCTCCTGCAAGCCCCACCACTCCTGGATGACCACAATGCCAGGCGCCTTCGCGCGCCCAGCCTTTGCTAAGTAGCCCGAAGCCTCCTTCCCATCCGGCCGTCCAAACGCAATCTTGGTGCCCATCTTCGCTACTCCCTTTGAACCAACGCCCATCATAACGCGTGGCCCATGATACTAAAGCCGCAAGGCGTGTTGCGTCAGAAAGAGCTCGCGCAACCGAAATGGCGCGCTTGTTTTCGAGCATCGCGACGCATCCCGCACCGCCAGGCCCTTGCCAATGGCGGCGGCGTGATGCCTAGAATGAGGGTCCCGGATCGCCGGGCCTTGCCGCAAGGCCCGGCGCGATCATCGAGAGGTGCCCATCACTTGCTATGCCTTCAAAGACCGTCATCGGCGGCCGTTTGCGGGCACACGAAGGGAGATCGCGCATGCATTCGAGTTGGACGAGGCGGGCCAGTGTGCCCGTCGCCGCGACCCTGGCGCTCGGATTGGCCCCGGGATCGGCGCTGGCGGGGGGGACTCTGCGCATCGCCATGACCGCCTCCGACGTGCCCACCACCACCGGCGCTCCGGACAATGGCTACGAGGGCGTGCGCTTCCTGGGCTATCCGGTATTCGAAGGTCTGGTCCTATGGGACCTCAAGAGCGCCGACAAGCTCGCCGACATCCGCCCAGGCCTCGCCGAGCGCTGGGAGCAGGACGCGGCCGATAAGACCAAGTGGGTGTTTTACCTGCGCAAAGGCGTAAAATTCCACGATGGCAGCGAGTTCAATGCCGACGCCGCCATCTGGAACCTCGACCGCTATTACAAGAAGGACGCCAAGCAGTTCGACCCGCCGGGCGGCGCCGTTGCCCAGGCGCGCAACCCGTTTGTCGCGGCCTATCGAAAGATCGATGACTATACGATCGAGATCACCAACCCGCGGCCGCTCAGCTATTTTCCCAACATGTTACCTTACATGCTCTACTCGAGCCCGGCACAGTTCGAAAAAACCGGCTCGTGGGCGGAGTTCGCCAAGGCCCCTTCGGGCACCGGACCCTTCAAGATCACCGAGTTCAAGCCGCGGGTGAGCGTCACGCTGAGCCGCAACGAGGATTATTGGGACAAGGCCAAAGTTCCCAAGCTGGACAAGATGGTCCTCTTCCCGATGCCTGAGCCCACGACACGCCTTGCCGCACTGCGCTCGGGCCAGGTCGACTGGATCGAAGTGCCGCCGCCCGATGCGGTGCCAAGCCTCAAGAACGCGGGTTTCGAAATCGTCACCGGCAGCTATCCGCATGTGTGGCCGTGGATGCTGAACCTCGCCAAGGAGGACTCGCCCTGGAAAGATGTGCGCGTGCGCCGTGCCATCAACTATTGCCTCAACCGCGATGGGCTGGTGACCCTGCTCAACGGCTTGGCGGAACCCTCCGTCGGGGCCTTCAAGCCGGGAGACGCGCAATTCGGCAAGCCCAAGGAGCACTACGGCTATGACCCGACCAAGGGCAAGGCCCTGCTCAAGGAGGCCGGCTTCGGCCCCGACAAGCCGGTCAAGGCCAAGGTCATGATCTCTACCAGCGGCTCCGGCCAGATGTTACCGCTGCCAATGAACGAATTCCTGCAGCAAAACCTCAAGGAGTGCGGCTTCGACATCTCCTTCGAGGTCGTCGAATGGGGCACCATGCTGGTTGCGCTGCGCAATGCACCGACCGCACCGCAGGCGCTGGGTTCGGATGCGATGAACATCAGCCTACCGCCCTCAACCGACATTTCGCAGCTCGCCCTCTATTTCCTGTCGACCAACGCCGCACCGAAAGGCCGCAACTGGGCGAACTGGAAAAACGAGGAATTCGACAAGGTGATCGACCGCATCGAAAAGTCGAGCGACCCGGCCGAGATCCTGAAGGACACTCAGCGGGCACACGAAATCATCGTCGACGAGGCGCCCTGGGCATTTATCGTGCACGACCGCAACCCGCGGGCGATGACCAAGAAGGTCAAGGGCTTCGTCAGCGCGCAAAGTTGGTTCCAGGACTTCACGAGCGTCGACATGGAGTGAACCAGCTCCCACCCCGCCTGTCCAAGGTGACGGTCAATGTGGGCCTTTACCCTTCGCCGCCTGCTCTATGCCGTGCCGGTCTTGCTCGGTGTGTCCATGTTGGTGTTCGCGCTGATCCACCTGGCTCCCGGCGACGTGGTCGATATTCTCGTGCCACCCGAGGTGCCCAAGGAGATCGCCGACAGCTTGCGCCAACGCTTCCACTTGGACGAGCAGCTCTACGTGCAGTACGTGGCCTGGCTTGGTCGCCTTATGGTTGGGGACTTTGGCGTCTCTTTCTTCACGGGGCGGCCCGTCGCCGAGGAGCTCTTCGGCGCACTCGGCAACACGCTCGTCCTCGCACTGCCGGCGGCGGTGCTAGGCTTCCTGCTGGGCATCGCCTTGGGGGCACTCGCCGCCTATAATCACGGCACCTGGCTCGACAAGCTGTTCTCCGCCACGGCCATCATCGGCGTCAGTCTGCCGCACTACTGGGTGGGCATCGTCCTGGTGGCGATCTTCGCCGTCGTCCTAAACCTGCTGCCCGCACAAGGCATGGGCTTCGAGGGCCTGCCCACCAGCTGGGAGCACGTGCAGCACCTGGTCCTGCCGGTCGTGACCTTGTCGCTGATCCCGATGGGCGTCATCAGCCGGCTCGTGCGCGCCAACGTGCTGGAGATCCTAAGCCAAGAATTCGTGGGGACGCTGCATGCCAAGGGCCTCTTCAGCCGCCGCGTGCTCTATCATACGCTCAAGAATGCCGCGCCCTCGGCCCTGGCACTCATGGGCCTGCAATTCGGCTACCTCTTGGGCGGCTCCATCCTCGTGGAGACAGTGTTCAACTGGCCGGGGTCTGGCGGCCTCATGAACCTCGCCATCTTCCGCCGCGACGTGCCCGTGCTCTCCGCCACCATCGTCGTACTTGCGGCCATCTTCGTCGTCATCAACATCCTTGTGGACGTGCTGCAGGCGCTGCTTGACCCGCGCATGCGGCGATAGGAGCTCGCGATGGAGGATAGCGCGACCCTGGCCGCCGACCCCGCAATGGCTCTGAAGCGCGCGCAGCAGGGCAAGAGCTACTGGCGCCGGGTCTGGGAACGACTGCGCGAGGACAAGGTGACCCTCGCGGTCATCGCCGTGCTCGGGATGCTGCTCATCATGGTGGTGTTCGCGCCGTGGTTCACCATACACGACCCCTATGCGGGCTCCGTGCTGCGCCGCCTCAAGCCCGTCGGCACCCCCGGTCACTGGCTCGGCACCGACGAGGTCGGCCGCGATCTGTGGTCGCGCATGCTCTACGGTGGACGCCTGTCGCTCCTCGCCGGAGTGGCACCGGTGTTCTTGGCCTTGCTGATCGGCGGGTTCCTCGGGATCCTCGCTGGCTATGCCGGCGGCCTTCTCAATAGTGCCGTCATGCGTCTCACCGACGTGCTCTACGCGTTCCCCTCGATATTGCTGGCGATCGCCATCACTGGGATTCTGGGCGCTGGACTCCAGAACACGATACTCGCACTCACGATCAGCTTCATCCCGCCGATCATCCGCATATCCGAGAGCGTGACGACCCAGGTCCGCCATCTCGATTTCGTCGAGGCCGCCCGCGCCAGCGGTGCGCGACGCCTCACCATCATGCGCTACCACATCCTAAGCAACGTGCTTGGGCCAATTCTTGTCTATGCCACGAGCCTCATCAGCATTTGCATCATCCTGGCCGCCGGGCTGAGCTTCCTTGGCCTCGGCGTCACACCCCCCAGCGCCGAATGGGGCCTAATGCTCAATAATCTTCGCCAGGGTATATGGGCATCCCCCCTCGTCGCCGCACTCCCGGGGGTCATGATCTTCATCACCTCCATGTGCTTTAACCTGATGAGTGACGGCCTGCGCCAGGCCATGGATGTGCGCCTGTGAGCCTGCTTAAACATCACGTCACGACCGGGGATGGCGCACTCGGGCCCCTATCGCAGCGCGACCCGTCCCGGTCCAAGCCCCTGCTCGCGATCGAGCACCTCACCAAGCACTTCCCGCTGCAAGGCGGTCTCTTCGGGCGTAGGCGTGCCATGGTGCAAGCCGTCGACGACGTCTCCTTTGTCGTTGAACGCGGCGAGACGCTGGGCATCGTCGGGGAATCCGGTTGCGGCAAGTCCACGACGGCGCGCCTGCTCATGCACCTCATCAAACCTGACCGCGGCAGCATCGCCTTCCGCGGTCAGAGGGTCGGTGTGGCCGGGGGCCTGAGCCAGCGCGAGTTGCATCGGCAGATGCAGATGGTTTTCCAGGATTCCTACGCTTCCCTCAATCCGCGCCTGCCGGTCGCCATGTCGATTGCCTTCGGGCCATTCGTCCACGGCCTCGGCAAAACCGAAGCGCTGCGTCGCGCCGCGGAGCTGCTGGAGGCGGTCGGGCTCGAGCCCGCCCTGTTCGCCAACCGCTACCCCCATGAGCTCTCGGGCGGGCAGCGCCAGCGCATCAACGTGGCGCGCGCCCTCGCTCTCGAGCCGCGCATCGTCATCCTCGATGAGGCCGTCTCGGCACTCGATAAGTCGGTTGAGGCGCAGGTGCTGAACCTGCTCGCCGATCTCAAGGTCCGGTTTGACCTCACCTATGTATTCATCAGCCACGACCTCAACGTCGTGCGCTACATCAGCGATCGCGTCATGGTGATGTATCTCGGCAAGGTCGTCGAGATCGGTCCGGCCGATCGCGTCTATCGCGATCCACAGCATCCCTACACGCGCGCGCTGCTGTCGGCGATGCCCTCGATGGACCCGCGGCGGCGCACCCGCCAAGCGCCTCTGAGCGGCGACCCCCCCAATCCCGTCCGTCCGCCATCCGGCTGCCGCTTCCGCACGCGCTGCCCGCTCGCCGAGGCGGTATGCGAGAAGGCAGCCCCGGCTCTGCTCGCGCTGCCGTCCGATGGAGCACGAGCGGTTGCCTGCCACGTGCACGTGCCCACCTCGGGTCATACGCGCGCCGCAACGGCGGGGGCAGAATGAGCCAAGTGCTGGCTAACCTGCCAAGGGCGACAGAACCGGTCGTTTCGGTCGAAGACCTACATGTGCGCTTCCTCTTGCGCGAGGCTACGGTCGCGGCCATCAACGGCGTCAGTTTCGACCTCGAGGCCGGCCAGGTTCTGGGCATTCTGGGCGAATCGGGATCGGGCAAAAGCGTCACGCTGCGCTCGCTTATGCGCCTGCTGCCTCCGGCGCGGACCCGCACGGAGGGTCGCATCCGCATCGCCGGACATGAGATTACTGCGATGGACGAAACCGCGCTGCGCCACGTGCGCGGCGCCAAGGTGGCGATGATCTTCCAAGAGCCGATGGTCGCGCTCGATCCTGTCTTCACGATCGGCGTACAGATCGCCGAAACCATCGTGCGACATGAAGGCATCTCCTACAGCGCTGCCAACCAGCGCGCGCTCGAACTCTTGGAGATGGTGCAGATTCCCTCCGCCGCCCGGCGCCTCAAGAGCTATCCGCACGAAATGTCGGGAGGCATGCGTCAGCGTGCGATGATCGCGCTGGCGCTATCGTGCCGACCCACTGTGCTGCTGGCCGACGAGCCCACGACGGCGCTCGACGTAACGGTGCAGATCCAGATCATCTTGCTGTTACGCCAGCTGCAACAGGAGCTTGGCATGGCGGTGATTTTCGTCACGCACGACGTGGGCGTGGCGATCGAGGTCGCCGACCGCATTGCAGTCATGTATGCAGGTCGCTTCGTCGAGGTCGGGCCGACCGAGAAGGTGATCGATACCCCCGCACATCCCTACACAGCCGCACTGCTCACCTCAACCGTGTTGGGCTCGACGTTCGGTAGGCGGCTCGAGGCCATACCCGGCACGCCGCCGGATCTGCGCGCGCTGCCCGCGGGATGCAGCTTCGCTCCGCGCTGCCGCCATGCGCAGGATCGGTGCCGCGTGCACATGCCGCCCGAAGCGGTGCTGGCGCCCGGGCGCATCACGCGTTGCGTGCGCGTTGCTGATGGCGAGCTCGACCTCGGCAGCCCAAACCTGAGCGAGCGCAGCATCGCCAAGCCTTGAACTGATGGTCATGGAGAATCGCATGAACGCCGAGAATAGCCTCAAGGTCGACGCCGACCGGTTGTGGGCCACCATCGACCGATCGGCCCAGATCGGCCGCTTCCGCGACACAGGTTTGCGACGCCTGGCGGTGTCGTCCGAGGACAAAGAGATGCGCGACCTCTTCGTCGCCTGGGTACGGGAGGACGGCTGCGCGGTCGAAGTGGATGCGGTCGGCAACATCTTCGCACGCCGGCCGGGCAGCGATCCCAACCTTCCCCCCGTGGCGATCGGCAGCCATCTCGACACGCAAATCTGCGGCGGCCGTTACGATGGCGTGCTGGGGGTCATGTGCGGGCTGGAGGTGATCCGCACGCTCAACGATCGAAGCATCCAGACGCGACGGGCCATCGAGGTCATCGTATGGACCAACGAAGAAGGGGCCCGCTTCAGCCCGCCCCTGATGGGATCGCTGGCCTTTGCCCATCGGCTGCCACTCGCCCAGGCGCTCGACACCAAGGACGACGCAGGCCTGCGCTTCGGTGACGAGCTCGAACGCATCGGCTATGCGGGCAAGGCACCCCTCGGCAATCATCCGCTCGACTGCTATTTCGAGCTGCACATCGAGCAAGCGCCGCATCTCGATCGCGAAGGCTGTGACATCGGCATCGTCGTCGGCGGCTACAAAACGCTTGCACTGCGCATCGACATACGTGGCGAAACCAGCCATTCCGGCGGCACGCCCATGGCGGACCGGCGCAATGCACTCGTGGGTGCTGGCTACCTCATTGCCGGCGTTAATGATATTGGACTTGCGTATGCTGCCGAGCGCGGGCGCACCACCTCGCCACGCATCGAATGCTTTCCGAATCTGCCGGGCATCATCCCCGAGCATGTGCGGCTCATCGTCGACTTCCGCCATCCCGACACCGCCGGCTTCGACCGCATGCACGCTGACATTAAACAGGCGATCGCAGCCGCCGAGGCCAAAGCGCGCGTCGCCATCGAGGTGACGGAGGGCTGGAGCTGGGGCACATCGCTCTTTGCCCCGGAATGCATCGAGCTGCTCAAGGCAACGGCCGTTGAGCTTGGCATACCCTACCGCGAGATGCTGAGCCAGGCCGGCCATGATGCGTACGCGGTGGCCGAACTTGCACCAAGCGTGATGATCTTTACCCCCTGCCGCGACGGGATCAGCCACAATACCACCGAGGAGATCGATCGTGCCCGCACGTTGCCCGGCGCCAATCTGCTGCTCAATGCAGCGCTCAAGCGCGCCAACCGCTCCTCGTGAAGCGACCGGTGAGCGCATCGTCTTGCGTCCTGCGCGCGGACGCTGCCGTCGCAGCCCATCTTCAAACTTCACACGGAGGCTCCCGTGAGCACGGATCTCGCCGACCTGCCGATCCACGCATTGGCCGCCAACATCAAGGCCCAACGCGTTTCGCCCGTGGAGATCGTCGCCGCCTGCCTGGAGCGAATCGCACGCCTCGACGGCAAGCTTCATGCCTTTGTCGAGGTCTATGACAAGGAGGCGAGGCTGGCTGCGGAAGCCGCCGACAAGGCCATTCGTTCAGGCCACGCGGTCGGGCCGCTGCACGGCATCCCGATCGCACTCAAGGACCTCGTCGAGCTCGAAGGGCGCATCGCGACCGGTGGCAGCGCCGTTTGGCGCAGCCGTCGCTCGACCATCACCGCCACGCTGGCTCAGAAGCTCATCAGCGCAGGTATGATCATCCTCGGCAAGACCCACACGGTGGAGTTCGCCTTCGGCGGCTGGGGCACCAACCAGCATCTGGGCGCACCATGGAATCCCTGGGACGGCACCATCCACCGCACGCCCGGCGGATCCAGCAGCGGCTCTGCTGTCGCGGTCGCCGCACGGTTGGTCCCCTGTGCGGTCGGCACCGACACGGGTGGCTCCGTGCGCGTGCCGGCGTCGTGGTGTGGTATCACCGGCCTCAAGACCACGATTGGCCGGATCAGCGCCTACGGCGTGCTGCCATTAACCCCGACACTCGACACGCCCGGACCACTGGCGCGCGATGTGGAGGATACGGCCTTGTTGCTCGACGTGATGCAGGGCGCCGACCCACGCGACCCGCGCACGCTCGCCCTGCGCGATTCAGATCCCATGCCGGCGCTGCGCCGCGGCGTGAAGGGGCTGCGCCTCGCGCGCATGCCTGCAAGCGAACGCACGGGCGTGGCCGAGGAGGTGCTCACCGCCTACGACCGCTCCCTCGATCAGCTCGCCGGTTTGGGTGCCGACATCGTCGAGCTCACGCTGCCACGCAGCTTTCACGACTACGGCAGCGCATCGGGGCGCATCATGGCGGCTGAGGCTTATGCCCTGCTCAGCCCAATCGTCGATGATGATGCGCTTCCCGTCGATGCGGCCGTGCGGCCACGCATCCGCGCGGGCGCCTCCATCTCCTCGCGCGAATACCTCGAAGCTCTGGCAGAGCGCGAACGTCTCAAGCGCGAGTTTGCTGCAGCCACCGAGCACGTCGACGCGCTGCTGGCGCCCGTGACCGTCACATCCGCCATTCCGCTCGCTGATGTCGACCAGAAGACGACCCCGGCGTTCTTTACACGCTGGGTCAACTTCCTCGACCTGTGCGGCTTGGCCGTGCCCAATGGCGCTGACGTCTCGGGATTGCCGCTGGCCCTGCAGATCGTCTGCCGCGGCGGTGATGAGGGGACGGCGCTGCGCATAGGGTGGGCCTGGCAGGCCGCAACGGATTGGCACACGCGCATCCCGCCCATGGCGCGCTAGCCCGAGCGCTCTGGCACAACGGCCGCCCCTGACGCTCACCGCGCTCACTCTTTGCGGGCCCGGAGGGTCCCCGAACCGACGTCCCAGATATCGGGAGGAGGCGATCAACTGGGGAACATCGATGGCGAGCCGCCATCGCTTAGGAATTCGTCGCAAGCTGTTGGTTGTGGCCCGCCGCGAACATGCCCATCCCCGCTGCGTCGGCGATCTTCGTCTTTCCCAATGGGGTGCTGACCATAATGGGCGCGAAGCCTCGCGGGTCACAGCGTGGCGTGTCACTGTTAGGAAGCGACCGACGAGAGCCTCGTACTGGTGGGGCGTCGTCGACTTAGGAGCAAAATTGGGGGAAGCCCATGACCACATCCAATACCATGGCTGATGGCCCGTTGCGGGACGTGAAGGTTGTTGCCTGCTCCACGGCGCAGGCGGGGACCGTACCCTATATGCTGATGGCCGATCTTGGCGCAGAGGTCATCAAGATCGAAGCCCCGGGGGGCGGCGATACCTCGCGTGTCTCATCGGTGCTGCCAGGACATCCAAGTTCCTTCTTCGAGACCAACAACCGCGGGGTGAAGAGCGTGACGCTCAACCTCAAGGCACCCGAGGGTCGAAAGATCCTGCGCGAACTTGTCGCCCGCGCGGACATCTTTGGGCAAAATTTTCGCCCGGGCACGGCAGAAAAGAACGGTTTCGGCTACGAGGAGCTCAAGAAGGTCAATCCGAAGCTCGTCTACGTCTCGATTTCCGGCTATGGCCCAAAAGGTCCCAACGCCCATTTGCCCGGGACGGATTCCATGGCACAGGCGCTTGGAGGCATCGCGCAGGCCTACGCCGCCCCGGACCAACCCATGCGCACCGGGATCGCTTCCGTTGCCGATGAGACATGCGCCATTCTCGCCTTTGGCGGCGCACTCGCGGCCTTGACGCACGCGCGCGCCACCGGCGTCGGGCAGAAGGTCGAGCTATCGCTGCTTGGTGCGATCGTTCGCTTGCTCGGCTGGACCTTCACCACCACCATGTGGCGCGGAACCGACCCAGTAACCGGACAAGCCCGTATCGCCGGCACGCGTGAGCGACCCGCCATGTCGGCAAGCTTCGTTGACCGGGATGGCAAGCCAATGGTGTTTCAGCTGGCTCGCGACCAGTGGAAGGAAGCGATGGTAGGCCTCGGGTTCTACGAGGAGATCGAACAAGCGGGATTGAGCCAGCTGGGCGACGCCATGGACTCAGCCGAAAAGCGCGCCGAACTGCTGGCCTTGCTGGACCGCCTCTTTGCGTCCAATACGCGCGACCACTGGGTGGCCAAGCTCAGGGCGGCCGACATCGTCTCGGCCCCAATCAACACCATGCTCGAGGCGGCCAGCGACCCCGATGTGCTCGCCAACGGCTATGTGAGCGAAGTGGAGTACCCCAAACACGGCAAGCGACTGAGGGTGCACGGCACGCCCTGGTTGTTCTCGGAAACGCCAGCGCGGATTAACATTGCAGCGGAGCTCGGCCAGCATAACGAGGAGGTGCTGACGAGCCTCGGCTACACTGAGGCCGAGATCTCAGGGCTTAGAGAGCGCAACATCATTTGAGGTCGGGTCGGCCGTCCCCGGAGATCGAACCAAACTGGCAGCCCTCGCCATGGCAGTCCGGCAGCCCTGGGCTGTGATCGACGGTTGGCATAGCGCATGGGCCGCACTGGGCGCAGGTGGTGCGGCGGTTTTCCGCGGATCAGGGATCGCGCACCCATCAGCGCGCAGCCCCGGCTCATTATTTGTCGAAGTTTGCGGGTGGCGCTTGCGTTTGAGGCAAACCGATCAATATTGGGTGTGATGCGTGCTAAGGAAAACGCAACATGGATGCCGCGGATCTCAAAATTTTCGCAGCGGTGGCCCGCACGGGCAGCATGAATAAGGCGACGGCCGTGCTCCATACGGTTCAGTCGAATGTGACCGCGCGCATTCAGGCACTGGAAGCAGAGCTCGGATGCAAGCTGTTTGAGCGCAATTCTCGGGGAGCCGTGCTCACCCCGGCCGGCAGGCGATTGTTACCTTTCGCTGCTCGCGCCGTTTCCCTTTTCGCGGACGCCAAACGCGCAGCGGCCGATGACGGGACGCCGTCCGGCGAGTTGGTGATTGGCTCGCTTGAGTCGACCGCGGCGGTTCACCTGGCCCCGATCTTCGCCCAATACGTTGCAACCCACCCCGCGGTCGACCTCACTCTGAAGACCGGCACCACGTGTGAGCTCGTCGAGCAAGTGCTCGATCGCCAAATCGATGGCGCCTTTGTGTGTGGGCCGGTAGCGCATCCTCACCTCCTGGTCGAGGCCTTTGTGCAGGAGGAGCTGGTGATCCTCACTGGACCCAGCGTTTTGCGTTTCGGCGATCTCGTTGCCAAGCCAGACTTCCGGATCATTGTTCTAAGGGCTGGATGTTCCTATCGGCTTCGGTTGGAGGCGATGCTGGCGCGGCGCGGTATTGTCGGGATCCGCATCTGTGAACTGGGCACCCTTGAAACTATTTTCGGCTGTGTGAGCGCCGGCCTGGGCGTGACCTTGCTGCCGAAAGCCATGCTTGGCTCGGTGTGGCCAAAGACCCGCGTGCGGAGCCATCCGCTGCCAGACGCAGAGGGGCTCGTGGAGACGGTGTTCATCCGCCACCGCGAATCCTACACCTCGAGCGCGCTGCGATCGTTCCTGGAACTGAGCCGGCCGGCACGTGAGCAACTCGGAGCGGCCGAATAGATCCGCTGATCGCTTCGAGCGATAGCCGTCATCTCATCAAATCGTTACCCGCCATGCCGTGGAACTCCCATATGCGATGGGGAGACCAGCATGGCCCAATCGCGTCCACCTCATCTGATAGCGTCGGCCATCGGCGGTATGATGGCCCTGGCCACGGCGCTCGGGATCGGACGCTTCGTCTACACGCCGATTCTTCCCGGCATGCTCGAGGCGCTGTCGTGGACCACGACTGATGCCGGCATGGTCGCGTCTGCGAACTTCCTGGGCTATCTCGCCGGAGCGTTTGTCAGCAGCCGACCGTTCATGATCGGAAAGGCCCGAGGCTGGCTCCTGACAAGCCTCGCCGTCAGCGCGGCATCCACGGCGGCGATGGCGGTGCCGTCGGGCCTGTTGGCCTTTGTGGTGCTTCGATTGTTGGGAGGCATGGCGAGTGCGATCGTGATCGTTTGCGCGTCGACCCTCGTGTTGGAGCGGTTAGCGAGTTCGGGGGCGACAGGTCTGACGGGGGTTCACTTCGCGGGTGTGGGCTTTGGCATATCAATATCGGCGGCGCTCGTTGCGCTCTTGGCGTCGATAGGACTTGAATGGCGCGCCCAGTGGATGGGATCGGGTGTGCTAGCGACGATTACCGGAGGGGTCGCGGCAACCATGATCCCAACGTCCAAGGCAACTCCCAACAACGCCGTGACGGGAAAAGCGGGTCGGACGCCCTGGGGGCTCTTGGCGCTGATTGGCGCCCACGGGTTGTTTGGGTTCGGCTATGTGATCACGAGTACCTTCCTCGTCAACATCGTCCGTCATGCCAGCGAGGCAGCCGCCATCGAACCCTGGGCCTGGGCACTTGTTGGCCTGGCCGCAATCCCCTCGGTAACGGTATGGTGGTGGTTGGGCAAGCGCATCGGCGTCTTGCAGGCGTATGCGCTCGGGTGCTTGATCGAGGCCGCCGGCGTCTGTGCCAGCGTGGAATGGACCACGCCGTCAGGAATCTGCATGGCCGCGGTTCTGCTCGGGGGCACCTTCATGGGCATCACCGCGCTGGGCTTCATGGGCGCCCAGAAACTTTCCATCGATGGGCCACAGCGGGCAATGGGGCAAATTACGAGCAGCTTTGCGCTTGGACAAATGATCGGTCCGACGCTTGCGGGTTATCTTCACGAGCAACTCGGGAGTTTTCGCCTGCCAACCCTGCTCGCCGTCGGTGCCCTAGTGCTGGCGGCATTGTTCGCGGTGTCTGCCGAGCTAATCCCAAGGTGTCTGCGAGGTGTTGCCGAGACAAAAATGAGCGTCAGCCATTCGAGCGAACGCGCAAAGTCCTAACACTGGGTCTTATGCGGCTAGGACCCGGTCACGTGTCAGGACCATCCGTCGTTGGCCAAGCGCCCGCGGCTTGCTCGGATGGGCCATGGCCGCCTAGTCACCGTGCACAACGCCGGTTGGCGCTTTGTGATGATACCATTCGGCAGCACCGGGATGGAATCGCGGGCGTTCGGGAACACGCCGGTCAGACATGCCAACCCAATCTTTCGGGAATTGCCACGCGGGCCAGCTCCCTCTTCCCCTGACGCGCGAACGGCCGGCCTTGACATACCCCGATAGGATTATTGGGCCGGGCCGGTCGCTATCCAGGCCAAGCGATATGGCCGCGCAGGAGGAAGCACGCGTTAATCCACGGATCGGTCGAGAAATTCACGGAATGAGGCCGGATGACCGCGGTCATCACCGGGACGGGCATCGCTTCTGCCTTTTCATTCACGCCCACAACGTCGGAATCAAACACAAGATCCAGATCACGGACCGGGCTCTCAGCTGGACCGAGTACCCGGCCTTGAAATGCTCCCAAGCTCGACGGCACCGGCCGACAGCAGTTTTCATTGTCGGGTCGAGCCGCAGTGGCGGCGCCTATGCCCTGCAATGGGTTCGCAGGGAATTCCCGGCCACTTCAAGACCCGGCCACTTCAAGACCCGGCCACTTCAAGAATTGCGTCTTCATGAATGTGCGCACGGTCGATACACAAAGCTACGGCGGCGCCGAAAACATCGAACGGTCCCATCGAGGAGCTCACCAAGCTCGCGAGGTCGTCCATCTTGACTTCCCAGCCAGCATTTTCTTCACCAGCAAACTCATCCTCAAACACGAGAATTGGTACATCAGGCAGCTTCACAGCGAAGCGGCGCTCATGCTGTTGCGGCAGCCTCACTTGGGCGCTATGCCCATGGTCGGACTACCCATGAGACTGTGAACATTGCTAGGCTGCAGGCGCGGAAATTTCTGGGCTTCTCCACACGCTTCCTCACCCTGCTAAGTTCACTCACCCTTGGCAGGGCCACCATGGGCCCTTCTCTTGGATCGCGCCACGGCCTTCTGGAGATTGCTTCGCGTTTGGCTCAACCGCCACCGCGTGCAGCTTGAGCTTGCCATTCGCGTCACCTTTGCTGCAGCGCTCTCCCTCGTGATCGCACAGTTTTTGAACCTACGCTTACCGCTGTGGGCCGTATTGACGGCCGTGGTCGTCACGAAGATCACCGTCGGTGGCTCATTGAAGGCAACCATAGACTACCTGCTCGGCACCGTCGGCGGGGCCGTCTATGGCGGCGCCATTGCCGTCCTTATTCCGCACCCCGGCGCATGGACGATGCTGGCCGTCCTCGCGCTTGCGGTAACCCCGCTTGCCTTCCTCGCCGCCGTCAATCCGAAGCTGAGGGTCGCACCCGTGACGGCAATCATCGTGCTCCTCGTTCCCACGATCACGCATGTGACCGCCCTGGCGTCAGCGATCGATCGCGTGTTCGAGGTCGCAGTGGGCGGCATCACAGGGTTCTTGGTGTCAATCCTTCTGCTTCCGTCCCGAGCGCACGAGCAGACAATCCAGGCGGCGGCGCGCACGCTCGACTATATGGCGCGGGCACTGCGCGGGTTGCTCACCGGTCTGACACAAGGTCTGGATACCGAGGCTCTACACCGCCTGCAGGATGGCATCGGCCAATCCCTCGTCGATCTGGGCATCATCTGCGCAGAGGCTGAACACGAGCGCGCAGCACGCCTTTCCTCCGAACCGGACACAGCGCCGCTCATGCGCACGCTCCTGAGGCTGCGTCACGACTTGGTAATGATCGGCAGAGCCGCACAGCTGCCACCACCCAACGCACTTCGGCTGCGCCTAGAAGTCCCGGTCAAAGACGCTGCGGCAGCACTTGCCGACTACATCGGCGGCGTTGGCGATGCG
Source organism: Hyphomicrobiaceae bacterium (assembly GCA_024281145.1). Lineage (GTDB taxonomy): Bacteria > Pseudomonadota > Alphaproteobacteria > Rhizobiales > Hyphomicrobiaceae > AWTP1-13. Next base: position 9,076 of record JAMXLN010000373.1, on the reverse strand, counting down.
CTTCGCGCCCGCCGCCGACCACCGCCACGCGCTGGAGTCGAAACCGCTCTCGACGCTTATACGGCGGTGGTCAACGAACTCCGCCGGGAGGGCCTCACGCGCGACCTCAATGCGGAGCAGGCCGAACGCTTCTTCGCTTTGGCGTTTGCCCTCGAGCAGATGCGCCAAAACCTGAAGGATCTCGAACGCTGTGCGCGCGAGTGGGCAGGAGAGGGCTCCCCGGACGCTGCTGGAAGGCTTGCGCGATAGTGCACAGGCCAACGCCATCGCCCGCATGACCCCTGTTCCGTGGCGAAAGTTGCCCTCGCGGGAGAAGCCGGTCCCGCCGGCCGCCTGAGGCGAGCCCAAGGAGGGAATGCGAACGCGCTCGCTGACGCCAACGACGCCAGCGTTGCGCGGCCCCTTGCGGGGCACTTGGGAAGGGGTGTACGATAGAACAAAACGGGAACAATTTTTCGACTCGCCTCGGCTTCACGCCTTTACGGGCGCCGCATGCGGCGCCGCAGGCCGCTGGCGCTGGAGCGGCTTCTTGGATGAGGTCAGGACATGCGACCCGCCTCGATCCTACACGCGGACCTCGATGCGTTTTATGCCTCGGTCGAACAGCTCCTTGACCCGTCCTTGCGCGGCAGACCCATCGCCGTCGGCGGCGGGGTCGTGCTCGCCGCATCCTACGAGGCCAAGGCGCTCGGGGTGCGGGGAGGAATGGCGGCGCGACAGGCTCGCCAGGTGTGCCCGCAGCTGCATTTCGTCAGCGGAAACTTCAGAGAATATCGGCGCCTCGGTGATGCGGTCATGAAGATCCTCGGCGACTTCACACCGCTCGTGGAACGGCTCTCGATCGACGAGGCGTTTGTTGACGTGACCGGGTGTGAACGCCTTTTTGGCGCGCCGGCCGAGATCGCAAGGGCCGTGCGCCGCCGCGTGCGCGAGGAGCTGGGACTTGCAATCTCCGTTGGCGTGGCGCGCACCAAGCACCTCGCAAAAATCGCCTCGCAGGTGGCAAAGCCAGACGGGCTCGTGGTCGTCGATGCGGAAAAAGAGCTCGAATTCCTGCATGGCCTGCCGGTCGAACTCATGTGGGGCGTGGGCCCGGTGACCAAGGCGCGCCTGGCGCAGGTAGGGATCCTCAGGATTGGCGAGCTCGCGCAGGCGCCGGGCGGGCGGCTGCAGCGGTTGCTGGGCCGAGCCTTGGGTAGCAAGCTGGAGGCGCTCGCCTGGAATTGCGATGCGCGGGAAATCCAAGCGCAGCCTCGTGCCCGGTCGGCCGGAGCACAGTCGGCCCTCGGCAGGCGCCCCGCTGCTGAGCGCATCTACCAGCCGACGCTGTGGCATCTGGCGGACAGGGTCGCAACGCGACTGCGCGCAGGATCACGACCGGGCAGAACGGTGACGGTGCGCGTGCGGTTTGCCGACCTGCGCGCAACCACGCGTTCCCTGACGCTGCCCGCACCCATTTCGGCCACCGCAACGCTCGCCGAGATCGCAGAGGAGCTTGTGCGCGGCGTCCTTGCCAACCACCGCGATGAGAAGATCATTTCGCTGCTGGCGGTCTCGGTGTCGAACCTGGAGAAGCCGCAAGTCCTGCAGCTGGAGCTCCCACTGGCGCTTGAGGATGAGAAGCGACGGCCAGGTAGCAGGCAGGGTGCTGCACGTGCCGCCGTCGACAAGGCCATCGACACCATCCGCGATCGCTTCGGCTGGGAGGCAGTGGGATACGGGCCAGCCGCGATCGGTGTGTCCCGTTCGGTGCCCGATGAATTCCGCGAACTCGCCGAGAAGGAACTATAGGCCTGCGCACTCCGCGCTCCCTTCCCCGAGAGATGCCTCTGCTCGCCGCAACCACCATTACCGATGCGCGCGCGGTGACATCAGGTGCCCGATGGAGTTTGCGGGGTGATGCCCCCTAAAGACGGGTGACATGGGCCGAGACGCATTGCCAGCGGCCGTCGCGCAGCTGCCAATCGTCGGTGTAACGCCCGCTACCCTGCGTGCCATCTTGCTTCTGATAGCTGGTCCGCGCGTGAATGATTGCGAACTCGCCAAGGATGCGGATCAGCACGTCGTGCTCGCGAATGTTTCTGACCCCAGAGCCGCGACCGATCTGGGCAAGAAATGCCTTGCGGTCGATCAAGGTGCCGTCGGGATTGGTGTTGAAGAAGTCGGCCGCGAGATTGGCCTCAAACCAGGCGACATCGCCCTCATCGACGGATCGGATGTAGTTGCGGTTGAGTTCCCGCAAAGTAGCACGGTGGTGTTCGCCGTCGGCCATGGACGCAACTCCTGTGGTTGGAACGACCGGTCCTGCGCAGGCCAGCCTCCATCAACGGTCGCCATCTGCCAAGCCTGCAATTGGCAAGCAAGACGCAAGCCGACCCTTGACTGCCTCCGCCGGACGTAACGGGAAGGCACTCCTCTACGCCCCGCGGCAACAAGGGTCACCCAATCCCGCGCTATCCCGACCCCATTGCAGGCTTGACCTGTTGGATCGCGGTCCAAATGCGTGCCGGCGTCGCCGGCATTTCAAAATGGCGAATGCCCAAGGGTGATAGCGCATCGCACACGGCGTTGATGGTGGCGACCAGCGAGCCGACGGTGCCCGCTTCGCCGACACCCTTAACGCCAAGCGGGTTGGACGCCGTCGGCACCGCGCGTGTCTCAACGCGCACGGACGGAATGTCGTCGGCCCGAGGGATCTGATAGTCCATGAACGAGCCGCTGATGAGCTGGCCGGAGTCGGGGTCGTAGGTGATCGCCTCGCCGAGCGCCTGGCCAATGCCCATGGCGATGCCACCCTGAATTTGGCCGTGCGCGAGCGTCGGATTGAGCACGTTGCCGATGTCCTCAACGATGGTATAGCGCACGATCCTGACCATGCCGGTCTCCGGGTCGATCTCGACCTCGACCATATGGCAACCGTTGGGAAACGTGACAGCCGGCGGCATGAACTCAGCCGTCTCGCAGAGGCCGACTGGATCCTTAGCCTCAGCGTGGCGAGCCACCTCTGCCAGACCGAGCGAATGGTTGGTACCCCGGAGCGGAAAACGGCCGTCTACAAAGCCGATATCGTCCACACTTGCCTGCAACATCTCCGCCGCCAACGCACGGCCGGTCGCGATCACCTTTTCGGCCACGCGATGCGTTGCGCTGCCACCGACCGTGATTGCGCCCGACCCACCGTTGCCACGGCCGTCCGGCAGGTCGTCGGTGTCACCGGCCTCGTAACGGACGGCACCGCGGGGCAGTCCGAGCGCCCCGGCAGCGAGCTCCGTCAGCGTCGTCTCGATGCCTTGTCCGGTCGACATCGATCCCGCGTAAAGGGTCGCCGTGCCATCGGGATGGATTTTGAGCCGGGTCAAGTCCTTGCGCGGCTTGGTGAAGGGACCGGCCGCGACCTCGATCGGATTGGCTATGCCCAGTCCCCGGAGCATACCGCGACGCCCAGCCTCGGCCCTGCGCGTCGCGAAGCCCGTGCGGTCGGCGAGGTTGGCCACAGCCAGCATGGTGCCCTCGAACTCACCGCAGTCGTACTTGAAAATGAATCCCGTATCGTAAGGCATGGCCGAAGCCGGCACCAGGTTGCGCAGGCGCAGCTCGAAGGGATCAAGGCCAATCTCGCCCGCAGCCAGGTCGATGAGACGCTCGATGACATAGGTCGCCTCAGGCCGACCGGCGCCGCGATAAGGTGCGTTGGTCATGGTGTTGGTGAAGATGCCGGTGACGCTCGCCTCGATCCTCGGGATCCGATAGACGCCGGCGATGCCGCCGATGTTGTTGAGAAGAAAGAGCGAGCGGCGGGACAAATAGCACCCGACATTGACGGTGAACTCGACCGTCAACGCCGTGAAGCGGCCATCGGCGTCGACTGCCAACTGCGCATCGAAGGAAACATCGCGGCCATGGTCGTCGGCAAGGAAGCTTTCCCTCCTCTCTGATACCCAGCGGACGGGACGCCCAAGTTTGCGCGCTGCATAGAGCACAAGCGCGTCCTCGGGATAGGCGCCGCTCTTCATGCCGAATGAGCCGCCGACGTCCTTGGCAACGACGCGGACCTGCTCGGCGGGGACCCTGAGCAGATTGGCAAGCGCGGTCTTCAGGATGTGTGGGCTCTGGTTCGAAGCATGGAGCACCAGGCGGCCGGCCTCATCGACACGGCCGAGCGCGCCGCGCGGCTCGAGCGGCAGCGCCGCAACCCGCGACACATGCGAGGAGAGCCGCGCGACGTGGGAAGCCTGCATGATGGGTTCGCGAGCGTCGCCCTTCTTCCAAACGAAGGCCACGTTGTCAGGGACCTCGTCCCACACCGCCGGTGCCCCGGTGGCCCGTGCTGCTGTCACCGTGGCAACGGCGGGGGTATCTTGCACCTCGACAAGGACGAGCTCGGCTGCCGTCATAGCGGCATCCACAGTTTCGGCCACGACAAATGCGATCGGCTCGCCCACGCAACGGACCCGGTCGCGGGCAAGCACGGGGCGCCGCGCCTGATGCGCCTTGCTGCCGTCAGGACGCGCCAGTTCCACCCCGCAGGGGAAATCCGCCAAACCATCCTCAGCCAAGTCGCGGGCCGTGTAGACAGCCAGTACGCCGGGCGAGGCAAGCGCCGCAGTGGTATCGATCGACACGACTCGGGCGCTCGCCACTTGGGCACGGACGAGAACGGCGTGCGCCGTCCCTTCGCAATGGATGTCCCCCACATAGGACCCCTGGCCCGTCACCAACCGGCTGTCCTCGACCCTTCCCTGAAACTCGCCCCACTTGTTCACTGTTGCCTCTCTCAGCGGCTCGCGTCGACGAGCCGACTATCTTGCTGCTGACCCGAGGGGACCGAAATGCGCAAGTGCGTGCTGCCCGTCGCTCCACCCTCGGCATGAGCAACCACGCCCGGTCAAGAGCATTCGCAGTCCTCAAGGACGCTGGGCGAGCCCCCGACGGCGGCCGGCGCCCCAGGCATCGAATGGGAACGTTCCAAATCGCGTTGGCTCCTCTCCACCTGACACTCAATGTGCCGTTGCACAGATGGTTCCTCAAGCGACCGGTCCGGGGGGCTGTCGAGCCCGCTCGCCGTTGCCCCAAGGATCGATGGAAGCCTGCGGGTTTCACCAAAGGCCCGGCTCCGCGCCGCTTCCGGAACGATTATCCGCAGACGGCGGCATCTTGCAGAGAAGGGTGGCGGAGCGACAGGCCGTTGGCACCCCTGCGCACAGTCGGGACTGATCCCAAGTGTGACGGAGAGGGGGCTTCTGCGGGGCCTGCCATCGCCCGCCAATGGTGGCAGCGGCGCCACGCGAACTCGGCCGCGTGCGCGCTAAAATCGCTGCGGTAGATCGCTCGGGTCCATCGGACGGAGCGGCGGGCCTGAGCGCGGCCGCGTGGAGGCAAATCCCGGCTGCGCCCCAAACTGCTGCCAGGTAACGAGCACCTTCGCGCCAATCGTCACGCGGGGATAAAGGTCGAGCACGTCTTGGTTGTACATGCGGATGCAGCCCTTCGAGACGGCCGTGCCGATCGTCCAGGGGGCATCCGTGCCGTGGATGCGGTAGGCGCTCGATCCCAGGTACAACGCCCGCACTCCCAGCGGGTTCATGGGATGGCCACCTGGCACCCAGCGCGGCAGGCGCGGGTTCTCGGCCATCATTGCCGGGGTGGGTGTCCACGAGGGATTGATGCGTTTGTTGGTAACCGTTGTCTCCCCTTCCCAGCGGTCCTCGTCGCGGGGGATGGCAATCGGATAGCTGATCGCCTCACCCGTCCTGGAAATAAAGTAGAGTCGGCGATCGCCGAAGCTGACGATGATCTGGCCGGGGGCGAAGGCGGGATTGAAACGCACGACCTCGCGGCCGCTGTCCCCCACCACATTGCCACCACCCCAATCCCAAAACAGCTGCGCAGCCGCGGGGACTGGCTGGAACAGCGCCGACACAACGGTCAGTCCGGCAGCGAACGCATAGACGCGGGCAAGCTCCCTCAGTTTCATGGCGACACCGTCCCGGTTCAACATGCCTCCGAAACGTCGACATTGTGACAGCATTCCGGCGATTCGCCATCGCTTTGGCTAAAGGCGCCCCCGATGTAGCCGCCGTGCATCACTCCTAGTCCGTGCCGGAGCAGGCCGGGAATGCCGCCCACCACGCCTGACGACCCCCATGGCCCGAGGCGACGGGGGAACGGTGCGATCGACAGCGCGTTTACCGGATGGATGTGAAAGCGGTCCGGGAACCACCGAGTGGCCGGACGTGTCGGGGCTCGCGGTCGATGGCTTCCCGCGAGCCCCATCTCCTTCCTGCATTTTTTTCTGCTTTTTTGTTGTGCGCTTGTCTTGCGATTATCCGGCGATTATCCGCCGATTGTCCGTGGTTCTTTGCTGCGACCGTGCCCTGCCGCTGCCAGGCAGGCGCACCAGCTCATTCGTGTCACTCCTCCGATTCGTTGTCCGCCTTGGTGCCCGCGCCCATCTCGCGCAGCTTGGCGAACACGCGCGCCTCCTCCTCGGCGGCGGTCTCCTCCCGCTTCTCCTCCTCCTGCTTCGGCACGACGATCTGGACGTCGGGCTGCGGGCCGAGACCTGGAATCGTCTGTGACGTCGGCAGCAGCGTGCCGGCCTTCTCCGGCGCTCGCCCCAGCTCCTTGCGCTCTCGCTCCATCCGCCGTGCCGCCTTCTTAACTTCGCTGTCGAGGTCGATCTGCGAGCACAGACCGAGTGTGACGGGATCCTGGGGCTGCAGGTTGGGCGAGTTCCAATGCGTCCGATCGCGAATCGCGGCGATCGTCGGCTTGGTGGTGCCGACGAGCCGCATGATCTGGCTGTCCTTGAGCTCGGGGTGATTGCGCATCAGCCACAGCACGGCGTTTGGGCGGTCCTGACGGCGCGATACCGGGGTATAGCGCGGCCCTTTCTTGCTTTTGACCTCGGGGATATCGATCTTCGAGGCCGCAAGCCTCAGATGGTAGGCGTGATCCTCTTCGCCGCGCGCGATCTCCTCGCGCGTGAGCTGGCCGGTCGAAATCGGGTCCATGCCCTTGATGCCTTGCGCCACGTCGCCGTCGGCAATGCCCTTGACCTCGAGCACGTGCAGTCCGCACAGCTCGGCGATCTGCTCGAAGGAAAGTGAGGTGTTCTCGACCAGCCACACAGCGGTCGCCTTGGGCATCAGGAGTTTGCGGTCGCTCATAGGGGCCCTTTCCGAGACCGACGCCGGGCATTGCCCGAGTAGGCCGAGACATGCTCGAAGCTGCGCTGGATCCGCGGCTTATACCGCGCCCCGGCTTGACCACGCAACAGTCGTGCCGCCAGGGCCCCAAAAAGCCGCAGCGCAGCATTGCGCGCCCCCCGCAGCGGGGATGGGGGGTCGGCTGCTGCCCCACAGGGGCCGCGCCCCCCCCCACTGTGGCCACAAATCCCCGGTCCGCCATAATCTTTTCGTCACCCCCAGCGTTATCCATGGCGGTACGAGGGACTTGTTGCGGCGCAAACTGGTGCCCACTATTTTTGCGGCGCGGCATGGAGGCACAAAAGGTAAAGGCAGCCAATGACCCTCACTACCCGGCAGGTTTACTTCTTCGAAGACCTCGAAGTCGGTATGGAAGCGAGCTTCTCCAAAACGGTGAGCGAAGCCGACATCATCGCTTTCGCGGAAGTCACTGGCGACCGCAACCCCGTCCACCTCGATCCCGCCTACGCCGCCAAGACGATCTTCAAGGAGCCTATCGCGCACGGCATGCTGACGGCTGGATACATCTCGGCGGTGTTCGGCATGGAGCTGCCGGGACCTGGGGCCATCTATGTGTCACAGACGCTCAATTTTCGCGGCCCCGTCAAGGTGGGCGACCGGGTGGTGGCCAAGGTGCGCGTGATGGAACTCTACCCCGCCAAGCGCCGCGCGCGCTTTGAGAGCACGTGCTCGGTGGGCGGGAAAGCTGTGCTGGAGGGTGAGGCGGTGCTGATGGTGCCCGCGCGGCCCGCGGTCACGAAAGCGGCATGAACGCGCCATCATGATCGCGCCATGCAGCGTGCCGGCCGCGATTGAGGGCGCAGCCCTGCCCGCAAGGTGCTTGACCGCAGCCCATTGAGTGCGGCAATGCCTGCGCCATGCGCATCCTCAATGGCAGCGATAATGTTCCAACATCGGCCCGCGGCGCCGCGCTTGCGATCGGCAACTTCGATGGCGTCCATCGCGGTCACCAGGCACTGATCGAAGCCACCCGCAACGAGGCCCGCCGGCTTGGAACCCAGGCCGGCGCGGTCGTTTTTGAGCCGCATCCGCGCGAGTACTTCCAGCCCGACAAGCCGCACTTTCGATTGACGCCGTTGCCATTGAAGCTGCGCCTCATGGATGAGTTCGGCATCGATCTTGCCATTGTTCTTGCCTTCGATGCTCGCCTCGCCGCCCTCGCGGGCGAGGAATTCGTCGCCCGCGTTCTGGTTGAGGCGCTGGGTGCGCGCCAAGTCGTGGTCGGTTACGATTTCCGCTTCGGCAAAGGACGCGCCGGCGATCCAAAGAGCCTGCGGCGGGCGGGAGACGCGCTAGGCTTCGGTGTCACCATCATCGGTCAGGTTGCGGAGGCGGGCGAGGTGTTCTCCTCAAGCGCCATCCGCGCCGAACTGGCGCTGGGCGACGTCAAGGGGGCGGCCCAGATGCTGGGCTGGTGGTGGCGTTTGGCGGGCGTGGTACGCGGCGGCGCCAAGCGTGGCACGGGCCTGGGTTTTCCGACGGCCAACATCACCCTTCCCCCAGGGACGGCGCTCGCGCACGGCATCTATGCCGTCCGCATCTTCACCGGTAGCGGCCATTATGCAGGCGCCGCCTACCTCGGGACCCGGCCGACCTTCGATGACGGCGCCGCCATCCTCGAAACATTTCTGTTCGACTTCGATGGCGACCTCTACGGCCGCGAGATTGAGGTGGAATTCATTGACTTTATCCGTCCCGATCGCCGGTTCGATACCGCAGCGGCCTTGCAGGCGCAGATGGACCAGGACTGCAGCCGGGCCCGCGAAATTCTGGCTCGGACCGGGACAAGGCCGCCCGGCAGCTTGCACGGTGAGTAACGGGATGTTGACGTGCGGTGCGCAGCACTG
>JAMXLN010000372.1 GCA_024281145.1 Hyphomicrobiaceae bacterium | reverse complement strand
GTCGACGACCTCGCGGAAGCCCCCGCACGCTTCTAGGTCGGCAGCTCGATTTGGTGCTCGCCTATTTCTCGATCACCCCCATGATGTCGCTCTCCTTCATGATGAGCAGCTCCTGCCCATCGATCTTGACCTCGGTGCCCGACCACTTGCCGAACAGCACCTTGTCGCCTCGCTTGACGTCGAGGGCGACGATCTTACCGGTCTCGTCACGCGCGCCCGGGCCGGCAGCGATGATCTCGCCCTGCTGGGGCTTCTCGGCAGCCGTGTCGGGAATGATGATGCCGCCCGCGCTCTTGGTCTCCTGTTCGACGCGGCGCACGACCACGCGATCATGCAGAGGACGGAACTTCATGGGGAAATAATTCTCCTCAATTCAAGGGGTTAGAGGTTCTGATGGGTCCCGTGGAGATGGGGGGAGTGGTCGGCTGTTAGCACTTGACAAGCTAGAGTGCTAGAGCCGGGCTTCACATAAACCAAGGCCGATCGAGATGTCAAGCGCCGGCAGGCAGGCTTCGCTGAGCGCGCGGTAACGCACGCCCCCGGCTCTCTGGGGGGCCCTCGGGAGGCTTGCCGGATCTGGCGTGCGCGACGTCTCGATCGCCCTGCGCGTGCCCCGCGACGGCTACCGGCTGCTACTCCGCTGCTGCTCGCGGCCCATACCCCAGTTCAGCGTTCAGCTTGTCGAGAAGGTCGGCCGCGGCCTTGGGGATGTGCGTGCCGGGGCCGAACACGGCCTTGGCGCCGGCCGCGTAGAGGGCATCGTAATCCGAAGCTGGGATGACCCCACCCACGACGATCATGATGTCGCCTCGGCCCTCCTTTTCCAGGGCCGCGGTGAGGTCGGGCACAAGCGTGAGATGGCCGGCCGCCAGCGAGGAGACGCCAATGATGTGTACGTCGTTCTCCACGGCCTGGCGCGCGGCTTCGTCGGGCGTGGCAAACAGGGGACCGATATCGACGTCGAACCCGAGATCGGCGAAGGCGGAGGCAATCACCTTCTGCCCGCGGTCGTGGCCATCCTGACCCATTTTGGCAACCAGGATGCGCGGGCGGCGCCCATCGTTGGCGGCGAAGGCCGCGCACATGGCGCGCACGCGCTCCACCTCTTTGCTCATCGCGTCGGCCTCCGCAGCATAGACGCCCGACACGGTGCGTGTTTGTGCGCGGTGGCGGCCCCACACGCGCTCCATGGCCTCACTGATTTCGCCGACCGTGGCCTTGGCGCGCGCGGCCGCGACCGCGCGCTCGAGCAGGTTGCCGTGCCCGGACCGAGCCGTCGCGGCGAGGGCAGCCAACGCTGCGTCCACGGTCGAGGGATCGCGCTCGCTCTTGAGGCGGGTCAGCTTGGCGATTTGGCTTTCGCGCACGGCTCGATTGTCGACCTTCAGCACCTCGATCTTCGCCTCGTCGGCAACCTGAAACTTGTTGACGCCAACGATGGTCTGGCCACCGCCATCGATGCGGGCCTGCGTGCGTGCCGCGGCCTCCTCGATGCGCATCTTTGGGACGCCGGCAGCGATCGCCTTGGCCATGCCGCCCAGCTCTTCCACCTCCGCGATGTGCGCCTGCGCCTTGCGCACGAGCTCGTAAGTGAGCCGCTCGACGTAGTGGCTGCCACCCCACGGATCGATGGTGCGGCAGGTGCCGGTCTCCTGCAGGATCAAGAGCTGCGTGTTGCGGGCGATGCGGGCCGAGAAGTCGGTGGGTAGTGCGATCGCTTCGTCCAGTGCATTGGTGTGCAGAGACTGCGTCCCGCCGTGCGTTGCGGCCAGTGCCTCGATTGCCGTGCGCGTGACGTTGTTGAAGACATCCTGGGCGGTGAGGCTCCAGCCGCTGGTCTGGCAATGCGTGCGCAGCGCAAGCGATTTGGGGTCGTTGGGTGCGAACTCGCCTTTGATGAGCTTCGCCCACAAGAGACGGGCCGCGCGCATCTTGGCGATCTCCATGAAGTAGTTCATGCCGATCGCCCAGAAGAACGAAAGCCGAGGCGCGAAGGCGTCGATGTTGAGGCCGGCCGCCACGCCGGCGCGCACATATTCGACACCGTCGGCCAGCGTATAGGCGAGCTCTAGGTCCGCCGTCGCCCCGGCCTCCTGCATGTGGTAGCCGGAGATGGAAATGGAGTTGAACTTCGGCATCTTCTGCGACGTGAAGGCGAAGATGTCGGATATGATGCGCATGGAGGGAGCCGGCGGATAGATGTAGGTGTTGCGCACCATGAACTCTTTAAGAATATCGTTTTGAATGGTGCCGGCGAGCTTCTCCGGCGGCACGCCCTGTTCCTCACCGGCGACGATGAAGAGCGCCAGCACGGGCAGCACCGCGCCATTCATGGTCATCGATACCGTCATGTCGGCGAGGTTGATGCCCTCAAACAGCGTGCGCATGTCCAGGATGGAATCGATGGCCACGCCGGCCATGCCAACATCACCGCGCACGCGCGGGTGATCGCTGTCGTAGCCGCGGTGGGTGGCGAGGTCGAAGGCAATGGAGAGGCCCTTTTGCCCCGCCGCGATGTTGCGCCGGTAGAACGCATTGGAGTCCTCGGCCGTGGAGAAGCCGGCGTATTGGCGAATGGTCCACGGCTGCGTCACGTACATGGTGGGGTAGGGTCCGCGCAGATAGGGCGCAATTCCCGGGTAGCCGTCGAGGAAGTCGAGGTCCTTCGTGTCGGCAGCCGAGTAGACCTTCTTGACGGCGATGCCCTCGGGCGTGAGCCAAGCGTCCGCAGTGGGGCCCCCCGCCGCCTCGGGCTTGCCGGCGTCCACCCTGGCCGTGACCGCAGAGGCTCTTGCCCCGTCCAACGGCACCTTCGTGAAATCCGGTATCCGGCGCATCCCGCACTGCCTCCTCAGGAGGGTCGAGCCACTCCGCTGTCAGCACGAATCTAGTGATATCGCGGGTGCAAAGCCAGTCTCAAGGCACCGCATCGCGGAAAAAGTGGCGCGTGCCCGGCGCTGCCACCGGTCCTCAAGTGCCCAAGTACGTGCCACCGTTGACGTGAATGATCTGCCCGGTGAGGTAGCCCTGTTCCGGTTGCGCGAGAAACAGCGCCGCGGAGGCAATTTCATCAACGTGACCCCTGCGGGGCACCGGCGGCGAGCTGTGCCTTGAGGGAGAGACGCCGGCCGAGGCGGGCCGCACCGTCTCGATGGCTCCCGGCGCGATGACGTTGGCGGTGACGCCCCGGTCGCCAAATTCGACGGCCAGCGCGCGCGTGAGGCCCGTGAGGCCGGCCTTGGCCGCCAGATTGTGCGCGCGCGCCTTGGTGCCCGCATGCCAAGAAATGCCGCCCAGCGTGATGATCCGTCCCCAGCCCTTAGCGAGCATGCCCGGCAGCGTTGCTTGCGCGCAGTGAAAGGTGCCGTCGAGCGAGATATCGATGACGCGGCGCCAGCTCGGGTAGTCGAGGTCGAGAAAATCGACCTGCCCACGGCTCGAGGCGTTGCATACCAGGATGTCGATTGGACCAAGCTCGGCGTTGGCCGCGCGGACCATGGCCCTCACGGCCTCACGGTCGACGATATCGGCCACCTGCACCAGACTGTTGCGTCCCAGGCCTCGGATTTCGCGAGCCACGCCTTCGGCCGCGTCGCGGTCGCTCAGCGTGTTAACGACGATGTCCGCCCCGGCCGCTGCCAACCGCAAGGCGATGGCGCGGCCGATGTTGCGGGATCCGCCCGTCACGAGGGCGGTCTTTCCAGCCAGCGATTGTGTGTTCACACTCATTCCTCCGGCGTCGCGGATTGCCCCACCAATGCTAGTCCCCCTCAATTCGCTGCGCCATGCCTTGGCGGGGTGATCGTCATCCCCGCGCGCCAGGCCATGGTGCCTAGCGAGGTCCTGGAGGCCGCGGGCGTTGTAAGAGCCGTTGTGGAGCGCCGCCGTAAGCGGCGCGCCCGGCCCGGCGACGCGCCAATCGCGGGTGAACTTCACCGGGGTCTGCGCAGGGCTACGCCAGGTGCCGGCCACGGAGGCCAGGGTGCACGCGAGCCCCCGCATTGCCTGCAACGGTGGACGAGATGGATCATGTGTGCTCCCCTCTAGACCATTCCGTCGCAGCGTCATCGGCGGTGCCCGCCTCCTCGGGACAGTCTTTTTGTGCAGAAATGACGCCATGTATCGGGTTTGGGCAGCTGAGCGCGCATCGGATCGGCAGGGGGCTCTCACCAGGGCTGTTCATGGGCAACTTCGAGGCCAACTTGAAGTCATGAAGATGCAAGCTCCCGAGCGGCAGCACCTGTTCAAGATTGGGATAGCGCATGGTCCAACCGACTTCCCGCAAGTCCTTCCCGGTCTCTTGGGACCAGTTCCACCGCGACGCACGGGCATTGGCCTGGCGTCTTGCCGACAAGGGCCCCTTTGACGCCATTGTCTGCATCACGCGCGGCGGGTTGGTACCGGCGGCCATCGTGGCGCGCGAGCTCGAGCTCAAACTGGTCGAGACGGTATGCGTGGCGAGCTACCATGACTACGCGCACCAAGGCGACATCAGGGTGCTCAAGACCATCGCCCCGTCCGTTGCCGCCATTGGCAACGGCAGGGGCAAGGGCGTGTTGCTTATCGACGACCTCACCGACACCGGCAAGACCGCCAAGCTCGTCCGCGACATGCTGCCCGACGCGCATTTCGCGACCGTGTACGCCAAGCCGGCGGGGGCTCCGATGTGCCACACGTTCGTAACCGAGGTATCGCAGGACACCTGGATCTATTTCCCCTGGGACATGGACCTGCAATATGTGGAGCCCATCAGCGACGGCGTGCGGCCGGTGCGCCAGAGCTGAGCTGCCGCGGGGGGTGTGAGGTTTGGAGCATCTCATCGCCGGCGTCCTTGGTTTGGCCTTCGGGCTTTGGCTCGCGACGCGGGCCGGCTGGAAGGTCGCGTGGCCCGCTGCGTGGCGGTTCAAGCTTGGCGCTCCCGCCGCCCCGCCACTTTCCGCCCAGGCCTCCCCGCCCGGCGATGCCGCGGCCGCGAGCCTTTCTGCGCGTCTACACAGCCTGGAAGCGGTCTACGCTCCCCTCGCTTCCAATCTTGCGCACCCACGCGAGCTTGAGGATCAGCCGCAGTTTCGGGAAGCCGTCACGCTGCTTGCGGACCCAGAGGTGCCCCTCGACACTGTGATGCAATACGCGCTGGGGGCCAATTGGCCGCTCGCGTGTGCCGCGCTCGCCGCTCTGACGCGCCGTGCCGACCGAGCCGAGCGCTCTGGTGAAGTGGTAGCTCATTTTGAGAAGCTCTATCCGTGGCCCATTCACTTCGCGCTCGAATGTCTCCTCGCCGTGGAGCCGCGCCCACCGGTGGGAGATCCTGCCGCCGGTGCCAAGGAGTGGTGGGGCGACAATCTGATCGTGCCGGGCCTCTTTCGCGACTATTTCGCCAGGCGCGAGGCCCTGGGCGACGCGCCAGCCTTTGGACCGGCGCTCACGGCCCCTTATGCTTCTTCGCCGGACCAGATCCGAGCCTTTCTCCAGCGCGTCAACCACGCCTTCGCGCCCGCGCTCATGCGCCAGCTCGACAACGCTCGGCGCGCCAGCGTGGACCGCGCCTTTCTGGCTTCATTCGGCCGCTTCTGGGCCGACCGAAAGGACAGGGAGCTGCTGATCGAGCCCCCAGCATGGGCCGAGGTGTTGGCGGCCGCCGAAGCTGCCGCACTACAGACACCGGCGCGCTCACTCCTGGTGAGCGGCGAGCACCGCGTGGGCAAGACGACGTTTCTGCGGTTGCTTGCGGAACGTCTTGAGGCCGAGGGATGGACCGTCTTCGAGGCAGGCGCCGCCGACCTGATGGCGGGGCAGCAGTGGTTTGGCCAGCTCGAAGGCCGCATTCAGCGCACGGTGGAGGAACTGGCCGCTTCCAAAAAGCTCATTTGGTACATACCGGACCTGCTGCAGATGGCGCGCAGCGGTACCCATCAAGGACAGGCGGCGAGCGTGCTCGATCAGATCCTGCCCGCCGTCGTCTCTGGCCGGCTGATCGTGTGGAGCGAAGCCACGCCGACAAGCACCGCGCGTCTGTTGCAATTGCGGCCGACACTGCGCGGACTATTGGAGGCCGTGCGCATCGAGCCGCAGTCACAACAGGAAACCTCCGAGCTTTGCCAGGCATGGGTCAATCGCCTGTGCGAAGAGGGGGACTTGAAGCCCGATCCCGACTGCGTGCCGGTCGCGCTGAGCTCTGCGCGCCAATACCTGAGCGCGGCCAATTTTCCAGGCTCCGTGCTCGACCTCATCAAGCTCACCGTCAATCGCGCCCTCAAGGCGAGCGCCGAAGAGCTCGGCTCGCACGAGATCGTCGTCACGCTGTCGCAGCTGACAGGATTGCCCGTCTCGATTCTTGACAACAAGGAGCGCGTGGACCTGGCCTCCATCCGCGACTACTTCACGGCCCGCGTCATCGGCCAGGACGAGGCGGTGGGCGCGATCGTCGAGCGGATCGCCATGCTCAAGGCCGGCCTCAACGATCCGGGCAAGCCGATCGGCGTATTTCTGTTCGCCGGCTCCACCGGCACGGGCAAGACGGAGCTCGCCAAGACGGTCGCCGAGTATCTCTTCGGCTCGGTCGATCGCATGATCCGGCTCGATATGAGCGAGTTTCAGACAGCCGAGACGACGCACAAGATCTTGGGCGGCGAGGAGAATGATTCCCTCATCAACCGCGTGCGCAAGCAGCCTTTCTCCGTGGTTTTGCTCGACGAGTTCGAGAAGGCGCACAGCGCCATTTGGGATTTGTTCCTGCAGGTATTCGACGATGGCCGCCTAACGGACACCATCGGCAACGTCGCCGATTTTCGCCACTGCATCATCGTTCTGACGACCAACCTCGGCGCCACCAGTCACCGCTCGTCAGCGCTTGGCTTTGCCCCCACGGCAGACATTTTCACCGACAGCCAGATTATGCGTGCGATCGGTCAAACCTTCAGACCCGAGTTCCAGAACCGGCTGGACAAGGTCATCGTGTTCCGTCCCCTGACACGCGATTTGATGCGCCAGATCCTCAAAAAGGAGCTCAACCGTGTGCTGGAGCGACGCGGGCTCAAATATCGCGAATGGGCCGTCGAGTGGGAAGCGTCCGCCCAGGACTTCCTGCTCGAAAAGGGCTTCTCACCGGAAATGGGCGCGCGGCCTTTAAAGCGCGCCATCGACCAATATTTGATCGCCCCGCTGGCAGCCACCATCGTCGAGCGGCGGTTTCCCGAGGGTGACCAGTTTGTGTTCATCCGCAGCGACGGGCGGGCGATCCAAGTGGACTTCGTCGACCCCGACGGCGGCGCTGCGGGCGATGCGCCGGCGCCCGCCGAGGGCGCTGCAGAGCGCGCGCCAACCTTGCCGGCCATGGTTCTGGCGCCGGAGGGAAGCGAGGCCGAGGTCCAAGCGCTTGAGAGCCAGGCCGTGGGCATCGCCCGGGCACTCGCTGCGGAGCCATGGGAAGCGTTGAAAGACCGCCTGTCGGCCAGCATGGCTGCGGCCGACTTCTGGACGCGGGCCGACCGCCACGAGACGCTCGCCCGCCTGGCCCTCATGGACCGGGTGAAGGCGGCTGCGGCCACCGCCGAGGGACTGCGCATCCGGCTCGCTCGGAGCACCGACCGGGCAGGAAAGCATTCCCGCGAGCTGGTTGCCCGCCTTGCTCTGCAACTCCATCTCGTCAAGGAAGGCATGCGCGACGTCATGGAGACGGCGCCGATCGAGGTGGCGGTGGTGGTGGAACCGGCCTTCGAGCGCACGGGCGATGGTGAGGTGACGCGGCGCTGGTGTGGCGAGCTCCATGGCATGTATCGCGCGTGGGCCGGCAACCGTCACATGCAGCAGGCCGAGGTCGCCGGCGGAGGCCCGCGCGAGCTGCCTTGGCTGCTGATCAGCGGTTTTGGTGCCCATCGGCTGTTGATGCAAGAGGTCGGCTTGCACATTCTGGAGCTCCTGGACGAGGGCAAGAGCGCCAGTCGTGCGGCGGCGCGGGTCCGGCTCGCCGTTGCGCCTTTGGGGGATCTGCCCGCCGACAAGCTCCGCCTTGCGCTTGCCGACGCACTGGCCCGCGGGCAGCAACCGCACGCGGTCGTGCGCCGCTATCGCCGCCAGCCCTCGCCGCTGGTACGCAACATGAATGGCAGCTGGCGCACCGGCAAGCTCGACGCCGTGCTGCGCGGTGACTTTGACCTCATGGCCGCCAGCCACCGCTAGCGATGGCGAGGCAGGTCTGCAGTTCAACGTTTTTGGTCGCGGACTTTGTCTCTCGGGGCCCGGTCTCTCCGGCCTAGTTTTTCTGGCTTCTCTCGGGCCCTAGTCTCTCAGCGATCCGCAACAGGCCACACGCTTTTCCCTCTCACACGCGCGAAACGTGCAGCGGCGGCACACGCGCCTTCCAGGGCATCGCCTCCTCCAGCGCGCCGGCAAGCTGCAGGAGCAGGTGCTCGGCTGCCGGCTTAGCCGCGATCTGCACCCCGATCGGTACGCCGGTCGAATGCATGGCGAGCGGCAGCGACATCGCGGGCGTGCCCATGATGTTGTGCGGCAGGGTAAATTGGCAGGGCGCCTTGAACAGCTCCTCGAGGACCTCGCTCCAAGCGCCGAACTGCCGCGACAGGTTATAGCGGCCCCACGGTTCCGCCACGCGGGAGGTCGTCGGCGACAGCCAGATATCGTATTTGCAATAGAATGCCCCCAGCTTGCGGCGGGCCAAGTTGGCAACGCCGCAATCGGCGATGAAGTGCGCGGGCGTAATGCTCTTGGACCAATCGTAGACCGAGAGGATCACCGGTTCCAGCGTGTCCGGCCCCACCGTGCGGCCACTGCGTTTGGCATAGCCGTCGAGGCGCGCATCGAAGCCGAAAAAGAAAATCCCGAACATCGCGGCCAGCGTGTCGGCCCCGCCCATATCCGCGCTCGCCCACTCCACCATGTGACCCATGCCCGCCAGCGCTTCTCCAGCGGCCTCCACCGCGCGTGCAACTTCCGGGTCGACCTTGATGCCGACGAGCTCATCCAGCACGATACCGATCTTGAGTTTCGGCGGTGGCTTCTTCGCCAACGCCGCGTAAGGTTCCTCGGGCTTCGGGATGATGAACGGGTCGCCCGGCTGGGGGATCGCCAGGCAATCGAGCATGGCGGCCGCGTCCCGCACGGTTTTGGTCTGCACGAAGTTCATCGAGTAGCCCCAGCCGCCCTCATCCGCCATCGGCCCTGACGAGACGCGCATGCGCGAGGGCTTCAAGCCGACCCCGCCGCACCAGCTTGCGGGGATGCGGATCGAGCCGCCGATATCGGAGCCGTGCGCGATCGGAACGATGCCGCAGGTCACCGCGGCCTGGCCGCCACCGGTGGAGCCGCCCGCGGAATAGCCCTGCCTCCAAGGGTTCGACGTGTTACCGAACATGGCGCTTTCGGTGGTGGCCGCCATGGAGTATTCGGGCGCAGCCGAACGGCCCAGGATGTTCACGCCTGAGGCCTTGAGCAGATCGCACAAGTGGCTGTTGGCCTCCCCCGTCATGCCGGCGCACAGGCGTGAGCCGAACTCGATCTTGCGGCCCTTCTCATGGCCGAACACATCCTTGATGAGAAGTGGCACGCCACGGAAGGGTCCCTCGCCCA
This sequence comes from Hyphomicrobiaceae bacterium, assembly GCA_024281145.1. Taxonomy (GTDB): domain Bacteria; phylum Pseudomonadota; class Alphaproteobacteria; order Rhizobiales; family Hyphomicrobiaceae; genus AWTP1-13. The sequence continues at coordinate 2,656 of JAMXLN010000372.1, read as the reverse complement.
GGGTTTTCGCATCGAGGCCCTCGATGCGGTCGACGTAGAGCTCAACGACCGCTCTGACGGCAGGGTCGATCTTCTCCTTGGCGGCGACTGCCGTTTGCGCCAGCTCCTTGGGGCTCACGTGCTTCTTGGCCACCAGCTCGGCCAAGCCCAGGGCGTCATAGGAAGCGTATTCGGCGAGGTTCATTTGCGCGATCCCTCCATTTGTCAGTCCATTCAAGCGGCATCCGCCGCCAGCCCGAACTGGACGTTGCGCCCGGGGGCAGCTTCAAACAGCGCGCGCGTGTAGGCATGGCTCGGCGCAGCGAATACCTCCGCTGTCGGTCCCTGCTCGACGACGATCCCCCGCTGCATGACGGCGATGCGGTCGCAGATCTGGGCGGCGACACGCAGGTCGTGCGTGATGAACAACACCGCCAGATCGAAGCGCTGCCGCACGTCGTCGAGGAGCTTAAGGACCTGCGCCTGGACCGACACGTCCAGCGCCGAGACCGGCTCATCGGCAATGAGCAGCGTCGGCTCCATGGCCAGCGCGCGGGCAATGGCGATGCGCTGGCGCTGACCCCCGGAGAACCGGTGCGGATAGCGGTCGAGCGCGTCGGGTGCCAATCCGACGAGCGCCATCAGTCGACTGGCGCGCTTCATGGCCTCGGCGTGCGCCAGTCCGAAATTGACCGGCCCTTCGATAATCGAGGCACCGACCGTGCGGCGCGGGTTGAGCGAGCGGTAGGGATCCTGGAACACAATCTGCACATGCCGGCGGTGAGTGCGCAAACGGCTCTCGGGCAGCCGTGCCACGTCGACATTGTCGATGCGGATGCTGCCGGAGGTCGGCTCGATAAGTCGGGCGACGCAGCGCGCGACCGTGGTCTTGCCGGACCCCGACTCGCCGACGATGCCGACCGTTTCGCCGCGACGCACGGTGATGTCCACATTCTCCACCGCGCGCACCACGCGCCCGCGACGGAATAGGCCCTTGCCGCCGTACGTCTTGGACAGCCCCTCCATGGCGAGCGCCGTGTTCCCCAACTTCGGTGCGCGCGCAGGCGGCTTCAGGCTTGGCACCGAGCCAATCAACATGCGCGTGTACTCCGACTGTGGTCGGCGCAGGATGTCATCACGCAAGCCCATCTCGACGACGCGTCCTGACTGCATCACCACGACGCGGTGAGCGATTTCGGCGACCACGCCGAAATCGTGGGTGATGAACAGAACACCCGTGCCGCGCCGCTCCTGCAGCTCGCGGATGAGGCGCAGGATCTGCGCCTGGGTCGTTACGTCGAGCGCGGTGGTGGGCTCATCGGCGATCAGAAGAGCGGGGTCAAGCACCAAGGCCGCGGCGATCATAATGCGTTGACGCTGCCCACCCGACAGCTGGTGCGGATAGGCGCCAAGGAGACGCTCTGGCTCTGGCAGCTGCACGGCGCGCATGATTTGCAGGGCGCGGTTGCGACGGTCGGCCTCGGAGAGCTCGGTATGGATCTCGAGCACCTCGGCGATTTGGTCGCCCACTTTCATCACCGGATTGAGCGCCGTCATCGGCTCCTGGAAGATCATGGCCATCCGCGTGCCGCGCAGATCACGCAGGCGCGAGGCCGTCGCCTTGAGTACATCTTCACCTTGCAGCAGAACTTGGCCGGCGCTGGCATTGAGTTCGCGCGGCAACAGGCCCATCACCGTCTGCGCCGTCACGGATTTGCCAGATCCCGACTCGCCCACCACGCATACGATCTGTCCGGCGTCGACCGAGAACGTGATGCCCTCGATGGCGTGCGGCCGGTCGGAGCCGCGCGGCAGCTCCACCGTGAGGCCTTTGAGGTCGAGGACGGGCGCTTCGGCCATGGGCGTCACACCCGCTTGGCAAAACGGGGGTCGAGCGCGTCGCGCAATCCATCGCCCAACATGTTGATCGCAAGCACCGCGAACGCCAAGCACACGCCCGGATAAAAGATGTTGTGGGGATAGATGCGAAAGAGCGACCGGCCTTCGGCCATGATGTTGCCCCAGGTGGGTGTCTCCGGCGGGATGCCGATGCCCAGGAACGACAGGGCCGCCTCGATCAGGATGGCCGAGCCGCAGATGAAGGTACCCTGCACGATGAGCGGTGCGATGGTATTGGGCAGCACGTGGCGGACAAGCAGCGTCGGCGTCGGCGTGCCGACGGTGATGGCAGCCTCCACGTAAGGCTCCTCGCGTATCGAGAGCACGATGGCGCGCACCAGGCGCACCACGCGCGGGATCTCGGGGATGACGATGGCGATCACCACCGCAAGCAGGCCCGCGCGCGACAGCGATACGACGCCCATGGCGAGCAGGATGGCAGGAATGGCCATCAGGCCGTCCATGAAGCGCATGATGATACCGTCCAGCCAGCGGATGTAGCCGGCGATGAGGCCGATGGTGAGCCCGATGGCGACGCTGAGCACGGCCACGGTGAGGCCAACGATCAGCGATACGCGCGCGCCGTAGACGACGCGGCTGTAGACGTCGCGACCGAGCGTGTCGGTGCCGAAGCGATGCACGAACGGCACCTCCTTGCCGTCTTCGGTGCGTATCGTGCGCTCCGCGCCCGGCTTCTTGTTGCGGTAGGCGGGATTGATCTCAGATGGGCTGATGGTACCCAGCATCGGCGCCAGGGCGCCCACCAGTGCGAGGAAGG
>JAMXLN010000371.1 GCA_024281145.1 Hyphomicrobiaceae bacterium | reverse complement strand
CGCGGGACTTGGGGAGCGTCGAGCTCTGGCACGGGTTTGGGAGCACACCCAAACAAAGCGGTCTTCGAGGACCAAATGGGGCGGCGTCCCGCGCGGAGCGCCGCGCCCTTCCTCCTTGGCCCAGTCGTGTCAGCGCCTGACAAGGCGCACGATAACCAACAGGATCACCGCACCGATGACGGCATTGATCACCTCGGCGATGAACCCGCCACCGATATAGAGCCCAACGCGCGGCAGGAGCCAACCGGCGATCACCGCACCGATGATGCCGACGATGATATCGCCGATCAATCCAAATCCCCCACCCTTCACAACTTGACCGGCGAGCCAGCCGGCGACGGCACCGATGATGAGCCAGATAATTATGGTTTCAGGCGCCATGGTTTGTCCTTCCCCCTGGGCCGCGAGCTTTGTTCCATCGCCCTTGCGCCAGGCGGCCCGTGATGCTGGGCGCCTCGGGCGGCTGCCGAATCAGCACGTTACCGCTTTTGCCTGTCATCTGCCAGCAGACAAACGTTCTCGAAGCAAAGGGCGGGCACTTCTGCACTGCACCATGATGCGCGGGCGTGTTAGGTTGGCCGGGCGATGCCTTCTTCGATGGCGATTGAGCCAGCGGTACGCGTCGCGCAAGAAGCGCTGCGGGGCAGGGACGAACCGGCAGGAGGGAAGTGAGCAATGGATCCCATCACAACTACGATTTTGTTCGTTGCTGGGGCCCTGATCGGCTTCATCGTCTTCGTGCTTGTGTTCCGCTGGATCTGGAATCACACCGTACCTGCCGTCTTCGGGTTGAAGACGATCACCTTCTGGCAGGCGGTGGGCATCCTCGTTCTGGCTTCCATCCTCACCGGCGGTCATCGCGTTGTCAGCCCCGAGGTGACGAACATCTTTAGCGTACCGAAGCGAACAGGTGCGGTGTCGGCAATCACCGCGCTTCCTGGCTGAGCCTCGGGCAGCGACGAGGAGAGCGCTCATGGGCGTGCTCGAGGGAGTAAGAGTGCTCGACTTTGGCCGCTACATCGCGGGCCCCTATTGCGCCGCGCTGTTGGCTGAGCACGGCGCGGAGGTGATCCGCATCGAGAAGCTCCAGGGCAGCGAGGACCGATACCAAGCACCGGTGGCAAAGAGCGGCGAGGGTGCTCTGTTCCTGCAGATGAACCGCAACAAGCTCGCAATGACGCTTGATCCGATGCTGCCGGAGGGCCAAGAGGTCGTGCGCAAGCTGGTGGCCACCGCCGATGTCGTGGTCGCCAACCTGCCGCCGCAGACGTTGCTGGAGATGAAGCTCGACTACGCCAGTCTGGCGGCCGTGAAGCCCGACATCATCCTGACCACCGTCACGGCCTATGGACGGGGTGGGCCTTACAGCGACCGCGTCGGCTTCGACGGAATTGGCCAGGTCATGTCGGGCGCTGTCTACATGACGGGGACCGAGGACCAGCCCTATCGGGCGCAGGTGCCCTGGGTCGACTTCGGCACGGCGCTGCATTGTGCCTTTGGCACCATGGCGGCGCTGATGGAGCGCAAGATGAGCGGCAAGGGCCAATGGGTAGAGGGCGCGTTGCTTGCCACCGCCGTCACCTTTTCCAACGCGTTGCTGATCGAACAGGCGGTGATCGCGCCCAACCGGGTGCCTACGGGAAACCGTGGCCAGACGGCAGCGCCGGTCGACCTCTTCCGCACCAAAGACGGATGGATCTTGGCCCAAGTGATCGGCGAGCCCCTTTACCGACGCTGGGCGAAACTGATGGGCGAGGCGCACTGGCTCGACGATCCGCGCTTTAGGGATGACATTTCCCGCGGTGACAATGGCGCCGTCATCAGTGAGCGCATGGGGCGTTGGTGCGCCGAGCGCACGACGGCGGACGCGCTGGAGATGCTCGCCAAAGCGCGCATCCCGTCAGGACCGGTGCTCAAGCCGCAGCAAACCCTTGAGGATCCTCACATCAACGCCATGGGCTTCTTCCAGACGATGGACTTCCCTGGCGCGCCGAAGCCGGCACCCATTGCTAAGGTGCCGGTATGGCTGTCGCAGACCCCCGGTGCCATCAAGCGCCGCGCCCCAACGCTCGGCGAGCACACCGAAGCAATCCTGAAGAGCCTCGGCTACGACGAGGGGGCCATTGCCGACCTGAGGTCGAAGCGCGTGATCTAGGCTGGACCGGGGCAACCCTCGCCTGCTCCGGTCTGTCCCCGGGGAGCCATGGCGGCTGTGGAGGGCGGTCCCGTTCTGGCGCCGCGCGCGAGGCGAGCGCGGGCGCTGACGTCCTTAAGGTGATCGTTGGCGCGCGCTCATTTGACCGAAAAGGGCGCAAGGAGCCCAGGGCCATGAAGGGTAAGCCATGACGGAGCCCATCCTCAGCGAGAGCTTTCCGTACTTCGGCGAGGAACACACGCTGCTTCGTCATACCATTCGCCGTTTCATTGCCGAGCGGGTGTTGCCTGTTGCGGACGCGTGGGAGGAGCAGGGATTTGTGCCTCGCGAGATCTTGCTCCAGATGGGCAGCCTCGGCCTGTTGGGCATGCGTTACGCGCCGGAGTTCGGCGGGCAGGGCCTCGATACCCTGGCCAATGCCGTGCTGGCCGAGGAGTTAGGCCGCTCCACCTATGGCGGATTTGCGGTCACCGTGCTGGTGCACACCGACATGGCCTCGCCGCATCTTTACCACGCCGGCACGCGCGCGCAGCTCGAGCGCTGGATGCCTGCCATTACCGCTGGCCGGATGATCACGGCCGTGGCGATGACCGAGGCGGATGCTGGGTCGGATCTGGCCTCCATGCGCACAACGGCACGCAAGGTCCAGCGTGGCTATGTTCTCAACGGCGCCAAGATGTTCATCACCAACGGCGTGCACGGCGATCTCGTCTTCGTCGCCGCCAAGTCTGGGGTGCCCGGCCGCAACCGTGAAATGACGATGTTTGCCGTCGAGAAGGGCACGGCCGGCTTGCGGGTGGCGAGGGCGCTCAAGAAGCATGGCTGGCTCTCCAGCGACACGGCTGAACTCGTGTTCGAGGACTGTTTCGTGCCCGAGGAGAACGTGATCGGGCAGGAGGGGCAAGGCTTCTTTGCGCTCGTCAAGAACCTGCAAAACGAGCGCATCGTTCTAGCCGCGCAGGCGCTGGGCGAAGCCATCAAGGCGATCGAGCTCACGCTTCATTGGGTCAAGCAGCGCAAGGCGTTCGGGGGACCGCTGTGGGACAAGCAGGCCATCCGCCAGCGGCTGTCCATGCGGCTCGCTCAAATAGAAGCAGCACGCGCCTTGCTCTTCAACACGGCCTGGCGTGACACGCGCAACGAGAACGTGGTCAGGGAGGTGTCGATGCTCAAGGCATTGGCCGGCACGCTCGTCAACGAGGTCCTCTACGATTGCCTGCAGTTTCACGGCGGCATGGGTTACATGCGCGAGAGCGCGATCGAGCGCATGGCGCGCGATGCACGCGTGCAGGCCATCGGAGGAGGCGCCACGGAGGTCATGTTGGATGAGGTGGCCAAACGCCTCTAACGCCTAACGCCCGCGCATGAGGGCCCGATCCGCTCGAGCTTGCCGGGTTTGCGCGCTCTCGTTGGGGCGCTACTCCATTTTGAATGCGCGTGTGATGCCCTGATGGTGCCGCGCCCTGCTTCCCGATTATTCGATTTGCTTGGGCGCTCGACGCCGAGGCTCTTGGTTTGAAAACGCCCCTATGCGTGGCAGCTGATCTTGCCGGCAGCGTCTTCGTCGACGACGACAATACCCTCAGGAGAAGAATGCGAGGAAACGCTCTACCACCGCGTCCGGGGCTTCCTCGGCCAGGTAATGCCCGCTCGCGACGGGGCCACCCGTCACTTCGGCGCGACAGTACTGCCGCCAGATCGCCAGCGCGTCGTACCACTGACCGATCTTGCCCTTGCTGCCCCACAGCACCAAGAGTGGACATGCAACCTTGCTGCCGGCGGCGCGGCTCGCGCGATCGTGCTCCAGGTCGATGCTCGCAGCCGCCCGATAGTCCTCGCACATGCCTTGGATCATCTCGGGCCGGCGTGCCGCCGCAAGGTAGTCCGCCAGCGCTTCGGGGTGGAAAAACGTGGAGGGCTTCGGCTCGCGCGAGGTATGCGCGCGGAACCAGGCTTCCGGGGCGGCATTGATGAGCGTCTCCGGGAAGGGATGCGGTTGGGCGAACCAGAACCAGTGGTAATACCCCATGGCGAAGGCCATATCCCCGCGTTCGAAGTGCTCGATGGTTGGCACGATGTCGAGCACGGCTAGTCTTGCGACCCGGTCGGGGAAATCGAGCGCAAGCCGGTGGGCGACACGCGCGCCGCGGTCGTGGCTGCCGACGAAGAAGCGGCGATGACCGAAGTGCTGCATGAGTTCCACCGCGTCGCGCGCCATCGCCGCCTTGGCATAGGGGGCGTGATCCGCCGTGGCCTTGGGCTTGAAGGAGAGGCCGTAGCCGCGCAGGTCGGGGCATATCACCGTGAAGCGTTGGGCCAGCGCCGGTGCCACGGCGTGCCACATGGCATGCGTCTGGGGATTGCCGTGGAGCAAGAGCAGCGGTGGCCCCGAGCCGCCATGGCGCAGGCGGACACTTCCATCAGTGAGGGCGACGTGCTCGAGGGTGAACTTGGGAAAGAACATGCGATCCTCCGTGACGCGTTTGGCATCGGCCTCTCGCGGCGAGCCGCGTGGCGAGGCGTCTCCTCAGCCGAGGCTTTTCTGCCGTATCCCCATTGGGTACGACAGGCCATGGCAAGGCGCCCCATGCGGCCCGCCTAGTCCAGCACGTGCCCGCCATCGTACATGCAGGCGATGCGGCCGAGGGCTGCGCGCAGCTGGTCGGTTGCGATGAGGCTGACGAGGTCGGCTGCAGGTTCGCGTGCGGGCCGCGGGAATTCGGCCTTGCCCAGCAAAGCCTGGGTGGCGGCAGAGGAGACATTGGCCGCGCCCGCGGCCTTGAGGCCGCGCTCAAGCAGATGCGCGAGCAGCGCCGGCTCGAGCGAGGGCAGGGCGGCAAAGAAACCGGACTGAAGCGTTTGGGCGAGCGCATGATCGGGATGGTCGGTGCGCTCCGGGGCGCGACCGCAGTCCCAGAGGTGTGCGACCTTGTCCCAGGGAGCGGGCTGCGCCGGCAGGCGCTGGGCGAGGTCTTGGGCCTCCTCTGCCACATAGAAGCGATTGAGGCGGTCGAAGAGGGCGAAGCGATAGCCCTGATCCAGGAGATATGGCTCCCAGGTCGCCGACGTGTCGGCCATGCTGGTCGGGGCCACCGCCTCAAGCAAAATCACGCGCGGCCTCTGGCGCTCGAAGTCGAGGCCGGCCAGCACCTCGGCTTCGGCGCCCTCCAC
>JAMXLN010000370.1 GCA_024281145.1 Hyphomicrobiaceae bacterium | reverse complement strand
TCAAGGATCGTGCGTTCGCTCCCAAGGGTTCGGCGTGGGAGGCAGCCGTCGCCGATTGGCGCACACTGCCCAGCGATCCCGACGCCGTCTTCGACCGGGAGGTTGCCATCGACGTCGGCAAGATAGCCCCGCAAATCACCTGGGGCACCAGCCCCGAGCACGTTGTCGGAGTGGACGGGCACATCCCCGACCCGAAGACGGTCGGGGATACCGAACGGCGCAACGCGCTTGAGGCGGCGCTCGACTACATGGGCCTCACAGCCGGTGCGCCGATCGCCGGCACGCCGGTCGACTGGGTGTTCATCGGCTCTTGCACCAACAGCCGCATTTCCGATCTGCGGGCGGCAGCCTCGGTGGCCAAAGGGCGGCGGGTTGCCGCCACGGTGCGGGCCTGGGTCGTACCGGGTTCTGAAAACGTCAAGCGGCAGGCCGAGGCGGAGGGCCTAGATGAGGTGTTCAAGTCGGCGGGTTTTGAGTGGCGTGAGCCCGGTTGCTCCATGTGCCTTGCCATGAACAACGAGACCGTTCCGCCGGGTCAGCGCAGCGTTTCGACCTCCAACCGCAACTTCGTGGGCCGTCAAGGGCCGGGTGCGCGCACGCATCTTGCGAGCCCCGCCATGGCTGCCGCCGCCGCGCTCGCCGGGTGCATTGTCGACGTGCGGGGCATGTGAAGGAGCCTCGGGCGAGGGAGCATCGAATGGAAGCGTTCACCGTTCTGAAGGGCGTGGCCGCGCCGCTGCTGCGAGCCAACATCAACACTGATGTCATCATTCGCATCGAACGTTTGCGCGACCTCGAAAAGGGCGATCTTGGGCGCTACGCGTTCGAATCCTGGCGCTACCGCGGCGACGGGTCGGAGGATCCGGCGTTCGTCCTCAACAGGCGCCCCTACCGCGAGGCCCGCATCATGATCGCCGGCGACAACTTTGCCTGTGGCAGCTCGCGTGAGGCCGCCGTGTGGGCGCTGCAGAGCTTTGGCATCCGCTGCGTTATTGCGCCGAGCTTCGGGCCCATTTTTTACAACAATTGCTTCCAGAACGGCGTGCTCCCTGTGGTCGTGCCCGCAAAGGTGGTCGTGGACCTTGCCGCCGAGGTGGAGGCCACGCAGGGCGAGGGCAAGGTTGTGGTCGACCTTGCGCGCTGTGTTGTCGTTTCCCCCAGCGGTAAGGAGACGCCCTTCACAATTGATGCGCTGCTGCGCGAGGGCATGCTCAAGGGCCTTGACCAGATCGAGCTGACGCGCGCCCGCGAGCCGCAGATCCGGGCTTTCCAGGCCCGCGATCGCGAGCGCCGTCCGTGGCTCTACCCGTTGCCCTAGACCCGTCGACTAGGCGCCCTCGCCATGCTCGGGCAGGACGTTGCAAACCAAGCGGGCTTGGGAGGCGACGTTCCGTGCGCGCCACATCTCCTCGCAGGCCCATCTGGACGCGTCGCAGGCGCTGGCGTCGGGCGCCAGCCACGCAAACCTGGTCGAGTTGGTCAGCGCCGGCTCAACCACGCCGATAGGGGTAGCAGCGCGCACCATCGAGGGTAAGACCGTAGTGCTGGGCGAGCGCGCGGATGGCCTCGGCGTGATCGGGGTAGGGATCGCTATTGCTGGCGCCAACGATGATCGGCCGAAACGCGCGCTCGTCCTGGCCGGCCGGTGGTAGCATCGCCGTAACGAGCCCGTTGCCCTCTCCGTCCCGGAGGGTCAGGAAGCGGGGCATCACGCGCTGGATGTGGGCCTTTAACCCGATGTTCTGCTCGATGTAGAGGCCACTCTTGGGTGGCACGTAAGTCTTGGCGGCCTGCGCGTAGGCCTGTTTGAAGTATTTCTCCACCGCGTGATTCATGGCACGCGATTCAAGTGCGGCTTCTCCCTCAGTCTCGATGCGGAACCAGGTCTTCGGCGGGGCTTCGCACACGAACTGCATTGCAACGCTCCCTGCTTCGCTCCCAATGATCTCCTTCCTTCGCCGTCTTTTGTGGCACAAATCGCGCCCCAAGGCGACGGGGTGACACTTGCAGTGAGCGCATTGCCTCATTGCGCGCCGCGGGCGCGCATCGCATTGTTAGGGATGAGGTGTGTGATGCGCCTGCGCGCCATTGGCATTGTGGCGGCGATGGCCGTGTACTGGCAGGGGGTCCTGCTGGTGCGCCCAAGCGTGACCACGGCAGAGGCCCAGCGGCACCAGCCAGCGACCGCATCTCGGCCCGACGATGCTCTCGTTTGCGCCGGCCTCCTGGGCGCCGTTTTGCTAACCTCGCAGTGCCGGACCCTGCCCACGCCTGCCCCACCTGCGGTCGGCTCTGCTGAGAGCGAAGCTCAGCGGGTGTTGCCATTGCAGGTTGCGCATCCGCCCGCCCGAGGACCGCCAATTGGCGCTTGATTGCCGTATCAGAAGCTTGCGCTCGCGCATCCAAAGGCCAAGGCCGGCCGCCGCACGCGAGGCGGCATCGGCCAGCAGTTCGGCGACATCATCGCACACCCAACCGGTATCCATCGTCATGACGGCCATAACCATCCTGCTCACCGCGGCCGCCGCTGTGAGCTTGCTCACCCAAACTTTGCCGCTTCAGGCCGCCTCGGGCTTGGGGGATACTTTCCATGCGGCGGGAACCTTGGCCGAGCCGGCCGCCGACACGGTCTATAAAGTCGGCGGGCTTGTCATCGAGGCGCCGTGGACCCGCGCCACTCCCGGCGGCGCCCGGGTCGGTGGTGCTTACCTCAAGATTACCAACACCGGTACCGAGAGCGATCGTCTCGTCGGCGGGTCGCTACCGAGCGCGACCGCAGTGGAGGTGCACCAGATGAGCATGAGCGACGGCGTCATGAAGATGCGCAAGCTCGAGGCGGGCTTGGAGATCAAGCCAGGACAGACGGTGGAGCTCAAGCCTGGTGGTTATCACCTGATGTTCACGGGGCTCAGCCAAGCCTTACAACAGGGGCAGAGCGTCAAGGGCACGCTGCAGTTCGAGAAGGCGGGTTCGATCGAGGTCGAGTATCGTGTGGAGCCCATCGGGGCGCGCGCGGGAGAGGGCGGGAAGAAGGAGTAGCCCATGCATTGACCCGCGCGGGGAGGGCGACGCCTCTGGCAAGGCAGGAGACTGGGAAGAGCCATGTACGCGGGCACGGCGCAATCAGTTGGGCGGAGGGTTTCTCGCGCCGAGCTTGGAGCATGCCTTCTGCTGGCCGCGTGGCTCGGCGTTTTGTGCACCCCGGGGCTGGCTCAGTCGGACGGCAAAGTCGAGCCAAGTTTGGAACTGATCGACCAGAGCGGCAGGCCCTTCTCAGGGGCGGCGCTGGCGGGTCGCCCCTACGCGATCTTCTTTGGCTACACCCACTGCCCAGACGTGTGCCCGACAACCTTAATGACCCTCAGCAACACGCTGCAGCGCCTCGGTGTGGATGCCGATCGCTTGCGCATCCTGTTCGTGAGCCTTGACCCGGAGCACGACACGCCCGAGCAGCTGCGCCAATATCTTGCTGCGTTCGACTCGCGCATCATCGGCCTCACGGGCACTGAGGCGCAGATCGCGTCTGCGGCGAAGGACTGGAAGGTCTTTCATAACAAGATCCCTGAGGAGGATGGCAGCTACACCATCGTGCACTCGGCCTACGTCTATCTGATGGACCCCGCGAACCGGCTTGTCGGCACCATGGGCTTTCAGGACAGCGAGGAAGAGCAGGCGGCAAAGCTCAGGAGCTTGCTCGAAGGCAGCGGACGCCAAGAGGGCGCTGGGTCGCAACCTGCTGCCCGCGAACGTTGAGGGCCACCGGTCCCGCGGAGGTGAGGATGGACGATCGCTTCACGGTCTACGGCAGCTTCACTTCGAGTTCGAGCTACAAGCCGATGCTATTCCTGGCGCTGGCGCGCATCCCCTATGCGTTCAAGAGCGTGAACCTCAAGATCGGTGCTCAGAGGATGCCAGGTTACTTGGCGGTCAATCGCTACGGGCAGGTGCCAGCGCTGTGCCACCGCGGGCTCACGATCGTGCAGTCGAACGTGATCCTTGACTACCTTGCCCGTGTCACCGGCAGGTTCGATGGCGGCAGTGAGGCGGATCGCTGGCAGGCGCGGGAATGGCTCTCCTGGGAGGCAGACGCCATCCAAAATATTGCTCGTGTGCGTCACTTCAGCCGCTTCCGCGCGGTTGACCCGGCGATCATGGCGCACGTGCGCCCGCTTGCCGAGGCGGCGCTCGACTTCATGGACCGTTGGTTGGAGAACCGCGCGTGGGTGGTGGGCGAATCCTGTACCATTGCCGACATCGGCTGCTGGGGACGCATGGTGTTCATGGCCGAGGGCGGGATGGAAATCGCGCGCTGGCCCAACGTGCAGGCTTGGTCGCGTCGGCTTGCGGCCATGCCGGGTTTCGCTTTGCCCTACGACCTGATCCCCAAACGGGATCAAGAGATGCTGCCCCACGAACCCACTGCGTCACGCCAACGCGAGTGAGACGACATGGCCAACTCGACCCTGATCGCCCCTTCGATCCTATCGGCAGACTTCGCAAAGCTCGGCGAGGAGGTGCGCGCGATCGACAGGGCGGGTTGCGATTGGGTGCACGTGGACGTTATGGACGGTCACTTCGTGCCTAACATCTCGATCGGTCCGGTCGTTGTGGAGGCCATCCGCCCGCACACCAAGAAGCCGCTCGACGTGCATCTGATGATCGCACCTGTCGACCCCTACATCGAAGCTTTCGCGAAGGCTGGCGCCGACATCATTACCGTGCATGCCGAGGCAGGTCCGCATCTCGACCGCTCGCTGCAGCTCATCTGCTCCGCTGGCAAGAAAGCTGGCGTGTCGATCACGCCGCACACCCCTGAGAGCGAGCTTGGGTATGTGCTCGACCGGCTCGACTTGATTTTGGTGATGAGCGTCAATCCGGGATTCGGCGGTCAGCGGTTCATTCCAGCGATGCTGAACAAGATCGAGCGGGTGCGAGCCATGATTGGAAGGCGGCCCATCCACTTGGAGGTGGACGGCGGCGTCACTTCCGAGAACGCAGGCGACTGCGCGCGCGCTGGCGCCGATGTGCTGGTGGCGGGCTCTGCCGTTTTCCGGGGCGGGACGTACGCGCAGAACATCGCCGCCCTACGGGCGGCCGCCACGCAGCGCTGACGTCCTCGGTTGTTTCTTGGGACTGCGCCAGCGGGGCGCAGTTTACGCGCCCTGCACAAGTGCGCGAGGGCACAAAACGGGGATGACGACTAAGCCTGCGGCCCGTTGCCGGCCGTGCCGATGATGCGGTCGACCTCGAAGGTAAGATCGGCGCGCGCATTCTGGATCGTGCGGATCAGCTTGCCGCGCTGGTCCCAAACGCGTCGGTGCGCTTCCTGTTCCTTATTGTCGAGCTCCAGCATCTTGCCCGTTTGCGCCTCCACCTGCTCAACCAGCTGCTTGAAGTGGTCGGAGGTGACGAAGGCGTAGAGGGCCACGGTCTTCTCCTCGCGCGCTTCCTTGCTGGCGCGCAGCGCATGCATGCGCACGATCTGCTCGCGCAGGATCTCGGCAATGACCAACACGCGTGCAGGATTGGCGACGATCACGCCGTCCTGTGTGTGGATCTGACTCTTGTCCTTCGGGAACTTGTTGCTTGAGAGAATGGCGTGATCCGCAGACTGGGAGAGCTTGTCGGCTCTGAGCTTGGTCGCAAACCCGTTCTGCCAAGAATCGCGGTTCTTAGCGTCGTAGATGATCTTGCCGCAGATGCGCCCGTTGTGCACAACCTCGTGGATCACGTCCGCGCCGTTGACGCCCTTGGGAACGCGTTGGATGCGGTCGGCCTGAAAGGCATCGCGCAGCTGCTCAAAGAGGTCGATCTCGGAGCCCTCACCCAGCTCATGGGCCGATTTGCCCTCGAGCTTGCGGGTGAGATCTTCAAGCTTCTGGCGCAAGGCCTGCGTTTCTTCAAATGCTCTCGTCCGCTCAGCGAGAACGGCCGCATCCCTCTCCTCCTTGAGGGTTGCGGCGCGCTCTTCAACGCGCAGCTCGATCGCGGCGTCATGCGCTGCCTTCAGTGCGGCTATCTCCTTTTGCGCGCTGATCTGAGCGTGTTCGGCCACAACAAGCTTGGCCTGGAAGTCTGCGAGCTTGCTCAGCATCGCCGCTTCGGCTGCCTTGTTGGCCTCGGCCAGGGCGGCTGCAATGCGCGGTTCAACCTTGGCCTCGGCCTCGGCGCGGGCCTGTGCAAGGGACGCGCGCTGCTGTTCCTGTTGCCGCAGCTCGATGCGCCGGACGAGGTCTTGGGCGATGGGTTGTTCGCACAAGGGGCAAAGATCGTCCGCTCTGTGCCTGTGGGCTTTGAACGGGCTCGGCGAGGGATGGAACACGCTCATGATGGGCCCTCCTGTGATGGTTGTTTTGTGTCTGCTCCAACGGCTCCGCTCGAGACTTAGCGTGAGTCGCCTCGGAACGTTTGTGCATGGTATGTTCTTTGTTTGTCCCGAAGGCAAGCCCCTTGACGTCGGCGGCCGGCGGGCGGAGGCATGGGTCCGGCCTGCGTTCCGGGGCAGGGGGGATTGCGAGATGGCGCCAGCTGAAGAAGACCCGCACGGGGTGAGCCCATGTCAGCGGACGTAGAGACCATTGTGGTGGGTGCCGGTGTCGTCGGGCTCGCGGTCGCGCGGGCTCTGAGCCTTGCCGGTCATGAGACGATGGTGCTGGAGCAGCATGAGCTGATCGGCTCGGAGACGTCCTCGCGCAACAGCGAGGTGATCCATGCTGGGATCTACTATCCGCCGGGCAGCCTGCGAGCAAAGTTGTGTGTGCGGGGCAAGGAGCTCCTCTATGCCTTTTGTGCCGACAACGGCGTGGCCCATGCACGCTGCGGCAAGCTGCTGGTGGCGACCAACGAGAGCCAGGTGCCCAAGCTTGCGGCCATCCGTGAGACCGCCATCAAGAACGGCGTCACGGATCTGGAGCCGCTGGCTGCCGCTGCGGCCCACGCACTGGAGCCGGAAATTGCCTGTGTGGCTGCACTTCTGTCCCCTTCAACCGGCATCATCGACAGCCACGCTTTCATGCTGGCCCTTGAGGGACACATCGAGGCCAACGGCGGCTTGGTGGTCTTGCGCTGTCCGGTCGAGCGGATCGAGCAGGCGGCCGGCGGCGGCTTTCGACTGGCAACCGCGGGTGACAGTGGCACCATCACCTGCCGGCATCTTGTTGTCTGTGCTGGCTTGCATGCCACGAGGCTTGCTCGCACGTTCGCCTTCGGTGCCCAATATCGGCCGCCGGAGACCTACTATGCCAAGGGGCAATATTATGCGTTGTCCGGTCGGTCGCCCTTCAAGCGCCACATCTATCCCATGCCCGATGGCGCCTGGCTCGGGCTGCATGCCACCGTGGACGTGGGCGGCCGCTGCAAGTTCGGCCCTGACATCGCGTGGATCCCGGACATCGATTACGGCTTTGAGGCGCAGAAGCTTGGCCAATTCCTCAATCTCATCCGCAGCTACTATCCCGGCCTGCAGATGGAGCGCCTACACCCCGACTACACGGGCATTCGTCCCAAGCTTTACCGAGCGGGCGACCCGGTGCCTGATTTTGCCATCCATGGTCCACAGGTCCATGGGCAAAGTGGCCTTGTCGCCCTCTATGGCATCGAGAGCCCCGGGCTCACGGCATCGCTCGCCATTGGCGAGATGGTGGCGGGGATGTTGGCGGGCTAGGGCAGCGTCGGATTAGGCAGTTGCCGGGCTTGAGGGGCGGGCTCAGGGGCCAAGGGTGGGTCTATGGTTTGGCTGCGATCCATTGCGGCATGAAGAAAAAGAGGACGACCCGGCCTTGGCCGTTGTCGTCCTCCTGATCAGGCATTCTCCGGTGCGGGGTAAAGAGACTGCCTGAACATTCTCCCGTTTGGCCCCGTTGGGGCGGGACCTGAGCGCCCATCGCCTCAGCCATCGGGGACCTGGAACTGGCGCCTGAACCGGAACCTGAACTTGGAACCCCGACCTCAACCTGCGCGGCCCAGACATTACCGTTTTGATGGTGCTCAATTTGCCAACTGCCGTCAGCCAGTTGGCTGTCTGGATCTTGGGAATATTTCCGGGAGCATCCGCTGGCTCGGGGCCCACCGCGTTATTCGGTCTTGCAGCTGGGCGCATGGCTTTTTGGGGGGTAAATGTCGGTGAGCGAAGCGGGGCGCCCCGAACACGCAGTGTTGGAGCTCGTCCACAGGCTTGCTGTGGCGCAGGTGACGCTCGTCAGCCCGTCAAGTCAATGGAGCTGCGTGGCCGCATCCCGTTTCCGGATGGGCAAGCTGGATATTTCCCTTCCGCCGCTCGGCGCGCCGACCTTTGGGGTCAACTATGGCCAGGAGATGCGCCTGGAGCGCACCATCCATGGGCGGAGGGTGAGCGGCCGCGGCGCCGCCGGACACCTTTCGATCCTGCCCCCCGACGCGGCCACCCGATGGGTGTTTGACGAGCCTGGTGACGTGGCGCTGGTGTTCCTCAACCGCGAGCTGTTCGAACAAGCGGTCGAGACGGCGGCCGACCGCGATCCCGCGTGTGTCGACGTTGTGCCTCGCTTCATTATCCGCGACCTCGTTCTGGAACGCATCGCGCACAGACTTTTGAAGGCGATTGCCGAGCCCGACGCCAGTCGCCTGCTCACCGAGGAGATCGCCCATGACTTGGCGTCGCATCTCATTGTTGCGCATTCCAACGTCGAACAACCGCGGCCGAGCGAGCGCATCTCCGCAATGGCCCCGGGCAAACTGAAACGTGCGCAGGAGTTCATCGTTGCCAACCTGAATGCTGATATGTCGCTCAAGGACATCGCCGCGGCTGCCGGCATGAGCCTCTTCCACTTTGCCAAATCCTTCAAAGACACCACGGGCCGCAGCCCGCACCAGTTCCTGACCCAATGTCGACTGTTGCATGCGCGGTCGTTGTTGCACGACGCCACCTTGTCGATCGGGCAGATCGCCAAAGCCGTCGGCCTCTCCCATGGCCGCTTCACCGCTGTTTTCGGACGCGAAATGGGAATGACGCCAAGCGAATTCCGAGCGGTGCTTGAAGTGTGAGCACGAAGGTGGCCAAGCGGCCGGCCCCGCGAGCTAGCGGCCGCTATGCACCCAGCGCGTCCCGCTCGAGCGCCGTGAAGTCGCGGGCGTATTGGCAATACTGTGAAACGATGAGCTCGGTGAGGGCGAGCTTGGCATCGTCGAGCAGGGCAAATTTGCGCGCGGGGCGCCCGGCATACATCCACCCGTCCTCAAGCACCTGACCGGGCGTGGTGCGTGCCCCGGCTGCCAGCAACACGCGGTTGCCGACCCGGGTGCCGGGCGCCACCCAGCTACCGATGCCGATCAGCGTCTCATTACCAATGACACAGTCGTGGATCGTCACGTTGTGGCCGACGGTACAGGAGTGGCCGATGCTGACCCCCTGTTGCGTGGCGCAGCGGATCGTCGTGTTGTCCTGGATGTTGGTGCGCGCGCCGATCGAGATGGTGGCGCTGTTGGCATCGAAATCATTGCTGTACCAGATGCTGGCGTCCTCGGCGGCAAGGAGTCGACCGCGCACGGACGCGGTGGCGGCGATGAAGACGCTGGGATGAATATTGGAGGCGTCGGCCGGCACCTGTCGCAACCAGAGGGCTTCGTCGCCGGTGCTGGGCGCGCCGATTATGGCCCTCCGTCGGGCGGCCACCTCGTCGCTCTCGAGACGCGCGACCGGCTTTGCCGGACTGCCCGCGTAGCGCGAGCCGCCCGGTACCCGCTTGTTGGGAAACACCGTGGCGCCGGGATCCAGGACCACGTTGTCCTCGAGGACCGCGCCGTCGAGGATCACGGCGCCGTCGCCGATCACGACGTCGCTGCCAACGGTACAGGCGTGCACGCAAGCATTGGCGCCGACGGCGACGCGGTCTCCCACAACGCAGGGGTAGATCTCGTGGTTGATGTGGAGCGTCGCGCGGGTGCCCAGCCGGAATTCGTCGCCGACACGTATGAAATGTCCGTCGGCGCGGATGACGCTCAGCGCGCCCATCCAGGCGTTGCGCCCGAGCGTGATGCGGCCGAGCAACGCGGCTCCGGCTCCGGCGTGAAGCAGCGGACTGGCCAGGCTCGGCGCGATGCCCGCGTAGGCGAGGATGTGCGGTTGAGGGAGCACACAACGCAGGGTAGGCAAGCCGCAGATTTTGGCAAGCCGCATCCCGCTAGCTTTGCAGCCAGTGCTGCCACCGGTGCGCGACGCCGTCAGCTTCAGCCCTGGCGCACGAATGCGGGCCAGCAAAACAGTGCGAGAGGCGCGTTGAGATATCTCCGCGCACCCGTTGCTACCGTTGCGGGCCCGCCAATCGCTTGTGGAGTGCCGCCTGACCCTGCTCTGGCGGCCCGTTGGCTCATTTGGGCTTGCGATATTCCTTGTGACAACCGCCACACTGAGAGACGACCTTGGGCCACTCGGCCTTGAAGGTGGCCTCGTCCTTGATGGCACCTTCTGCGGACTTCGCGGCCGCAGCAAGACTGTCCAAACGCGCGAGCAGGTCGGCCTTCTTCTCGAAAGCCGCGGGCAACGCGTCGGTCTCTCCTACCTTGGAATCGTCAGGGAATAGGCCTTTCGCCTTGACGGCCGTCTCCTGGATGGTCTTGAGCGAGGCTTGGACTTTGGGCAGCTCAAAGGGTGCATCGCCCTTGCTCATGGCGCCAGGTCCCTTGGCCGCCCCTCCAAACGCCTTCATGGCCTGCTTGCGCTGCTCGATGACAGCGGCGTTCTGAGCCAGAACGACCGTCGCACCGATGGCAAGAGCCGCCATGGCCGCCACGACACGAAGCATGGGTTTCCTCCTCGTCAAGCATCTGCTTTCGGTGCACGCCGACGGTTGCTCGTCAAGGAGCTCTCCGCCTGTGCCCACCCGATCATGCGGCGTTCAAAACCGCGCTTCGCAAAGATACTAGGCGACCCCGGGCTGTAAATATTCCGACGTGCACTTTATTTTGAAAGTCCCTGATAGGTGTGTCTTCCTGGGCGCGCTGGAATAAACTGCGTCCCTGCGTCGTCTCCAGATCGTTTGGTCTGTCCTCAGCGGAAAGGCTTCTCATTGTCATCTCGCGGAGATGCCGTTGCAGCCGAAATCCCGAGGCTTCGCCGCTACGCGCGTGCGCTTACGGGAGATGATGGCGAGGCCGACGATTTGATCCAGGATACGCTGGAGCGGGCGCTGGCCCGGCTGGCGCAATGGCGCGACGGCGACAGCCCTCGCAAATGGCTGTTTTCGATTCTGCACAACCTGCATGTTGATGGGCTGAGGCGTAAGTCGCGCCGACCGCCGCATGTGGGTCTTGACAGCGTCGGCGCCGACCAGTCGGCACCGGCCGCCGACGGAGCAAGCGGCCGCGATCTCGACCGGGCGCTGCAAATGCTGGCGAGCGAACAACGCGAGGTCGTCCTGTTGGTTGGGCTTGAGGGCTTGAGTTATGCCGAGGCGGCCGAGGTGCTCGCCATTCCCATCGGCACAGTGATGTCGCGCTTAGCTCGCGGGCGAGGGCGCTTGCGTACGCTGCTTGGCTATGAAGGCGGCTTTGAGGGTGGTGGCAAGAGCGGCCAGGCTTCGCTGCGGAGGGTGAAATGACACCCGAGCGCCACATCGGCGAGGCCGAACTGCATGCCTACCTCGACGGTGAGTTGGCCGCTGAGGAACAGGCGGAGATGGAAGCACTGCTGGCCGCTAGTCCGGTCGAGCTAGCCCTGCTGCGCGACTTTCGCGATCTGAACGAGGCGATCGTGCAGCGCTATGCGAGCCGGCTCGACGCGCCTGTGCCCGAGCGCATGAAGCAGGTCTTGGCGGGCATGCCCGAGCGCGTCGCCGGTCAGCGTTCCCATTCCACACGGCGATGGATTGAAGTGCTCGTCGCGGTGTTGATCGCTGCATTGGCTGCCGCCGCGGGCTACGTCATCCGGGGTCTGACGGTGGAGACCCGCAGGCCGGAGAGTGCATTCGTTGCTACCGCCATCGGTGCGCACAGCGTTTATGTGCCGGAGGTGCGCCATCCCGTGGAGGTGGGGGCGGCCGAGGAAACCCATCTTGTGCAGTGGCTGACCAAGCGCCTCGGCGCCAATGTGCGGGCGCCAACACTGTCGGCGCTGGGCTGGAAACTGGTGGGCGGCCGCCTCCTACCGGACCGCGGCCTTCCCGCAGCCCAATTCATGTACGAGGACGGCGCCGGCCGGCGGCTCACGCTCTACCTGCGCAAGGAGACGGGGCTCAACAACACTGCCTTCCAATTCGCTGAGCGCGACGGCTTTGGCGCCTTCTACTGGGTCGACCGCCCGCTCGCCTACGCGATCGCAGGTCGGCTTGGCCGCGATGAGCTGATGGGACTGGCGAGCGCGGTTTATGCGCAGCTGGAGCAGCGCTAGAACCGCTGGTTTGACTGCCGCTTCGAAACCCCGGCGCCTTCGCGCACGACGGCGCGCTCGCCTGGCGCGGCGCGCTCTTGTTTCAGCGCGATGGAAGATGCCGCGGGTCGAGGACAATACAATGACGGTGACCGGATTCGAGGCAAGCAAGCGTGCGCGAATAGATCTTGAGGCGCTCAACGATCCAGGCCCCAGTGACGACGAGGACGACGACCAGCAGACAGGCGGCGAGGTTTTGCTGCACGCGCCGGCGGTCTTCGAACTCCTCGAGTTCGTCCTCGCGCGATGATGCCCTCGCGTCCGCTATCGGCCGGCCCAGGGCCACCGGCGGCTCGACAGCGCCCGTCAACGCGCGCTGGGACCGTTCCCGCGGGAATGGAATGACATTCATGTCGCAACCCCCGACACCGAACCTGACGATCTTGCCAGAGCGATCTTTCGCGCTCAAGGTCAACTGATGACCAAGCTGGGGAGATTGCAGCTGGCTGGGGAGTGCCTGCAGTGCCGTCGGTATCGGCGGATCGCATTGGCCTTACTTGTCGCCGCGGCCTGCGCGCTGATGCTGCTGTGATTGGCATGTCAAAGGTTGTGCTCGAGTACGGCTTCAGCGAACGCGACCGGCAACGGATCGTGGACCTGCTGCGCGAATACCAGGCTGACACTGGAGTTTCGCTATGCTTCCAGGGCTTTGATGCGGAAGTTGCCAGCTTGCCCGGCAACTACGCGCCGCCAAGGGGTACCATGTTGCTGGCGCGCCGAGCTGGCGGCGAGGAGTTCCTCGGCTGCGTCGCCCTGCGGCCTGTGCCGGGAAGGCCCGATGTTTGTGAGATGAAGCGTCTCTACGTGCGCCCGGGGGAACGGGGCAGCGGGCTCGGAGGCGCGCTGGCGCGGGCGGTCATGGCCGAGGCTTGCCGGCTTGGCTACCGGCGCATTTGTCTTGACACGCTGCCCGGCATGACGGCCGCCCAGGCCCTCTATCGCGCGCTGGGCTTCCGGCACATTGGCGAGACGACAACTGGACCACGCGTCCTCTTGTTCGAGCGCGACCTGGGAGAGGGTTCATGAGCACCCGCCGGGGTGGCCGGTGGCTCACGACGGCGGCCGCGCGTCTGCTCGCACCCGATCGCTCAACGTGCGATCATCGAGCTGTCAGGAGAGATTCTGCCGAGCACTTAGGACCTGCGTGGCGGTCCACTCCTCAGCATGCCAACTTTGCATCGTGGGACGCACGGGCGTCGTGCTGCTGATCGGATCAGCCCACGCGTCACGCTGGTGCGCCACGACCCAGCAAACCGAGGACACCTTTGAGCCGCTCGGCGATGCTGGGAGGGGAAGCTTTTGACGCCGCCGCATCATCCGGACTGAGCAGAGCGGCCTCGCCCGGACGCCACGCCTCGCTCTGCAACAACTTGTCAGGTCTGGGGTCGTCCGCAGGCTCGTCCGACGTCGCCATGGCGAAGCCGGCGGCGTGCACGGCGGTGTTCAAGGTCTCGATACCCATCGTACAAGAGCTCGCAAGCCCGGCTAGGCGTTCCTTCACTCACAGCCGGGCTCGACAACCTTGCCTTTGTGGGCGCAGCGTTCGCCGTCTGTGCGCCGTCCCACCAACCGTCGCTGCCGTGCCGGCATCACGCCTTATAAAGAGTAAGCCGCGTGCTCGTGCAGCCCGTCAAGCAAAATTTTGCAACATTGCGTGATCAGCTCATTCGCGCACGGGCTGCTGCGCAAGCGCACTCATGTTGCGCTGCGAGACTCCTATGACCAGGCGCGCCGCTGTGCTCTTGGGTTCTGGTCCCCGCGTTTGTTGCGTGAGTTGCCATGGGACTTGGGCGAAAGGGATTTGGGCGGAAAGAGAGAGTTGCGGTTGAGCAGCGGTCTTGTGTGCCGGTGCTGAATGGAGAGGCTCACCAAACTCCCATGCCAGGCGCTGCCTATCCCTACCTTATGCCTAAGCTCGCACGCCTTGGTACCTCAGGCCAAGTTCCTGATTCCTCATCCCTCAAGCTTGAGGCCTCATGGCTGCCGCCCGGCACAAGGCCGTTAGCGCTTGCGCTCGCGTCGAGGCAGGTTCACGATACTGTCACGCGCCCCGGATGCTCAGGCGCGCGGGCGCGCGCGGGTCGCGTTCCGTTGCCTGAGCCAATCTCAAGGAGGACTCCATGGGGCAATCCGCCGGCCCAGGCGGCCGCAGCTCCCGCTGCATCGCACTCGTTGGGCCTTATCTCTCGGGCAAGACGACACTTCTGGAAGCAATCCTGGCACGCACCGGCGTTGTGACACGCCAAGGTCGGGTCGCTGATCGGAACACGGCGGGTGACGCCAGCCAAGAAGCTCGCGACCATGGCATGAGCGTCGAGCTCAACGTTGCCGACGTCAGCTTCCTCGGCGATAACTTCACCTTCATTGACGCCCCCGGTTCCATAGAATTTCAGCACGAGGGTGCGCTTGCGCTCACCGGCTGCGATGCCGCTGTCGTGGTCTGCGAGCCCGATCCCAAGCGCGTTCCGGCGCTGCAGCTGATCCTGAAGCAGCTCGAAGACCGCGGCATTCCCCGATTTCTGTTCCTGAACAAGATCGACAGTTTCGACACTGGTGTGCGTGACATCCTCCCGATCCTGCAGCCAGCCAGTTCGCGGCCGCTGGTGCTGCGTCAGATACCGATCTGGGAGAACGGCGCGGCCTCGGGCTTCGTCGACCTCGCGCTTGAGCGCGCCTTTGTCTATCGCGCGCATGCCCAGTCGGAGGTAATTGAGATGCCGACGTCCATCAAGGAGCGCGAGAGCGAAGCGCGCTTCAAGATGCTCGAGCAGCTCGCCGACTACGATGACGAATTGATGGAGCAGCTGCTGTCGGATGCGCAACCGCCCCGCGACAAGGTGTTCGCCGACCTCATCAAGGACTTGCAGGAGGGTCTAATTGTTCCGGTGTTGCTTGGTTCGGCCGAGAACGGCAACGGTATTCTGCGGCTGCTCAAGGCCCTGCGCCACGAAGCGCCGTTTGTGGACCGCACCGCGAAGCGGTTGAAGCTTGAGAACGCCAAATCCGCTGGGCTCGTGCTCAAGACCATGTATACCCCGCATGGCGGCAAGCTCTCGCTGGTACGCGTGCTGTCGGGCGAATTTGGCGAAGGCACGGTTGTGCAGGGCGCCAGGTCCGAGGAGCGCGCTGCGGCGGCATTCGGGATGCTGGGCCAGGAGGCCAAGAAGCGGGCCGCCGCCAGGGCCGGAGAGACAGTGGCGCTCGGACGGCTTGAGAAGATCTACTCGGGCGAAACGCTGTCGACCGAGAGGGCCGGCGGCACGCAAGTGAAGGTGCCGGATGCACCGGAGCCGGTGTTCGGCATGGCGATCGGTGTGAAGGACCGCAAGGACGAGGTGAAGCTCACGGGCGCACTGGGGCGCCTGATGGAGGAGGATCCCTCGCTCCGGCTCCAGCATGCCAAGGACACGCACCAGATGGTGTTATGGGGCCAGGGCGAGATGCACCTGCGCGTGGCGCTCGAACGCCTCAAGCGCAAGTATGGGGTGGACGCCGTGTCCAAGCCGCGCCAGTTGCCTTACAAGGAAACCATCCGCAAGGGTATCGAGATCCGAGGTCGGCACAAGAAGCAGTCGGGTGGGCACGGTCAGTTTGGTGATGTGGTGCTCGAGATCAAACCCTTGGTGCGCGGCACTGGCTTCCAATTTGCCGAGACGATCACGGGCGGGGTGGTGCCGCGCCAGTTTATTCCTTCGGTCGAGATCGGCGTGGCGGACTACCTGCAACGCGGGCCACTGGGCGGTTTTCCGGTGGTCGATGTCTCGGTGACGCTCACCGATGGCTCCTACCATTCGGTGGATTCCTCCGACATGGCGTTCCGGCAGGCCGGCCGCATCGCCATGGCCGAGGGCATGCCCAAGTGCAATCCTGTATTGCTTGAGCCCATCATGGAAGTGGAGATCGCCATTCCCACCGACGCCACCGCCCGCATTAACGGCATCATTCCCCAGCGTCGCGGGCAGATCCTGGGCTTCGACGCACGCGAGGGGTGGCCCGGCTGGGATGTGGTGCGCGCGCAGATCCCAGAGTCGGAGATGGCCGACTTGATCGTGGAGCTGCGCTCAGCGACCGCTGGCGTAGGCACCTTCTCGTCCAAGTTCCATCACCTGGCCGAGCTGACGGGGCGACTGGCGGACAACGTGCTGTCTGCGCACAAGGCCGCGGCCGAATAGCTGCTGGGGGACGCTTCGCTGCGGCAATCGCAGGCTCGGCAAGGCGATTAACCTGCCGGTTCGCGGGAGTGGAGGAGCGCGGTTTCGGCCAGCAGGCGGTGGGATCGGCGTAGAACGCGGCCTGTGCACGTTCCACGCCTTCCCTGCCCGCCACCACCTAGGGCATCGACCTGACATCGCGAATGCGCGTTCCGGGAGCGCCATCGGCGAGCGCTCGAGCCGGCTCATGGGCCAACCGCGGCGGCTAAAAAAGCACGACCAACAATCCGCTGACGGAGCCACCTCGCTGCGGGATAGCCAAGCACCAAGCGTTGCTGCTAAATGGCCCGCCAGCCGCGTGCCACTAGAGCGGCTCATTTTCGGGAGGAGCCCCTTGCTTGAGCGATTTTCCGCGCCGGGTCGCCATGGGAACGGGCCATGGCAGGCCGTCCCCGGGCACGCGCGATCTCGCAATGCTGGGCAAGAGGGATCACTATGGATATTCCTGTGGACCTTCTGATCAACGCCGTCGTGGCTGGCCTCCTGATTGGCGGGTTCTACGCCTCCGTGACGGCCGGCATATCGATTTCGTTCGGCATGCTCGACATCGTCAACATCGCCCATCCAGGCTTCATCATTCTTGGCTCCTACATTGTCTACATCATCAACTCGACAACGGGGGCCGATCCGGTGGTAACCGCCATCGTCATGCTGCCGGTGTTCTATTTCCTAGGCATGGGCATCTACCTCGTTTACTACGCCGCTTTCGAGAGGCGCGGGCAGGAGGCCTTGCGCGGGCTCGCCTTCTTCTTCGGCTTGCTGTTCATCACGGAGGTGGGTCTGATCCTGGCCTTCGGGGTCGACTACCGTTACGTGGAGGCGCGTTACATCGGGCCGACATGGCACATCGGCTTCGTCGATTTGCCGCTGCGCATGCTGGTGCCATGCGTGGTGTCGCTGCTGATGGTCCTGGGCCTGCAACTATTCCTGATGAAGAGCTTCATCGGCCGCGCCATCCAGGCGGTGGCGCAAGATCAGCTGGCGCTGCAACTGCTGGCTGCCAATCCGACCCGCATCAAGCGGGTGGCGTTCGGTGTCTCCATAGCCACGGCGGCGCTGGCAGGTGCCTTTTTGATCATCATCCAGCCGGTCGAGCCATCGGTTGGGCGCGAGTACATCGGTCGCGCATTCGCGATCTGCGTGCTGGGCGGCATGGGCAGCCTACCCGGCGCGGTCATTGCCGCCATGCTGCTGGGTGTCGTGGAAAGCTTCACGGCTACGTTCTACGGGCCATCGTGGGCGCCGGCGGTGTCCTTTGGTTTCCTGCTTGCCACGCTGGCGGTACGGCCCGCCGGCATCTTGGGGCGCTAATCCATGCGGCCGTGGAAATTCTCATTGCTCATGGTGGCCGCTGGCGCCGGCGTGTTTGCTCTCGCTCTCGCCATCCGGAGCGATTACCTGTTCTTCGCCGGGTACGTCGTGCTTCAGTTCATCGTGCTCGCAACCGCCTGGAATATCCTTGGCGGGTACTGCGGCTATGTGAACTTCGGCACGGCTGCATTCTTCGCCATCGGCACCTATACCACCGTGGCCCTGCACAAGATCGGAGCCAACTCGGGCCGCTACCTGTCGGGCACGCTAGGCGAACTGCTGCAGCCGCTTTTCCCGCTCTCGGTTCCCGCGCTTGTCATTCTGAGTGGTGCCGTAGCGGGCGTGATCGGTCTCGGTATGGGCTATCTCACATTGCGGCTGCGCGGGGTGTTCTTCGCGATCGCCACGTTGGCGATGGCCGTCGTGCTGCAGACGCTCGTCATCAATTGGGAGTTCGTCGGAGGCTCGCGCGGCGCCTACATCATCCGGGAGGAGAGCCTTCCCATGGTCGGCTTCAAACTCGGTTATGTCCAGTACCTGTTTGCGATCATGCTGCTGCTCGCGGCCGTTGCGCTATCGGTTGCGCGCCTGATCGAGCGCTCGCGTCTGGGTTATGGCTTTGCCACCATCCGCGATGACGAGATGGCGGCAGAGGCGGCCGGAGTTCCGACGCTGCGACTGAAGCTCATTGCCACGGCCATCTCCGGCGCCTTAATGGGCATGGCCGGTGCGCCTTACCCCTACTATATCGGTTACGTGGAGCCTGCGGGTACGTTTGGCCTGCAGTATGCGGTCAATTCGATCGCCATGCCGATGATCGGTGGCACGACCAGCTGGGCAGGCCCCCTCATCGGCGCAATCCTGTTGGGCTCCATGCAGCAAATCGCCACTGTGACCATCTCCTCCGCGGTCAATCTCCTGCTCGTAGGTGTGCTGCTCGTCGTGTTCGTCGTCATCGCGCCCAACGGCATCATGGGCCTCATCTTCGATTGGCAGCACGCGCGGAGGAAGCCGTGACCGCACCGCTGCTCGAAGTTAGGGGGCTTGCCAAGCGCTTCGGCGGCTTCGTGGCACTCGAGGGGATCGACCTTGACGTGACACCCGGCGAGCGCCTCGGGCTCATCGGCCCGAACGGATCCGGTAAGAGCACCCTTGTCAACTGTGTGTGCGGCACGCTCCACAATGAAACGGGTACGGTGCGGTTCGCGGGCGAGGTTCTCGATGGTCTGCCGGCCCATCGGCGCACTCACATGGGGCTCGCGCGCAGCTTTCAGCTGCCACGACCTTTCACCAGCCTCACCGTGGCCGACAATCTGCGCGTCCCGCTGCTCTATACCGTCAGGCGACGCTCTTTGCTGATCAGCTCTCCCGCCGAGCTCGATGAGCGCTGCCTCGATCTATTGCGGCAGGTCGGGCTCGACGGCAAGGCCCGGCGCCGCCCAAGTGATCTCACTCAGGTGGAAATGCGCAAGCTGGAGCTTGCCCGCGCAATGGCGGCAGAGCCGAAATTGTTGATTGCCGATGAAGCCATGGCCGGGCTTTCGCATTCCGAGATTGAGGACATCATCGCCCTTCTCATGCGTCTCAACGCGCAGGGCATCACCATCATCATGATCGAGCACATCATGCGGGCGGTCATGCGCTTCTCGCAGCGGTTGGCTGTTTTGGTCTCTGGCCGTAAAGTTGCCGATGGCAGGCCCGAGGACGTCGTCAACAACCCCGACGTGGTGAGGGCCTACCTTGGCCAGTAGTCTCCTGCTTGAGGGTATCCATGCCGGCTATGGGGCCGTGCGCGTGATCGAGGACGTTTCGGTCGCCGTCGGTGCGGGGGAGACCGTTGTCCTGCTTGGCACCAACGGCAACGGCAAGAGCACGCTCATGAAGTGCATCATGGGGCTGGTGCGGCCGGCTGCCGGACGCATCCTCGCCCAGATCGAAGGCCGGTCTCATGACCTAACGCAGCTTAGCACCGAGCAGATCGTGGATCTCGGCATTGCATTGGTCCCGGAGGGGCGCCGGCTTTTTCCCAAGCTGACTGTGGAGGAGAACTTGCTGCTCGGCGCCTTCCGACGAGCAGCGCGCGCCGAATTGCGGCGGAATTTGGAGGGGTGCTTTGCGACCTTCCCGCGTTTGGCTGAGCGGCGCGGCCAGCTCGCCGGGAGCATGAGCGGCGGCGAGCAACAGATGCTGGCGCTGGGGCGCGCGCTGATGTTGGCGCCGAAGATCCTGCTGGTCGACGAGCCTTCCGTGGGTCTGGCGCCGCTGCTGGTCAGCCGCACCATCGATGCGATCAAAGAGCTCAAGGAAAAACTCCAGCTCACCGTATTGATGGCGGAGCAGAATTTCACCCAGGCCGTCCGCATCGCCGACCGCGGCTACGTGATCGTGCACGGCAGGATCGCCGTCGAAGGCCGCTCTGCGGAAGAGCTCAACAACAACGATCTGATCAAGAAGTTTTATCTGGGGCTATGAACGTGCACAACGCTGGCCCGCGTCGGATGGCCGGCCCTATCCTCATCTGCGATCAACCGCAAAGCATCAAAAGGCTCAGCCCCGCTCCCGCAAGCGGCCCTTCCCAAGCAATCAACTCTAACGGGAGTTGGCACGGCGCAGTGGCCAACGCCAACCGAAGCGCCGATCAAGCCGGTGGCCGCGGTCATGTTTTCCATCTCACGCGTTTGCTAGTTTCTTTATAGGATGGCGGCAAACATCGGCGGAGACGTGTCATGCTCAAGGTCTACGGGCGCGCCAACTCCATCAACGTACGCAAGGTACTGTGGATGCTCGAGGAGGTGGGCGAAAAGTACGAGCGCGAGGACTGGGGACGGGGTTATCGGCCGACGGACGATCCAATCTTCCGAAAGATTAATCCCGTGGGCGTGGTGCCTGTGATCGACGATGGCGCGTTCAGGCTCCGCGAGAGCAACACCATCGTGCGCTATTTGGCTGCCAAGCATGGCCGCGCCGACCTTTACCCGACAGATCTGCAGGCACGAGCGGGGACCGAAGCCTGGATGGATTGGGCCTCGACCGACTTCGCCAACGGCATGCGCCCCGTGTTTCACGGCCTCGTCGTCAAGAACCCGGCCTTTGCCAACATGGTCGCCGGCGGGATCAAGGACTGGTCGGCCCAGATGCGCGTGCTCGAGCAGCAGCTGGCGGCTGGCGGTCCCTACGTGATGGGTACGGCCTTCAGTATCGGCGACATTCCCGTTGGCCTCGTCGTAAATCGCTGGTTTGCCATCCGCTTTGACAAGCCCGAGTTCAAGGCCGTCTCGGCCTATTACGATCGGTTGACGGAGCGACCGGGCTATCGCGCGCACGGCCGGAACGGCACGCCCTGAGCGCGGTGCGGGCCGTAAGATCGCGGAAATGTCGCATTCGGGGAGCAGCCGGAGCTAGATGAAGCTGGTGTTGGAAACGGCGTTGGGGTGCAGCGGTTGCCGGTTCGGTCCGGGCCTCGCCCTCCTGCTGGCATTGGTGACCGGTTCAGCCGAAGGTCAGGAATTTTGCGTCGCCTGCAGCGATCCCCCCGGAACATATCGCTGTGTCGTCGACGGGGCGCAGCCGCGCGGTGGGCAGTCGCTGCAAATGCTGTGCGTCACGGCCATGGCGAAGGAGGGTGGGCATGCCACCTGCAGTGTGAAGCGCGGCACCGTGTTCGACTGCGATGGTGCTGTGAAGCGCATTCCCTGGACCGCATTGGAGCCTTTGTCGCAACCGGAGGTGTCTACCTCGCGCGAGGCTCCCGCCGCACCCGCCAAGCCCGCTGCAGCTCCTGCCGCGCCGGCGCCGGATGCCCCGCCCCAGACGATGGTGGATCTCGCCAAGCAGGCCAACGACAAAACCGTCGAGCAGGTGAAGAAGGCGGGCGAGAGCGTCAAGCAGGCGACCAAGAAGACATGGGAATGCGTGGTCTCGCTCTTCACGCGCTGCTGAGTGGGCGTGTGATGGGACGGTGCGCACGAGACTGCAAGCGCAATTGCGGCATCGATTTCCTGCAGGGAAACGGCGGAAGGAGGAGCCTGCGGGATAGGCATCCAAGATCGCTTGCGAGCCACCGAGGGCGCTCGCCTCCATGCGGCGAGGAGCGAGCCAGGTGTCAAGGAGCGCGATTGACCACACGTTCGGTGGCGGGCGAAACCATCGACGCCATTCTCGTAGTCTTGCAGCGGACGCCAGCTGCGCCCCGCTCGCACATGGGCTCGGTGCTCTTGCAATGGTAGCCGATTTTTCCAACGCAGCCGCGCGAGGAATATTAACGTAGCCGCGCGAGGAATATTGTTGCGCTGATAGGCCAGGATGATGGCTGGGGAGCGTGCGGCATTTTTTCCTCGGGCCTTGGGCTTGTGCGTGGAGCCCCGCCGCGGTGGGCAAATGCCGGCATGTGCTTTTTGCGCTTGCCAGCGACCTTCGGGTGGGTAAGGTTTGGCCATGGCCAAGGGGTTGCGGCCATCACCGGGGGAAACCGAGGGGGCTGGGGCATGGTGCTGCGCGCAGTGCTCATGAACCTGCGTTTTGCGATCTTGCGTTGTGTGCTTGTCGGTTTGGCCGGATTGCTGGCCGGCTGTGCCAACAACCCGCCGATATCAACCGGCTTCGCGCCGCCAGCTCAGGCGAATGAGGTCGATCCAGATCCCAGCAAAAAAACCCTGGCATCGAAGGTACTCTCTGCCATTGCGCTGGAGCGCGTCACTGGCCGCAAGCCTGACCCGGCGAGGTTGACTGAGCTCAACTGAAGCTGCCCGCCCTTGCCCTGCTTGCGAGTTTCGCACCTAGGCAAGGTTGGTTGTCCTAGCGGTCAACCCTGGCGATGGGGCAAAGTTGTGAGCTGAGCGCTAAGGCCAAGGGGGCACGTGGGCGTGGGGCAAAACGCCCACGCGCAGAACCACCGCTGTGGCCGGCCGGCACCTATCCCGGCGAGACCAAGGCCCTATGGGGTTTCGCCCGAGCCCATCCGTGCACTGGAACTTCCGCTGGCGCTGGCGTGGCGCGCGGTGTCTGCTCTCCTAACGGGGGTGCCCTCGGCCTGCAGCTTGTCGTGCCGACTGGCGCGCCCCGCCCAGGCGTGGGCGCGATCACCGGATGCCGCGCAATTGGGGGACGTTGCTGGAGGGCTCGTGGTGCGAGCGCAAGGGCCAACCGCGCCGACCCCTGGAGAAACCCGCGAACGGACTCGGCCCAAGCGACGTCGCGCCCGTGCCTTGGCGCGAGCGCGCGCTCAAAACACGCTGAAGCGCACGCCGAAGGCGCGCGCTTCAGTGATTGGATCGCGTGTCGGTATCCTCACCCGCGCGGGCGCCCGCCGCCCTGCTGCCACATGCTATAGCCGATGGTGACGAGTGCGGTCAAAATCATGGTGCCCAGAATATCGGGCCGCATGATGAAGGCATACCAGGTGTTGAAGCCGTGGGCAGTGCCCCCGCGCGCCGTCAGGAAGCTGTTGGCGAAGATGATCAGGAAGGCCACCGCGGCGGTCAGGCCGATGACGATGGCGACTTCGACAAGCTTGCGCAGGACTGGCGGCATGGGACACCCCTCAGTTGTTGTTGTTGTGCCTCAGATTGTGTCGACCCCGACGCCGCGGTTCTCCACAGCTGCGGCACCCTCGCACGTGCAACCCAAGGCGATGTGTGGGCGCAAACTAGCTGATTCGTGCGCGCGGGGTTGGAAGTACACTTCCGACGCCCGCGCCACACCACCACGAAGCGAGGCCGGCTTCGCGGTGGCAGATACGTGCGAATATTGGCGATCAAGGCAGGTCTCGGCTGGGCGCCACAAATTCTCCTTGGTTGCGCCATTGTCTATGGGTGGTGCGGGCGTTGCTTCGGCTATTGGGGGTTGCAACACCCTATGGGCAACAGCATCACTGTAATGAATGCCAAGGGGGGCGTGGGTAAGACCACCTTCGTCCTTGCCATGGCGGAGACTATCTCCGTCCATCACGACCTAAAGGTGCTGGTCATCGATTCCGATGCCCACGCGAGCCTCAGCACCATGCTGCTGCCAGGGACCTGGCTGGCGACGATACAGGAGCAGAACCGGACGTTCGTCGATTACCTGATCGCCAAGGTGCTGCGGGGGGCGTCCGTCGATTGGCGCGCGTTCGCCGTGAGTGGCGTTTCCGACGTCGACGATGCGCGCAGCATCGATCTGTTGATCGGCGGAGGTCACCTGACGCTCTTCGAGCGGGAGGTCTCCAAGGGCTATCAAGAGGCCCATCTGCGCCATCACATCCGCGCGTTTCTCACCGACGTGGCGGCGGCGTACGACCTGATCTTTATCGACAGCGCGCCGGGACTATCGGTGCTTACAGAGTGCTGGTTACGCGAGGCGGATTTCTGCTTGTCGCCGGCCAAGCCCGACTATCTCTCGACCCGTGGACTGCAATTCCTGCACCAGTTCGGCGAGCGCGACGCCGACATGGGATTTGCACAGAACCTCGGGGTCGTCATCAGCATGAAGGATCCCCACGCGCCTGAGGACGAACAGTTCACACGCTGGCTGCGCCAGAACGTCAAGAGTCGCTGCTTCAAGCACGCCATCCCGCGCACCACGGCGCTGCAGACGGCGGCATATTTTTCGACCCGGCGCCGATCCTATGCCGCCAAATATCCGGGGAGATTGGGACGCGTACTGCGCGACCTTGCCGATGAGCTGCTTGCCCGCCTCGCTGAATCGCAAACGCGCGAACGGGGTGCCAACTCTTTGTGGGGGGAAGCTGCAGCCGCCGAGTAAGCGCCTTGCCATGGTGCTGGGGCCGGGCGATGCAGTGCGTGCGCGGTCAATTCGCCCTACCGGAGGGTGCCGCGGTGCAGGCGAGACCGGCACACGCGGAACCCACGACCAGCAAACGACCGGATCGGCCTTATAGCGGATCCATGAGCAGGCGCCCGAAGCGCCGCAGCGCGTGCGCTCCATTGGCGGGTTGAGGCTTGGCCAGCCGCACGTTGGCCGTGTCACGTCGATCAGTAGGTCAGTGCGGCCTTGATGGCGGCGAGCTCCGCCGCGGTTTCCGCGTAGGCCTCGTAAGACTGGCCAGCGCGGCGGTACCAATAGCGCGCGTTGCCGGCATCGCCTTCGATCTTATGCAGTACGGCGTGGATCCAGCAGGACGTGGTGTCGTCCTCGCTTTGCTGCACGATCGCGTGCGCCGCCTTCCAGTCGCCCGCGATGGCGAGGTCCACGGCTTGGATCAGGTCTTGCCGATTTGCCATTTCTCCCATCCTTTTTGGCGCAGGGCGCACGCCGGGCACCGGCCGCAGCCATAGCCCCAGGCCCGACGCGTGGTGCGCTCGGGGGTGTAGCACGAATGCGTGTGCTCGACGATGAGGTCCACGAGGGGTGCGCCGCCGAGCCGTTGTGCCATCGCCCAAGTGCCGGCCTTGTCGGTCCGCATCAACGGCGTCTCAATCGCGAACTGTGCGGCCATGCCCAGGGAGATGGCTTTGGCCAACGTCTGCAGCGTGTCGTTGCGGCAGTCGGGGTAACCTGAAAAGTCGGTCTCGCACATGCCGCCGACGAGCGTGCGGATGCCACGCCCGTAGGCGAGTGCGGCAGCATAGGTGAAGAACAGGAGATTGCGCCCGGGCACGAAGGTGTTGGGCAGGCCTGTTGCCGTCATCTGGAACTCGGCTTGCCGTGTGAGTGCCGTGTCGCTCATTGCGCTGAGGGCGGCAAGCTCCAGCACGTGGTCCTCGCCGAGGCGCGCGGCCCAGGTTGGGAACCCTTCTGCCAACTTCGCGCGGATCAGGGGACGCTGCGCCATCTCGACGGAGTGGCGCTGGCCGTAAGCGAAGCCAATGGTTTCCACACGCGCAAAGCGCTCTAGTGCCCAGGCCAGACACACTGTGGAGTCCTGACCCGCAGAGAATAATACCAGGCTTGTCGTTGCGCCCATGGGATCTCCGCCTCGCAGCCGGAGCTCGGGAAAGAACCTTGCCATCGCCACCGCTCCGGCAGGCCGGTGACAGCTATGAGGAACAGAAGGAGGGCGAACGACGTTGCCAGCAACAGCGTGCGCCGGTCCGCCGCCACAACGCGTCTTGGTGCGCATTGTGGTTTGCCTCATCCACGCGCGCTCTCTTCCCGTGTATAACCCGGCTTTCGGGGCGCGATGATACAGGTTAGAACGCAGCCAAACCACGTAGAGAAGGCAAAGGCTTCTGCAAGGCAAGGACCATCTCATGACCGCCATCGTCGACATCATCGGCCGCGAGATTTTGGACAGCCGCGGCAATCCCACCGTTGAAGTGGATGTGATCCTCGAGGACGGTTCGCAGGGCCGTGCGGGCGTGCCTTCCGGCGCCTCGACCGGGGCGCATGAGGCCATTGAGCTGCGCGATGGCGACAACAAGCGCTATCTCGGCAAGGGTGTGCTGAAGGCGGTGGAGGCCATCAACGGCGAGATCTTCGATACCCTCGCCGGCATGGATGCACAGGACCAACGGCGTATCGACGACGCGTTGAGCAAGCTCGATGGCAGCCCCAATAAGGGCAGATTGGGGGCCAACGCCATCCTCGGGGTGTCCTTGGCGGTGGCTAAGGCGGCGGCCGAGGCCAGTGGGCTGCCTCTCTACCGCTATCTGGGGGGCGCCAACGCCCACCTGTTGCCGGTGCCAATGATGAACATCATCAACGGCGGCGCCCATGCAGACAACCCCATCGACATCCAGGAGTTCATGATCATGCCAGTGGGCGCGCCCACGTGTGCAGACGCCGTGCGCATGGGCTCGGAGATCTTCCACACTTTGCGCAAGGGTCTCAAGGACGCTGGACACGCCACCAACGTGGGTGACGAGGGCGGGTTTGCTCCCAACCTCAAGTCGGCCGAGGAGGCCCTCTCCTTCATCATGCGCTCGATTGAGAGCGCCGGCTACAGGCCGGGCGAGGACGTGGTCTTGGCGCTCGATTGTGCGGCAACGGAGTTTTACAAAAATGGCAAATATCGGCTCGAGGGAGAGGGCAAATCCCTCGATGCCGGTGGGATGACAAAGTATCTGGCCGACCTCGTGTCGCGCTTTCCCATCGTCTCCATCGAAGATGGCATGGCGGAAGACGATTGGCAGGGTTGGAAGGTGCTTACGGAGGCGCTGGGGGGTAAATGCCAACTGGTCGGCGACGATTTGTTCGTGACCAACACCCAGCGCTTGGCCCAAGGCATTGGCCAGAAGATTGCCAACTCGATCCTGATCAAAGTCAACCAGATCGGTTCGCTGACGGAAACCTTCGAGGCCGTGGCGATGGCGCAGCGCGCGAGTTACACGGCCGTGATCTCGCATCGCTCGGGCGAGACGGAGGACAATACCATCGCCGATATCGCGGTCGCCACCAATGCCGGCCAGATCAAGACGGGCTCGCTGTCGCGCTCCGATCGTATCGCCAAGTACAACCAGCTCATCCGCATCGAGGAGCAGCTGAGCGACGAAGCGAGCTATGCAGGCAGGTCGGCGCTCGGCAATCGTTTGTGCGCGCCTTCCGCGCGCGAGTGACATCGACCCGCTAGGGGCCGGCTCCGACCGGCTAGCTTTACGCGGGCTTAACCGCTGAGCGATATGGTTGCCGCGTCCCGTAGGACCCTGACGAGGTCTCGCGTCGCACCCAAAGTACGTCCAAGTATTTCCATGTACGATCGGCGCAAGAGCCGGCCGCGGCAGATTCTGGTGTCGCTTTTCTGTGTCTGTGGGTTGGGCTACTTCGCCTATCACGCCATCGTCGGCAAGCGTGGCCTTGAGGCGCGCAGTCTGTTGATCGAACGCTCTCGCCAACTGGAGCGGGAGATCGCGCGCCTCGAGGCCCAGCGCGCCAGCCTGGAGCAGGAGGTGCACCTTATCGACGCCGCTGACCCGGATATTGTCGAGGAGCTGGCGATTGAGGTCCTGGGGTTTGCGCGCCCCGGGGACCGGGTCGTGGTCCTTCCAGGCGAGATCGCCAAGCCGGCGCCGCCCCGTTAGGCCTGTGCCCAGGCAGCGCTTGGCGCCAGCTGGCCTTGGCGCGGCGTTTCCTATAGGGTTCGTGAGACCATCCCCCCATCTCTGTAAGGGCCAACCTCCTGATGTCCCGCCCCAACGGTCAGCAGACGGTTCCCAGCTTCAGCCGCGATGAGGAGCTTGCCGCCTATCGCCAGATGCTGCTCATCCGCCGTTTCGAGGAGAGGGCCGCGCAGCTCTATGGGATGGGGCTGATCGGCGGGTTCTGCCACCTTTACATCGGCCAGGAGGCCGTGGTGGTGGGAATGCAAATGGCGATCGAGCAGGGCGACGAGGTGATTACAACCTACCGCGATCACGGCCACATGCTTGCCACCGGCATGGACCCGAAGGGCGTGATGGCGGAGCTCACGGGCCGGCAGGGCGGCTACTCGAAGGGCAAGGGCGGTTCCATGCACATGTTCTCCAAGGAAAAGAACTTCTACGGAGGTCACGGGATCGTCGGCGCCAACGTGCCCTTGGGCGTGGGTATCGCCTTTGCCAACCGCTATCGTGGCAACGGGCGGGTGTGTCTCACCTACTTCGGCGACGGCGCCGCCAACCAAGGCCAGGTTTATGAAAGCTTCAACATGGCGAAGCTGTGGAAATTGCCGGTCGTGTTCATCATTGAGAACAACAAGTACGCGATGGGCACATCGGTGGAGCGCTCGGCGGCCACCACGGATTTCTCGCAGCGTGGCCGCTCGTTCGATATCCCCGGCGAACAGGTTGACGGCATGGACGTGCGTGCCGTCAAGGCGACCGGGGCGCGCGTGGTGAAGCAGGTGCGCGATGGTGCTGGCCCCTACATCCTGGAAATGCTCACCTATCGATATCGCGGCCACTCCATGTCCGATCCGGCCAAATACCGCACCCGCGAGGAGGTGCAGAAGATGCGCCAGGAGCACGATCCCATCGAGCAGGTGCGTCGGCGCGTGCTCGAGGCAGGGATCGTGTCGGAGGAGGAACTGAAGGCCATTGACGCGGACGTGCGCACCATCATCAACGCTGCCGCCGAGTTCGCCCAAAACGATGTTGAGCCCGCCCCGGGTGAGCTGTGGACGGACGTGTTGGTGCCGGCTTGAGGACGGCGCGCGCTGTTGCGTTAAGGCGGGACTGCCGAATCTGGAGGACGAGGAGCCGTCGCGACGTGGAGGCACCTGCGAGCCAGAGTGGGGGCGCCTGTGGGCGCGCACGATCGCGCAGGCGTATGCCCGCGCACGATGACCGGTTCCATGGGGAAGGTTGCTCGACCCGGCGTGGCGGGAGGCCGCCCGCGCCGCCATAGCGAATTGGCAGGAGCGCATCAGTTCAAGGATGGATTGAGGGGTTTGCCCCTCCAACGAAGAGACCCGAGGAAATGCCGACCGAGATCTTGATGCCTGCGCTGTCGCCCACCATGGAGGAGGGCAAGCTCGCCAAGTGGTTGGTCGCGGAAGGCCAGACCGTCAAGGCCGGGGATGTCATCGCTGAGATTGAGACCGACAAGGCGACCATGGAGGTTGAGGCCTCGGACGAGGGCAAGGTGTCCAAGCTGCTGGTGGCAGAAGGCACCGAGGGCGTGAAGGTGAACACGCCGATTGCGCTGCTTGACGGCGAAGGTGGCGCCGCGCCGCCCAAAGCCCCGGCCCCGCCTGCGGCGCCCAAAGCATCGACACCAAGCGCGCCCCCCGCCGCGCCGGCCGCGCGCGTGGCAGCTTCACCCGCAGCGCAGCCGGCGGCGGCCGAGCCGGCGATCGCCCCCGGCGCGGAGATGATTACGCAGACCATGCGCGAGGCCTTGCGTGATGCCATGGCGGAGGAGATGCGGCGCGACGCCAATGTGTTCTTGATGGGCGAGGAGGTGGCCCAGTATCAGGGTGCCTACAAGATCAGCCAGGGCTTGCTCGAGGAATTTGGCCCCAAGCGCGTGATCGACACGCCCATCACGGAGCAGGGATTTGCCGGGATCGGCGTCGGCGCCGCCATGGCCGGCTTGCGCCCCATTGTCGAGTTCATGACCTGGAATTTCGCCATGCAAGCGATCGACCAAATCGTCAACTCGGCGGCCAAGACCCTCTACATGTCGGGTGGGCAGATGGGCTGCCCCATCGTGTTTCGCGGCCCCAACGGCGCCGCAGCGCGCGTGGCCGCCCAGCACAGCCAGTGCTACTCGGCCTGGTATGCGCATGTGCCAGGTCTCAAGGTGGTGGCGCCATCCAACCCGGCCGACGCCAAGGGCCTGCTCAAATCCGCCATACGCGATCCCAATCCCGTGTTGGTGCTTGAGAACGAGATCCTCTACGGCGCGCATGGCCCCGTCCCGAAGGGGGAGTGGACTGTGCCCATCGGCAAGGCGCGCGTGGCGCGGGCGGGTAGCCACGCCACCATCGTTTCCTTCGCGCGCGGCATGGTATACGCGCTCGAAGCGGCCGAGCAGCTCTCGGGCGAGGGTATCGACGCTGAGGTGATCGATCTGCGTTCGCTACGCCCGCTTGACCTTGCGACGATCGTGGAATCGGTGAAGAGGACCAACCGTCTCGTGACGGTCGAGGAGGCCTGGCCGGTGTGCTCGGTAGGCTCCGAAATTTGTGCTCGGGTGGCAATTGAGGCCTTTGACTATTTGGACGCGCCGCCGGCCAAAATCTCCGGTGCGGACGTTCCCATGCCTTACGCCGCCAACCTGGAGCGTCTCGCACTGCCGAACGCTGCGCTGGTCGTCGAGGCGGTCAAGGCCGTGTGCTATGCAAGGTGAGGCAAACCGGGTGAGGCAAACCAGGTCAGGACTGGAAGCGAGGTTTTGATGGCCCGAGCCGCAGACAGCAGCGCCACCGGTGGAGATATGCAACGCGGCGCACCGGCGGTCCTACGGGTCACTCCGCCATCGCTCGGGATCGACCGGCCGAGCGACATGGGCGAGCTCGAGGACCACCATCACGTGCGCCACCTGAACGCGCCGAGCCTGAGGCCTACTGGGACCACGCGAGGCTGAGAGGGTGGCTGGGATGTGGACGCTTAGGGGCACTTGCCATTGTGGCGCGATCCGCGCCACGCTGCGGAGCACTCAGGCGCCCGAGGCGTTGCAGGTGCGGGCCTGCCAGTGTTCCTTCTGCACGCGGCACGGCGCCATGACGGCGTCCGATCCTGCAGGCAGCGCCACCTTCCACATGCAACGGGCGGCGCTGACGCGGTACCAGTTCGGCACGCGCAGCGGCACGAGCCTGATCTGCGCCTGCTGCGGGGTCTACGCTGGAGTGATCCTGGAGGACCGCGGCCAGACGTGGTCCGCGCTCAACGTGCGTGGCCTTGCCGTTGCCGAGTTGCGGGGCCGCTCAGGGGAACCGGTTGTGTATGATGGCGAGACACTCCAAGCGCGCATTGCGCGTCGGAAGGTCAAGTGGACGCCGACGGAGATCGTGTGGCTGGGGGTTGCTCCCGAGCTTTGAGAAGCAATCCCATCGTGAAGAGGCGAGGGGGTGGGTGCCCCCTCGGGCACGCCCGAGAGATCAGCATGCCAAACGAGATCCTGATGCCTGCGCTGTCGCCCACCATGGAGGAGGGCAAGCTCGCCAAGTGGCTGGTCAAAGAGGGCCAGACCATCAAGGCCGGAGACGTCATTGCGGAAATTGAGACCGACAAGGCGACCATGGAGGTGGAGGCTGCCGACGAGGGCACGCTCGGCAAGATCCTCGTGCCCGAAGGGACCGAGGGTGTAAAGGTGAACACACCGATTGCCACGCTGCTCGCCGAAGGCGAGCGCCCTGGCGCGGCCATCGCTCCCACGCCGCCCAAGGCCCCCGAGGCGCCGGCCCCCAAGGCGCCGTCGGCGCAACGGGGAGGGGATGGGCATGCGTCTGCCGCAGCGGGGCGTGCGGCTGGGCCTCAACCTAGGGCGATGAATGAGCCGGCGCCGGCGCCGCAGCCGCCTTCGCCGGCCCGGGAGCAAGCGCGCAGGGGCGGCGGATCGCCAGGCCTTCCCCCTGAGGCAAACGGCCATGGTCGCGTTTTCGCATCCCCCCTTGCGCGTCGCTTGGCGCGCGAGCTGGGGGTGGACGTCGGCGCGCTCAAGGGCTCGGGTCCGCGCGGGCGCATCATCCGTCGCGATGTGGAGGCCGCGCTGAGGGATGGAGCCACGCTGGGGAAGGCGAAACCTGGGACCGCCGTCGCGGCGGTGCCGGCGCAGGCGCTGGCGCGAGCGATGCCTGACGATAAGATCCTCGCACTGTACGCCAAGGGCTCCTACGAGGTCGTGCCCCATGACGGCATGCGCAAGGTGATCGCGCAACGGCTTACCCTAGCAAAGCAGACGATCCCGCACTTTTATCTGACCATCGAATGCCGCATCGACAACCTGTTGCACGCCCGCGCCCAGATGAATGCCGCCGCACCCAAATCGGGCCCGCGCGCGTTCAAGCTCTCGGTCAATGATTTCGTGATCAAGGCGCTGGCGCTGGCCCTTATGCAGGTGCCGGCTGCCAATGTGACGTGGACCGAGGGGGGCACGCTGCGTCACAAATACGCCGATGTCGGTGTCGCGGTGGCCATCGAGGGCGGACTGTTCACGCCCATCGTGCGCCATGCCGAAGCCAAGTCACTTTCAGAAATATCCAACGAAATGAAAGACTTGGCCGAGCGTGCTCGCAAGCGCCGGCTGGCGCCGCATGAGTATCAGGGGGGTACGACCTCCATCTCCAACCTTGGCATGTATGGCATCAAGACGTTTGAGGCGGTCATCAACCCTCCGCACGCCACCATCCTCGCCATCGGGACGGGGGAGAAGCGGCCCATCGCCGAAAACGACCGCGTCGAGGTGGCCACCGTGATGTCGTGCACGCTGTCTGGGGACCATCGCGTGGTGGATGGGGCGGTGGGCGCCGAGCTGCTCAATGCTTTCAAGATGCTGATCGAGGAGCCCGTGCGCATGCTGGCGTAAGCCGGCACCATGCCGGCGTGGCTGTCCGGCCACCGTGCCGGCCTCGTCCACAGATTCGGGCCCCCATTGCTGGAGAAGTTGCGGCGCAATGCTTGCCTTGAGCTTGCGGATGCTGACATTCGGGAATAAGAGTCGGAAGTAGAAGAATAAATGTAAAGCTCTAGGCGTACGCTCAACCGCCACAACGCTATTCGGGGGTGTTGCCATGTCTTTCATAAATCGTGCGACCGCGAAGGCACTGGCCCTCGCGGGCGTGGCTGTGGCG
The DNA here is from genome assembly GCA_024281145.1 of Hyphomicrobiaceae bacterium. Taxonomy (GTDB): domain Bacteria; phylum Pseudomonadota; class Alphaproteobacteria; order Rhizobiales; family Hyphomicrobiaceae; genus AWTP1-13. The sequence continues at coordinate 18,070 of JAMXLN010000370.1, read as the reverse complement.
CTGGTAGGATGCGCTGGCGAAGGCGAAAGTTTTTTCACTACCGGTGCGCTCGGCACCTCCGCGGAGGCCAAACTCGATCCGATGTGTGTCACGCTTGCCTCGCGCATAGAAGCATTGCGCAAGGAGGGCGTCGCCGAAAAGATCGAAAAGGCGGCCGCCAAAAAATACAAGATGACGCAGTCGGATCTGAACAAGGCCGACCAGCTCACCAAGGCCAACGCCGACTTCCAGCTGCGGTGCTCGACGGTTATGCCGAAATCGGCGACGATCGACGCGGCGCCCGAGCCACCGCCGCCGCCACCGCCTAAGGCGAAGGCGTCGCCCAAGGCGGCGAGCGCGGCAACTGCACAACCGAACTAGCCCTTGCAACGTGGGAGCGTTTCAGCGTGTGCTCTGAGGGCAGGCCGCCCTTGGCGTGCGCGATCGGCTGGTGTGTCGGCATGGCGGGCGCCAAGGGGCGGAACGAACGTTCGCAGCCGGGCGCGCGGAAGGGGCGCGCGGGGTTGTTGTGCTGCAAGTCAGTCACACTGCCGCGCACAACAGTTGAAAACGCCAAAGCATTGTGTTTCGTAAGGGTTGGCGGCACATGCAGGGAACAAGGGGAGCAGCAGTGACCCGGACGGTATCGAGGACGGTCTTATCAGTGGCCGCCGCGATGGCCATTGCCGCGCTCGCCGGGTGCGCGGAGGGGGACAATTTCAGCGGCGATCCGGGTGCAACGACACTGGCACCGGGGCAAACGTGCGGCTCGATTCGAGCCGAGCTCGACTCCCTCGATCGCAAGGGCACCCAGGCCAAGGTTGAGGCCGCTAGCGCTGGCAAGAAGCTCGCCCCTAAAGACAAAACCGATGTTGATCGCTACAACTTGCTGCTCAACCAATACCTGGGCGCGCGTTGCCACGTCTGAGCAGTCCTCACCAGGCCGCACCATCCGCTTTGCGCAAAGGCCGCGAAACCGGTTGAATGGGAGGCCATGGCCTCCGCAGGCGATGCCCCGCGGCAAGAGCACCTCCTCCCATGGCGGATGAAAGCTACGACATTATCATCATCGGTGCTGGTCCCGGCGGCTATGTTGCCGCGATCCGCGCGAGCCAGTTGGGTTTCAAGACGGCCATCGTCGAGCGCGACTACCTCGGCGGCATCTGTCTCAACTGGGGCTGCATTCCGACCAAAGCGCTGCTGCGCTCGGCAGAAGTGTTCCACTACCTGCAGAACGCCAAGGCTTATGGCCTCACCGCGGAGACGATCGGCTTTGATGCCAAGGCGGTGGTTGAACGCTCACGCCGGGTCGCCGGCAGGCTCAACAGCGGCGTCGACTATCTCATGAAAAAGAACAAGATCGCAGTGATCTGGGGTGCAGCCAGCATCGAGGCGCCCGGCAAGGTTACCGTCAGGGCCTCCACACGTGCGGCACCCAAGGGGGCCCTTGGCCCTGGCGCTTACCAGGCAAAGCACATCATTCTCGCCACGGGCGCGCGGCCGCGCGTCCTCCCCGGTCTTGAGCCGGACAAGAAGCTCGTGTGGACCTATTTCGAGGCGATGGTGCCACCCGCCATCCCCAGATCCTTGCTCGTGGTCGGGTCGGGAGCGATCGGCATCGAGTTTGCCTCGTTCTTTCGTACCTTGGGTGCCGAGGTCACGGTGGTCGAGGTGCTGCCGCAGATCTTGCCCGTGGAAGATCCGGAGATCGCGGCCTTTGCCCGCAAGAGCTTTGAGCGGCAGGGCATCAAGATTATGACCGGGGCTCGGGTGTCGAAGCTCGACAAGGGTGGCGACAACGTCAAGGCCACCATTGAGGACGGCAAGGGCGGCACGCTCACGCTCGCCGTGGAGCGCGTCATCTCTGCCGTCGGCGTGGTCGGCAACGTCGAGAACCTCGGTCTGGAGCGGCTCGGGGTCAAGATTGAGCGCGGGACCATCCTCATCGATGGTCACGGTCGCACCAACGTGCCGGGCATCTATGCCATCGGCGACGTGGCCGGACCGCCGATGCTGGCGCACAAGGGCGAGCACGAAGGGGTCATCTGCGTGGAAGCCATCAAAGGGCTGCAACCGCACGCCCTCGACAAGCTCAAGATCCCAAGCTGCACCTATTGCACCCCGCAGATCGCGAGTGTGGGGCTGACCGAGACGGCGGCCAAGGCGCAAGGCCGCGAGGTCAAGGTTGGTCGCTTTCCCTTTATCGGGAACGGCAAGGCCATCGCCTTAGGTGAAGATCAGGGGCTGACCAAGACCATCTTCGACGCTGCAACAGGTCAGCTGTTGGGTGCCCATATGGTGGGTGCTGAGGTGACCGAGCTGATTCAAGGCTTTGTCATTGCTATGCAGCTTGAGACCACCGAGGAGGATCTGATGCACACGGTCTTCCCGCATCCCACGCTGTCGGAGACGATGCACGAGAGCGTGCTCGACGCATTCGGCCGCGTGATCCACATGTGAGCGCACCGAGAGCGCCTTATGGGATCCAAAGGACCAGTCGCGGCCGGGCGGCCTATCGCGGGCTATCCTCCGCATCGGTTCGCAGGTCCTTGCTCGCCCGGGCCGGGTCCGATCGGCTACCGGTTTGGGGCTCCCGTCGTTGGCCCCGACCGCGAGTGGGGTGTGCCGGCCGTTGTGCGGCGCAGAAAAGCGCCGCGCCGGGGCGCAAAGCCTCGACGTGGTCTGACGAGTCGGTCAGAGTTCAGCAGGGTCCCGGTATCGTGCGCGTGACCGGGCGGCTCACGACGGAGAAGAGCCATGAACAGGAACGCCCAAACCCAGCAGCTCGTGATCTGGGCCGTGATCGGCATCGTCGCGGGTTGGCTCGCCAGCGTTGTTGTGGGGGGCGGCGGCGGCCTGTTGCGCTACCTGATCACGGGTCTCATCGGCGCCTTCGTCGGCGGCTTTGTCTTCAATGCGGCCGGCTGGAAGCTCAATCTCGGCAATGAGTGGGTCGAGCAGGTCGTGGTCGCGGCCATCGGCGCCATCATTGTTGTGATCCTGGCCCGGCTGATCGCCTGACAGACCTGAAATAGGCGCGTGCGGTGGCAAAGAGGCGGGGCCACCTTTGCCTAAAGGCGGCTATTGCGCGCCTTGCCGCCTGGCGATAAACGCCAGACGCTCGAACAAGTGCACGTCCTGCTCGTTCTTGAGGAGCGCCCCGTGGAGGGGCGGGATCAGCTTCCTGGGGTCGCTCTCGCGCAGCGTCTCGGGCGAAATATCCTCGTTGAGCAGCAGCTTGATCCAGTCGAGCAGTTCCGAGGTGGACGGCTTTTTCTTGATGCCCGGCACCTCGCGCACGTCGTAGAACACCTTCAGTGCTTCGCCGACAAGCCGTCCCTTGAGATTGGGGAAGTGCACCTCAACGATCGAGCGCATCGTGTCCGCGTCGGGAAACTTGATGTAATGGAAGAAGCATCGACGCAGGAAGGCGTCGGGCAGCTCCTTCTCGTTATTGGAGGTGATGATGACGACAGGGCGATGCTTGGCCTTGATGGTTTCGTGCGTCTCGTAGACGTAGAACTCCATGCGATCGAGTTCTTGCAACAAGTCGTTCGGAAACTCGATGTCTGCCTTGTCGATCTCATCGATGAGCAGCACGGGGCGTTGGTCCATCGTGAACGCTTCCCAAAGCTTGCCCTTGCGGATGTAGTTCTTGATGTCACCGACCCTCGCGTCACCCAGTTGGCTATCGCGCAGGCGGCTCACCGCATCGTATTCGTAGAGGCCCTGCAAGGCCTTGGTAGTCGATTTGATGTGCCACTCGATGAGCGGGGCGGCTACGGCTTTGGCGACTTCCTGGGCCAGCACGGTCTTGCCGGTGCCGGGCTCTCCTTTGACGAGCAGCGGCCGCTGCAGGGTAATGGCGGCATTGACCGCGACCTTGAGATCATCGGTCGCGACGTAGTCTTTGGTGCCCTTGAACTGCATGACCTTGCGCAACTGCTCCCCGGCCCGGCAAAACGACGGGCGACTTTACGGGGGCTCCGGGGTCGCTTCAAGCGCCGAGGGGGGCAAAAAGGAGCGCCAGGTCCTGCCACCCCCTCTTGGCGGTACCTCCCCTTGCAGGCCCCCCTTGCCGCCGCCTCTTCAAAGTGGCGCTCAGGACGCACCTCGGGGGGAAAACGCGGGGGATGCGCCCCTGTTGGGGTCGAGCGACCATCGACTTTGTGCCACTTTTTGGGCCGTCGGCCTTGGGCTCTTGGGAAAAGGACGCTGGTCGCGGAGCGGTCTTCGCGTTTTTCCGCCAGGCTGTCACCGCTGGTCCAGCCCATGGGGGCATGGTTTGGTGAAGTATTCAAGCTCCCTGACCTCTGAACGCGGCGCAAACATGCAAGTACCTGATAGATTTAGCCGCCGTGGATGGCCTCCTACATACTTTGTAAGACGCGAAAATTATTGCGGCTGAGGCGCGACTTCGGGCTGGGCTGAGCCGGCAGGGAAGCCTTCTGTGCTGCGCCGCACGGCAATGGCTTGACTTGAAAAAACAGCGGCTTAAATACGGGCGCGCGCATCGTGCCGCTCGGCTCGCGCCGCGCCGATACAACTCCTACGGGTGACTGGGAAGCGTGGATGAGCAAGAGCAATCACGAGAAGTTGGTGGTCCGGAACCCCGCTCGCAAGGGGGGCACAAAGGAGACTTTGAACGGGGAAGCGGCCCGCGCAACGCTGACTTCGAAGCATCCCGCCATCAAGGCGGGAAAGAAGAGCCGTTCGCAGGCCAGCAGCATCGTTCTACCCGATGGGTACCGCCCGTCCGAGAACGAGCCGTTCATGAACGAGCATCACCGCGCCTACTTCCGCAACAAGCTGGTGGCTTGGAAAGAAGAGATCATCCGCCAGAATCGCGAGACCCTGCTCGTCTTGCACGAGGATTCCGCCCAGCACGCTGATCTTGCCGATCGTGCCACGTCCGAGACCGACCGCGCTCTGGAGCTTAGGGCGCGCGATCGGCAACGCAAGTTGATCGCCAAGATCGACGCTGCGCTGGCACGAATCGAAGAGGGCACCTATGGCTACTGCGAGGAGACCGGCGAGCCTATCGGGCTGAGGCGGCTCGATGCGCGACCGATCGCAACGTTGTCGCTCGAGGCGCAGGAGCGTCACGAACGTCGCGAGAAGGTGTTTCGGGAAGACTAGAGCGCTAAGGGGTCATCGCCCCCTTCCCGGCCTACTCCGCTGCTCCCGGTAAGCGTTTGCCGTTGCGCACGCCGGCCGTCTCAGGTTCGACCACCTGGCCAGCGTTGGTGTCCCGGGCGTGGCTGGTGAGATAGCGCTTCACGCCGTCGCGCTCGCGCAGATTGACGTCGAGTTGATTGAAGGGGATCTCGATCCCGGCGGCGCGCAGGGCCTTCAGGATGGCGGTCCGCAGGTCGGATTGGACCCTGCCGGCTTGGGCGATATCGGGCAGCGAGATGCGCAAGGTAAATATCAGTGCGCTGTCCCCGAAGTTGTCGAAGAAGGCCATCGGTGCTGGTGTGCGCAGGACATCGGGGTGTTCGTCCGCGCACGTCTTCAGTAGTGCGAGCACTTGCTCGGGATCGGAATTATATCCCACACCCACTTTCACGTTAACAGCGCCGAGCAAATCGCGGTGCGTCCAGTTGAGGACGCGTCCGGTAATCAGCTCGGAATTTGGCACGATCAGGCTGGCGCGGTCGAAGGTCTCGATCTCCGTGGCGCGCACGCTGATGCGGCGCACGAGGCCTTGCTGATCACCAACCACGATGCGGTCGCCGACCTTGATCGGGCGTTCGACCAGCAAGATCAGGCCGGACACGAAATTGTTGACGATCGACTGCAGCCCGAAGCCAATGCCAACCGAGAGCGCACCGGCGACGATCGCCAGATTGGTGATGTCGACCCCGGCGTAGGATACCGCGAGCAACGCGGCGAGGCTAACTCCGATGTAGCCGACCACGGTGTCGACGGAATTGGCGATGCCGGGGTCCATCCTTGTCTGCTGTAGCGCCTTCTCCCGAAGCCAGCGCTGCAGCAGACGGGTGGCAAACAACAGAACGATAAACAGCACGATCCCAATAAGGATGCGGGCGAGGGAGATGCGGAACTGTCCGATCTCGATACCGAAGAACAGCGACTTGAAGCAATCGCGGATGTCGGCGCCGGAAAAGCCCCATTGCATCATCAGAAACGGCAAGGCGAAGATCACCAGGGCGAAAGTGAGCGCGATCTCGGTGAGCCGGGCCAGCTGGTTACGCCGGGGCGCGTCGAGGCCGAAGCGAGCTTCCAGGAGTTCGCCGACGGGATAGCGCCGCTGCTGGGGCTCGCGCGTAACGGCACGAATAGCGAGATACAAAAGCCAGCTCACCACCAGAACAATGCCGGTGAGCACCAATTGCTGCGCCACAAAGCGCGCGAGCGCAACATAGCCAAACAGCGCCAGCCCGAGGATGGCGAGCGCGATCAGCCATAGCGGCACTTTCAACCAACGCGGAGCATGGCGGGGATAGCGCTCGGCAGCGCCTGCTGCGGGCGTGGCGACCTCGGCCGCTGCGGCGGTCTCGGCGGGCTGCGGGGTGAAGGGCGTGAGCAGCAGACCGATGAGCAGGGCGGCGAAGGCGATGCTGGTGTCAAAGGTCTGCACGACGGTGAGCGACAGAGGCACGAAGAACACCCGACTGATCTCCGTCAGGGCGCCGTCGAGGGCATAAAGGGCGGTGATGGCGCACAAGAGCGCCGCGACGCGGCGCGTGGGCCCATCGGCGAGGGAGACAAGGCGCCACTGCGGCGCGCGCGGCGCGAGCATTGCAAAGATGAGGGCCGAAACCGCCGCATAGAGGACCACCGCCTTCAAGACACCAGCCGCCGTGACCCCCCATGGTGGGAAGAGGAGGTCCATGGCATCCAGTCCGGCGTAGAGGACGAGAGCGGCGGCGATGGTTGGCAGGGCGCGCAGCGGAGCCACCCATGCCACGGACATGGCGCGCTCGAAGAATGAGGGCGGCGGCGGCTCGTTGCGCTTTTGGCGCCGGTCAGTCAGTCGACCGAACCCGATGCGCAGCGCGACAAAGAGCATCACCACTGCGCCAAGCAACAGACCGATTTTGAACTGCTTGATGCTCGCCCAGCGCAGCCAATCATAGGTCAGGTAACCGATGCGGTTGCCGACCGGCGGCGCCTTGCTTATGACGTCGCGCCACAAGTCCGGCAACAGCGGGCTTGGGCGCCGCTCCATTAGGTTCTTGGCAAATAGCGAATGGCGCAGGACCGTGATCTTCTCGATCAGCTGGCGCGCCCGTACCCAAGTGAGCTCGGTCGATTTGATCGCACCGTCAAGGCCGGCTGCGAGCGCCATGAGCCGCGCCCGCTCGGCGGCGAGGGCAGGCGCCTCGGCGGGACCGTCCTTGCCAGGCGGTGCGCCGAGTTTATCGATCTGCGACCGAACGGCGGCAAGCTGGGGGCGCAGCGTTTCGGCGGTCTGGGAGGAATCATCGAGGATCGTCTCCACGTCGACCCGCAGCCCGCCCAGCTCGTCCTCGACTTCGGTGAGGTGCTGGATCGTCTTTTCGGCGGTCTCGATGGCGGCCGTGAGCCGCGCGACATTGTCGGCGACCTCGGCGGGCAATTCCGACTTTCCTGGCGGCGCTTGCGCGCTTTCGGAGGCGGCGGATTGCGGTTGATCGGGCGCTGGCGCTTGCGCCGCGACAGGGCCGAGCGAAAAGGCCGCGATAAGCAGCGCGGCCTGCAGGACGAGGCGCCGCGTGAAAGGGGGTACGCTCTTCATTCGTTGACGGCTTGGCCAAAACTGCGCGGTTGGCGCGTGAACACGGGGGCTGACGGCTCGGCCGGTATTCTGCTGGCTGGCGGAGCCTGAATGCCGGTCTCGATGACGACGTCGACGGGTCCACCCGTCATGATGAGGTGCTCGATGCCATCGCGTCGGATGAGCACCAGCTTGCGGCGTGCATCGACAGAGGCCTGCTCGATCACGCCGAGGCGCGGCTCGGGTCTGGGTCGAAACAACCAGCCGCCGAAATTGAGGTTAGTGACGTTCGATTCGCCCATGACATAGGTGCGGTAGGCCAACAGCGCGGCGCCGGCGGCAGCGGCGAGCAAGATCAGGATGAACAGCCAATAGAGCCAATACATGTCCCGAAAATCCTCTGGAATCGTTGAGCCAGATGGTGCCGTTTCTCCAACGTCGCCGAACGTTGAGCCGATCGCTCGATGGGAAGATGCAGACGCCCCCAATTTGCGCGCCCCAGTGCCCCAGAGGCGACAGCCGTTCTCGTGGAACGCTCCCCGACGCGCCAGCCTCGTCGCTGGCTCCTTCATCGCATCTTAACCTGAATGCCTGCTTTCTTGAAGGCGCCAAGTGGGCCAACCCCCAGCGAAGGCCCGTTGCCTCATCGTAGAGTCCGTTCATGCGTCCAAATGCCGGCCCAATTCAGGCGCTGCCAAGTCCCCACCCGTTCAACCTGAAGTCGCTAACAACGCTGCTGGCGCAGAATCAGCTAAGACTTGCCGCCATGGCAAAAATGCAGGCGCGCCACGATCCGGGGCCGGCCGCGGCGGCGATCGGCTGGCCGCGCCTGCCAAGGTCGGCTGGTGCCCTGCTGCTCCTGGGCTTGTCTGCAAGCGGCGGCCTCGCCCTGATTGCGCTCAGTACCACCGGCGCTGGAGAGCTTGTTGTGCAGGGCCTATTGGCCCTGCTGGCGATCGCCGGGGCCTTTCTCCTATTTGGCTTGCTGGTTGGCTATCTGCGCCTGAGCGAGCGCGTGGCGGAAGCCGAGATGGTGAAGGCGGTCGCTGACGGCCTCGACAACGGCCTTGAGATCGTCGACCAACACGGTGTGGCGCTCTATCGCAACCGCGCCTTGCAGCGCCTCACGGGCCGGAGGGTGGGCCGGCACGCGACGCTGGAGGAGCTCTTCGCCGGCGAGCCCGATTCGGCGCAGGCCTTCTTCCGACTCAATCGCGCCGCCGAGCGCGGTGAGCCCCGAGACGAGGAGTTCTATGCCGATTCGGGGCCTGGTGGTGCACGCGCGGGGCGCTGGCTCCGGGTCGGCGTGCGGCCCTTTGCGGGCCCGTTGGCCGAGGCGAGAGAGGGTCAGCGGCTGACGCTCTGGCAGGTGATGGACGTCACGCGCGAGCGCACGCGCGAAATCGAGACGGTGAGCGGTCTTGAGGCGACGCTGGCGTTCTACGACAGCTTGCCCCAGGGGCTGTTTGCTGTCACCCCCGAGGGGCGCATCGCCCATGTCAACGCGACGTTGTCGCAATGGCTGCGCCTGCGCACCGAACCCGGCCGCACGTTGAGCCTGCTCGACATCGTGCCAGCCGATGGTGCCGACCTCATTCGTGCCGTGGCGCGCGGCTCCCAAGGGCGCGCAACTCGCCTTGAGCTCGACCTGCTCCGCGAGGACGGCCGTGTGTTTCCCGCCGAGCTCGTGTGTCGGGGACATGGGCCCCGCGGCATCATCTCAGCACTGGTCCTCGATCGCAGTGCCGAGCCGACGCGCGCCGAGGCGCAGGCTCACACCGAAGTGCGTCTGACGCGCGTCTTCCAGTCGGCGCCCTTCGGCATCGCGACTGCCGATGCCTCAGGTCGCATCGCAACGGCCAACGCCGCGTTCATGCGGATGTTCGCGGTGGAGGGTCGGGGCGTCCCATCCACGGTTGCGGGCCTCGTACCCGATGGCGAAGAGGAGGCCGGCCGCGAGCTTGCCAAGGCGCTCGAGCGCGCGGTGTCCGGCCGCACGGCCGGGGCGCCGATCGAGGTATTCTTCGGAGCCCAGCGGGAGCTGGCGCGACGTGTCTATGTGAGTGCGCTCGGCTCGAGTGGTCGAGCGCGCGAGGGCGCTGTCCTTTATGCGATCGACGCCACCGAGCAGAAGGCTCTGGAGCAGAAATTTGCTCAAAGCCATAAAATGGAGGCCGTTGGTAAGCTCGCGGGCGGCGTGGCGCACGACTTCAACAACGTGCTCACGGCTATCATCGGCTTCTCCGATCTGCTGCTCCAAACGCACCGTCAGACCGATCCCGCCTACCGCGACATCATGAATATTAAGAGCAGCGCCAACCGGGCTGCCGGTCTCGTGCGTCAGCTGCTGGCCTTTTCGCGACGGCAGACCATGCAGGCGGAGGTTCTGGAGTTGGGCGAGGTGCTGACCGACCTCTCCGCTCTGCTCAACCGCGCCATGGGCGAGAAGATCGAGCTCAAGATCTTGTCGGGCCGCGATCTGTGGTATGTGAAAGCCGACAAGACCCAGTTCGAGCAAGTCATCATCAATCTCGCCGTCAACGCGCGCGACGCCATGCCGGACGGCGGTTGCCTTACCATCCGCACGCGCAACGTGAGCGAGCGCGAAAGCCTCAAGCATGCGGGCGCGGGTATGGCGGCCGGCGAGTACGTGCTGATTGAGGTGGAGGACACGGGTGTCGGTATGACGCCGGAGGTGATGGGCAAGATCTTCGAGCCCTTCTTCTCCACGAAGGAGGTGGGAAAGGGCACGGGGCTCGGCCTGTCGACCGCCTACGGCATTGTCAAACAGACCGGCGGCTACATCTTCGCCGACAGCGAGCTGGCCAAGGGCACCACCTTCCGCGTCTACCTGCCGCGCCACATCGTCGAGAACGAGGACGAGATCGCCCAACCGCGGGAGAAGAAGCGGGAGGCAACGCGCGATCTCACTGGCTCGGGGCGCGTGCTGCTGGTCGAGGATGAGGACGTCGTGCGCAACTTCGCCGCACGCGCCTTGGCGCGCCAGGGCTATGAGGTTTTGGAAGCTGGAACGGGCATCGAGGCGCTGGAGGTCATGGAGCGTGAGAAGGGTAAGGTCGACATCGTGGTGAGCGACGTCATCATGCCGGAGATGGATGGACCGACGCTGCTGAAGGAATTGCGCAAGACCAATCCTAGTCTCAAATTCATCTTTGTCTCAGGCTATCCCGACGATGCCTTCAAGAAGAGCCTTGATGATGACGAGGCCTATACCTTCCTGCCCAAGCCGTTCACGCTGCCCCAGCTTGCCGCCAAGGTGAAGGAGCAGCTGGCGGAGTAAAGGGTTTCTGTTCCCCGTGGAACAGACGCACAGAGAAGGGTTGGGCAGTATCACCTCACCGTCGGTTCCCCCCTGGCGGTGACTGGTGCGCTGGCCCTCCCCCACCGCGCCTCATTGGCGCCTCGCCCCCCGTCGAGGCGCCTTTTTCTTTGGCCAAGGGGTTGTTCGTAATGAGGCGATCGGGGATTCCTTCGCGTTCGCGCGGGGCGCAAACCGCCGAGGCCGGGATCCGCCGCCGCGTTCGCATGCCCTCGGGAAACCCCGAACGCGCGAAAGCAACGTCAAGGGTATGTCTGGGAACCTGGCCGCCGTGCCACAGTTATGTCGCTATGCACACCGCTCGCGCCATCCACGATCCGGCCGTGATCAAGCCTGAAGGCGTCGCCTTTTGTCTCGAGTGCGGCGAGGAGAAAGTCCATTGCATGGTGACGCGTGCGGCGTTGATATTTCTGGCGGGATGCTTTCTGCTCGAGCGGGACTACGCGAAGGTGTTTGGGACATATCGCGAAGATATCGAGCGTACGGCCGCTCGGAAGTACCGGTTGGAGCACGGACGATGCATCCGTGTGACGGTCAACGTTCACGACCTCGCCGCCTGTGGCTCGGAATTGGGCGTTTCCGATGACACGCCCGCCACCGTTTGAGATCGCGCGAGCCTCTTGAGGGATCGCCTCGCAGCCATCGGCTGAGGGTGGTCTAGCCCAATCGCCAACCCCCAATCGCCAACCCCCAATCGCCAACCCAAGGGCCGGCGCGGCGTCGACCCGCGCGTCAGCAACGGTGTCCATCGGCACAACCCCGTACCTTCTGCTACTCCTTCTCTGCGAGCACTTCGCGCAAATTCTCAATCTGCAAGGAGAGTTCGTTGAGCGCATCGTTGAGCCGCTCACGAGCATCTAGATCACCCCACTCTGGTTCCCCTTCCAACTCCGCCAATTTCGCAACGATGCAAGAGCGAAGGTCGTCGACCCTGCCTTTCAATTTGTCTGCCGTCATGACCGTGCTGTCCTTTTTGGTTCGGAGCCCCAGGGCGCCAAGAAGACCTGCGGGGCTCAGCTGTCGGCAAGGAACAGCGCCAGCCCTTGGTGACCCGTCGTCAAGACAAGTTGGCCCAGGCACATGCCGACCTCCTGACGATTTCTCTTCGAAAACGGCAGTTATCTGTCGAGGTTCCGCCAATTGCCCTGGTCCACGCTCGCGCATTGCCGGGGCTCAAGCCGGGGCTTGAGCGGCAACATCGCAGGGCTGAACGAAGGGCCCGGCGGCACCGCGATCGAAGTGGGCAAATGCCCCCCACACGCCCGGGTTCACTGAAGTGCAAATGGACGGCAACGCAATGGCGCCGTCCATGTTGCGATCTGGGGTTGAAGCGGTCGACGTCGCTGGCCAGCGCTGCTGGGACTGGCGAATAAGGCCCCTCCCTTGTACTGCCCCGGGTCGGGCGCTCAAGGCGAGTGAAACACCAGGGTTCTGAGCTCGATGCTCTCGCGCGGAGCTGCATTGGGCGGCGTGTTCGGATCGGTAAATGCCGTGTGGGGTGCGAAGCGGGCGCGCCCGTCCATCTCTGAATCGTAACACTTCAGCAACAGCACCTCTTCGACGTTCATGTCGGGGACATAGAACCAGCGATGCCCCGGATCGAAGGTGACGGAGTAGGTTTCGCCGACGCGGTTGGGATAGATGAGGTCGGATGGGACCAGATGCTCCGGCTTGACGGTCCGCGCGTCACAGACAGCAAGCGGCGCGTCGCGCAGTGGTCCACGAATCGGCCGCCACAGGTTGATGATCTGTACGCGACCGTTCAGCAATTCGTCCGCTTCTTCAGGCAGCAGATCGCGCACGCGCTGCGGTCCCGATCTGGCAGTGTGATCGACGTGTACGCGCGGGACAGGCTGACGCGGTGCATTGGCACGCCGATCCTCGCTACCAGATACGCGCCGCCGCACCGTATGGTCGAAGATGTGAACTCGATCGGCGCCGGTAAGCTCCTTCAAGAGCTGCACGGCCTCGGGGTAATAGACCCGCCTCACCTCCTCGTCATCGTAGAAGTCGCGAGTTTGGCTCTTTTGCTGGACGAGAGCGAAACCTTCCTCGTCCAGCGACAACTGTGACAGAAGGGGGCGTGCATCGCGGATGATGACCTGATGCGGATCGCTCACCACCGTTGTGCGTGCCGCCCCAGCGGGAGGATCATAGGTATAGGTGCGCGGCCTCTCACCCGTGGCTACAAGATAGTTCAGCTCTGACTTAACCCCTCGCAGGAGGTCGCTGTGTAGGGTGTGCACGTTCATGGTTTGGCTCCTCGGGTTCCTTGTGTGGCGCGGTGTGTGGTGCGTGGCGCGGGTTGTGTGGCAAGACCCACGGGTGTCGTCTGCTCAGGTCCAGTATCGCGGCGCGCATTGCTGACGCTGCGTCCAAGACAGACATAGGAAATAGGCGTTGGCGCGCAACCAAGAAGTTTTCATCGAGATCGCGAGGAAATCTCATGTGGATGTGTGCGGGCACGTGTAGCATCGTCAGGCGTCCGGGCGAGGCGCTCGGATCAATGGTGCGGCTCCCCCATCCTCCTCGATGGTGGCAGACCAGCAGATGTCACTCCAGAGGAGCCGTTCGCGAGGTGGTCGCGCGCTCAGCAGCGGGGAGCATTGCGCTCGGTTTGCGGCGACAGGAAAGGCAAAAATGAGCCCACGACAGTTGCATCTTGGGGCATTCATGCGGCCCGTCAGCATTCATACCGGAGCGTGGCGCTATCCCGGAGCATTCCCGGACGCCAACTTCAATCTAAAGCACCTGCAACGAATGGTGCAGACGCTGGAGCGCGGCAAGTTCGATGCCTTCTTCATGGCAGACCATCTGGCCGTGCTCAACATGCCGATCGAAGCGCTAAAGCGCAGCCATACGGTAACGTCGTTTGAGCCATTTACCTTGCTTTCGGCGCTGGCCGTCGTCACCGAGCGCATCGGCCTTGTTGCGACGGCTTCAACGACCTTCGACGCGCCTTATCATATCGCGCGCAGGTTCGCCTCGCTGGACCATATCAGTGGTGGGCGTGCGGGCTGGAACATCGTCACGACGTCCAACCCAGACGCGGCCCTGAATTTTGGACTTGAGGATCATATGGAGCATGGCGAGCGTTATGCTCGTGCGCGCGAGTTCTACGATGTGGTGACGGGCCTGTGGGACAGTTGGGCGGATGACGCTTTCATTCGCGACGTCGAAAGCGGCATCTTTTTTGATCCGCACAAGCTGCACACGCTCAACCATAGGGGGAGGTATCTGTCAGTGCGTGGGCCGCTCAACATTGCCAGGCCCGTCCAGGGCTGGCCCGTGATTGTGCAGGCCGGGGCATCTGACGCGGGCAGACAGCTTGCGGCAGAAACCGCGGAGCTTGTGTTTGCGGCTGGGTCCAATCTGCTTGGAGCGCAACGGCTCTATGCCGATATTAAGAGCCGCGCGGAGCGGGCGGGACGCAATCCGGATCATGTCAAGATTTTGCCGGGAGCACTGGTCATCGTGGCCGACACGGTGGAGGAAGCGCGTGCGAGGAGAGCGCGACTCGACAGCCTTGTGCACTATGACAGTGCCATCGCTTCGCTCTCGATTGCGCTAGGCCAGGATGCCTCAGGCTTTGATCCTGATGGACCTCTGCCGCAGATCCCAGAATCGAATGCGAGCAAGAGCGGGCGTGAGCGGGTGATCGAGCTGGCGAAACGAGAGAGGTTGAACGTCCGGCAACTTGCGCAGCGGCTGGGCGGCTATGGTGGGCTGGCGTTTGTTGGCACCGCTGCCAGCATTGCCGACGAGATGGAGCAGTGGCTTCTAGAACGGGCAAGCGATGGGTTCAACGTCATGTTTCCATACGTTCCCCAGGGCCTCGATGATTTCGTCGACCGCGTCGTACCGGAATTGCAGCGTCGCGGGCTGTTCCGGCGCGAGTATCCAGGGTCGACGTTGCGAGAAACTCTCGGTCTGCCGCATCGCGCAAACCGCTTCTTCTCAAGCGCGCGCTGACCGAAGTTTCGTGGGTTTTCTGGCGGGATGACACAGCCCCGAGGTGTGCCAGGCGCTTTGACGGATGTCGTTGAAGCGGCCAAGGGTCGCCACGATCTGCTTGAGGCGTCAATGTTGCCAGCAGTTGCAGCACCTGATTGAGACAGCATCAATCGCCCTACCTAATGGGTAGGTCTCGCTGCATCAAAACAGGGGGTGCTCGATCACAGAGCCACTCCCGATTTCCGCAAGATCTCGCGGGTCCGCCGGCGCTGCTCTTCAGAGATGATCAGGCGTTCGGCAAAGTCCTTGCCCTGCGGCCGCGTGGCATCGATGCCCATCTTGGTGAGCGTGAATGTTTCGGGATCAGAGGTGGGATCGAGGATGGCTCCCTTGCACCCCGGAATGAAGAAGATGTCGGTCTCCGGTCGCACGCGTGTAGCAACTGCCCACATCACGTCGTTCAAATCGAAAATGTCGATATCCTCGTCAACCACGACAACATGCTTGGTGTAGAATTCAGTACCCAGAGCTGCGAGAATTGCCTGTTGCGGTTCGCCCTGCGCTGTCTTCTTCATTTTTATAAACGCCATAAAGGCGCCGCAGGTTGTGTGTGGCACGTGCACGCTAATCACGTTCGGGAGATTGCGCTTCAAGCTATTGAGGATCTCTCCTTCGCGCGTTACGCAGGATATGAGAATGTGGTCCTTGGACATACCAGACGCGACCGAATGATATATGGCGTCGCGCCGCATGCGGATGCGATGAGCAATAAATACATTTTGGGTGCTGCGATAGGAGG
This sequence comes from Hyphomicrobiaceae bacterium, assembly GCA_024281145.1. Taxonomy (GTDB): domain Bacteria; phylum Pseudomonadota; class Alphaproteobacteria; order Rhizobiales; family Hyphomicrobiaceae; genus AWTP1-13. The sequence goes on along the minus strand of JAMXLN010000370.1, from coordinate 2,275 downwards.
CGTAGCCAGTGAATTCGCTGAACGGTCCCTCTGGTTCCTTTACGTGGGGGAGAATTTCACCCTCGATGATGATTTCTGCGCCGACGGGGACCTCGAGGTCCTGCACGCCGCACCTGGCGAGCAAATAGGGTTCGCCGAAAAGGCCGCCAATTATCTCATACTTTCGTACCTGGGGTGGGTAGGCGTAGACCATCGAACCCATGTAGTGGAGCGGGTGAATCCCGAGCGTAACGGCCACGGGTAGACTCTGCCCGCGCTCTTCGGCCCGGCGGTGGAATTCCCACATGCGCCGCCTGGAGTGCAGCGACACCCCGAGCCGGTTCTTGCCCTTCAGCATCAGACGATGGAAGCCGGTAGTGTCGACGCCGGTAATGGGATCGCGAGCGGCGAGCTGTCCGGCAGTAATATAGGGCGCGGCGTCGATGGCAAAATGTAGCGGAATAGGCAGCGCCGTTAGATCGACGTCATCTCCTTCGATGGTCAGTTCCTGCCAGGGAGCACTGCTGACCGTTTCACAAGGAATGAACCGTTGACAGCGCTCGCGAAACGCGGTCGGCAGATCAGCGACGCAAACACCCAGGCAGGCCGCCAGCAGTTTGCGGTTTCCAGCGATATTGGTCACGATCGGCATCGAGCTTCCCTCGACGTTCTCATAGACAACGACGGGGCTCTTGCCGGCGCGTTCGAGCTCAAAAACGATCGAGGTGATATCGAGGTGCGTGCGAACGGGCTCACGGATGCGCAGGATCTCGTCAGGAAATTCTCGTTCCACCAGTTGCAGAAAGCCGCGCAAGCTCTGGCGATCCAAATTCGTCAAGTCGTGCGACATCGGCCCCTCATGCCTATGAACCGGCGACAGTCTAGCTTGCCCGACGCCTCGAGACGAGCGCCGCAAGTGACGGCCGGTGCCGCTATGGGCGCACCCCGTGTCCCTGGGCCAGGAGTGCAAGGACGCGATGACGGGCTCGTCCTCAGGACCGCAAGCTGAACGGGAGCTTTCGACCGCCACCTTGCGGGGCCTCACTGGCGTCGCGCGCGCCCAGCGCCAAAGGTGCCCAACGAGAATGGCCTAGGTGTCGGACCGAGCCAAGGCGGGTGTTGCGCGGTCTTGAACGGATTTCCCGCCGATGGGAGTATCGTCAAGGTGGTGGCCAATCGGCCATCGCCCGGGGAGATACTGACGCTGAGGTCAGCCGGGCATGTGAGCGGTCTGATCCACCTGGTGGCAGCCTATCGATCCCCATCTGATGCTGCCGTTACGACCACGCCTTTCAGCTGCGGAGGGCCGCCGTGCAGGAAATCAAAGTGGTCCTGACCATGGACTGCGAACCCACCCTTGCTACCAGTCATCCCAAGGCTACTGGACCGGTCGATTGGGGCGCGGGCGAGGACGCGGTCTTGGGCTACGTGAGCATTGCAGCGCAGTATGGTTTGCCCGTCACGTTATTTGTGCATCCGGAGGCAGCCGTTGCGCAATCGGCCCTCTTTCAAGAGCTCGAGACGAGGGGCGCCTGCCTCGGGCTCCATATGCATCCCTGGAAGTACTCACTTTGGCGCCATCACGGGCGCAAGTTCCTTGCGCACTATGGTGGACTGTCGGCGCGCGAACAGGGCGAGATCCTTGCGGAGTCCTCGGCTCTCTGGGCAGACGCAATCGGTCATCGTCCTCACTATTTCCGTCCCGGCACATTTTCTGCGAATGATGCGATCTTCCAGGTGCTCGCGGCGCAAGGATTTCGAGGTGGCTCTTGCAGCGCTCCGGGGCGGCTAATTCCCGAGATGCAAGCAATATGGAGCAAATGCCAGCCAGATCCGCATCGGGCAAGCGCGGTCTTTCGCCAGGCGCAGGGTGAGCTCGATTTCGCAAACATGCCGCTTTCCGCGGACGTTTCGCAACCCCTGGCGGGTCCTGCTGGACGCAGCATGTTTGCCGACTTTCGCCCGGACGTCGATTGGCCCGGCCAGTACGGCATGAGCTACCGAACGATCGCGACCAACATCGTGAGCCAAGTCGGTGAGCGCAAGCCGGCGGTGCCAGTCCTCAACAGCATCACGCACAATCACTACGCTTACCGCGACGCAGCTGATCCGGTCCGTCGCCGTCTTTGCGTGATGCTCGATGAAATGATGTCCGCTTGCGACAAGGCCGGTTTGCGCGTCGTACCAGCGACATTGCAAGACGTCGCCGACGAGGTGCTTGCTCTGCCGGCCGTTGCAGAACCCTTTGTTTGCGAGGGTGCGATATTTGATCTGTCTGCCGGTCGAGCCGAATTTG
>JAMXLN010000369.1 GCA_024281145.1 Hyphomicrobiaceae bacterium | reverse complement strand
GCCAATCGATCTGCTCGAGCAAAGGATGGAGGACACCCCCGCCCTGTGGCCGCGGGCCGCAGAATTCGCACCCGGCAGCCAGCCACTGGCGGACCGCGCCGCCGATGCGACCCTGGCGGCGCTGGCAAGCGCACAGCGGCCTCTGGTTCTCGGTGGTCCCACGCTCTGCACCTCGTCCGGCCGGGCGCTGTTGGGCGGCCTCGCGACTGCGACCGGCGTGCCGGCCATCGGCATGGAAAGTCCGCGCGGCATCAACGATCCAAGCCTCGGCGCCTTCGCGGAGATGCTCGCCCAAGCCGATCTCATCGTGCTTCTCGGCAAGCCGCATGATTTTACCCTGCGCTTTGCCGATCCCCCGGTCGTGGACCGCGCGTGTCGCTTCATTGCGCTGGAGCCCGATGCGGCACTCATCGAACGCGTTGCCAAGGCAAAGGGCCCGCGGCTCATCGCAAGCGCCATCGCCGATGCCGCGGCGGCGACCGAGCGCCTCATCCAGCGAAGCGTCGGAGCACCGAGGCCATCGGGACCCTGGGCACACGAGGTGGCCGAAGCGATCGCCTATCGGCCACCCTCTTGGCCTGCCCTTGCGAGCACCGCCGCCGAGAAGGTGCATCCGCTCCAACTCTGTGGCGCCATTGCTCCACATGTGGCACGGGATCGGAACGCAATCCTCGTCTGCGACGGTGGGGAGATTGGTCAGTGGCCTCAGGCCGCGCTCACTCCCGCCCGCCGGATCATCAACGGAGTCGCCGGATCCATCGGTGCTGCCATTCCGTTTGCCATCGCCGCACGGCTTGCCGAGCCTGTCGCCCCCATCATTGCCGTTATGGGTGACGGCACGTTTGGCTTACACATGGCGGAATTCGATACGGCCGTGCGCTACCGCCTGCCCTTCGTGGCCGTCGTCGGCAACGATGCTACGTGGAACGCCGAATATCAGATCCAAGTGCGCGAGTACGGCGCCGATCGGGCACACGGGTGTGAGCTGCTGCCAGCCCGCTACGATCTCGTTGTGACCGCGCTCGGCGGCCACGGTGAGCTCGTCACCGCGGCCCGAGAGCTGGAGCCGGCCCTGCAACGCGCCCTGGCCAGCGCCAGGCCGGCCTGCGTCAACGTCATGATGCAACGCGTCCCGGCCCCCGTGTTGCGGCGCAAAGCGTGAGCCATCGCCAACGCGCAGCGTCTGCTGTGATCGGTTGTGGCCACACCGGCAAAAATGGCCAATACTGGTGGGCCAAAATCAAAGCTCCAGGGGAGGATACCATGCTGCGCGCACTGCCGCTGCTGGCGGCGGCCATTGTAGGCCTGACCACTGGGGCGGCGGCGCAAGCGCCCAAGCGCGGCGGCACGCTCAACTTTGCGGTGGTGGCCGAGACGTCGGGCTACGATTGCCACGCCTCCCAGACTTTCGCGCTGCTGCACCCGGTGACGCCGCAATATTCTTTGCTGGTCAAGTGGGACGCCACGGAGAACCCGCGCGTGGTAGGCGACCTGGCGACGAGCTGGACCACGTCACCCGACGGGCTCACCTACACATTCAAACTGCACGAGGGCGTCAAGTTCCATGACGGCTCACCGCTCACGTCGGAGGATATCAAGGCCACGTTTGAGCGCATCGCCAACCCGCCCGAGGGCGTGATCTCCGTGCGCAAAGAACGGTTTGGTGATGTCGCGGCCATCGACACGCCGGATGCCGCCACCGTCATCTTCAGGCTCAAGGCGCCCAATGCCTCTTTCCTGGCCTTGCTCGCCTCGCCCTTCAACTGCGTCTACAGCGCCGCCAAACTCAAGAACAACCCAAAGTACCCCGACACCGAGGTGATGGGTTCGGGAGCCTTTCAATTCGTCGAGCACGTGCGCGGCTCGCATTGGAGCGCCAGACGCTTTGACGGTTACTTCCGTCCAGGGCGCCCCTATCTCGATGGCTACAAGGCTTTCTTTGTGAAGAGCACGGCCGTCGTGCCCGGGCTCCTTGGTGGTCAGTTCGATGCGGAGTTTCGCGGCCAGAACCCCAGCGAGCGCGATCAGCTGCTCGCCAAGGCCAAAGACCGCTTCGTTGTCCACGAAGGGCCTTGGGCCACCGTGATGCTGCTCATCTTCAACACGGCCAGGCCGCCCTTCGACGACGTGCGCGTGCGCCAGGCGCTGTCGCTTGCGCTGGATCGCTACCGGGGTGGCGCCAATCTCTCAAAGATTTCCATCATGAAGCACGTCGGCGGCATCATGCGTCCTGGATCGGAATGGGCGCTGCCCGAAACGGAACTGGAGAAGGTGGTCGGCTATGGGCACGATATTGATCAATCCCGGACGACGGCCCGCCGGCTCTTGAAGGAAGCCGGTGTGGATGGGCTCAAGGTCAAGCTCTTCAACCGCACGGTGGCCGAGCCCTACACGCCGAGCGGGATATTTGTCATCGACGAGTGGCGCAAGATCGGCGTGATGACCGAACATTTGCAGGTCGAGACCAAGACCTATTTCGACAGTCTCGTTTCCGGCAACTTCGACGTTGCCCTCTGGCCGGCGACGGAGCCGGCCGACGATCCCACCTCCATGCTTTACTACTTCATCAGCCACGACGCCTCGACCATGAGTTATTCCCGACACGCCGACAAGACGCTCGACGAGCTCTATGAGAGGCAAAATCGCACGCTCGATGGCGCAGAGCGCACGCGGCTGGTGCACGAGGCGGACCGCTACATTCTCTCCCAGGCCTACGCCGTGCCGGTGCTGTGGTGGAACCGCATCATCGTGCATAACAAGAAGATTAGGGGCTGGACCATGTCGCCCAGCCATTTCCAGGGCACCGATCTGGTGGAGGTCTGGATCGACGAGTAGTGGCCCTAAGCGACGCTGGTGGCGGTGCTGACCATCGCCGCGCCTGCTGGCTCGCACCCGTCACGCGCCTGACAGGGTCGGCGCGCGGATGGAAAAGCGCGCCCGCCTGTGCAACGACTAGAACGAGGGAGGAAGTCTCTGTGCCTCGTCGCATCATCGATATTTCCGTACCGCTCCAGAGCGACATCGCCTCCGATCCCCCGGGCGTGGAGCCCAGGATCACCTATATCGATCACAAGCAAAGCGCGCCGGCGGTATGCGCCGTCTTTCCGGGCCTTGCCCCCGATGATCTTCCCGACGGCGAGGGCTGGGCCATCGAGCGCGTCGAGATCTCGACCCATAACGGCACGCACCTTGACGCGCCGTATCACTTCGCCTCCACCATGGACCGCGGCAAACCGGCGTTGCGCATCGACGAGGTGCCGCTGGAGTGGTGTTTCCAGCCCGGCGTCAAGCTCGACTTCCGCCGCTTCCCCGACGGGTATGTTGCGACAGCAGCGGACGTGGAGGCCGAACTGACGCGGATCGGCCATGCGCTGAGGCCACTCGACATCGTCCTCGTCAACACATCGGCGGGGGCTCGCTACGGCGCACCGAACTACGTGCCAAGCGGCTGCGGCATGGGCCGGGAGGCGACGCTCTACCTGACCTCCCGGGGCGTCAAGATCACCGGTACCGACGCCTGGTCTTGGGACGCGCCCTTCGTGCACACGGCCAAGCGCTTTGCTGCCACCAAGGACGCCAAGCTCATCTGGGAAGGCCACCGGGCTGGCCGCGAGATTGGCTACTGCCATATCGAGAAGCTGCACAACCTGGAGGCGCTGCCAGCGCACGGCTTTATGATTGCCTGCTTCCCCGTCAAGATCAAAGCTGCCTCCGCCGGGTGGACGCGGGCGGTGGCGATCCTGGAGGACCAATGAGCCGCCACGCTTGGCCGAACGGGCAGCGACGATGACCGCACCCGACCTAACATCACAGACGGTCCTGTTGACCGGTGCGGCGGGCTTCATCGGCTATCATCTCGCTCAGCGATTGCTCGCTGCTGGCGCCACCGTGCACGGCATCGACAATCTGAACAGCTACTACGACGTCGACCTCAAGCGCGCCCGCCTTGCCAAGCTCCTCACCCACGAGCGGTTCGCTTTTGCTGCCCGCGATATCACCGACTACGACGGGCTCAAGGCGCTGTTCGCCGATTGCCGGCCGCACTCTGTGGTGCATTTGGCTGCGCAGGCAGGCGTACGCCATTCCCTCGAGGCTCCGCGCGCTTACGTGAGCGCCAACCTGGATGGGTTCCTCGGCGTGCTCGAGGCCTGCCGCGCGCACGCCGTCGGCCACCTCGTCTACGCGTCCTCCAGCTCCGTCTACGGAGCTAACCACAAGGTACCGTTTCACGAGAGCGATCCCGTCCTGGCCCCGGTGTCGCTCTACGGCGCCACCAAACGAGCAAACGAGTTGATGGCCGAAGCTTACGCGCGGCTCTTCGCCATCCCTTGCTCGGGCGTGCGCTTCTTCACGGTGTACGGTCCCTGGGGTCGCCCGGATATGGCTTACTACGGGTTCACCAGGGCAATCTTGGAAGGCCGGCCCATCGACGTGTTCAACCATGGGCGCATGCAGCGCGATTTCACCTACATCGATGACGTGACGGAGGCCCTGCTGCGGTTGATTGGCTTGCCGCCCGCCGCCGCGGGGGACGGTGGCGAGACGGCTGTGCGACACACGATTTACAACCTCGGCAATCACACACCCGTCGAGCTCGAGCGCTTTATCGCCGCCATCGAAACGGCACTTGGGCGCAAGGCCCACAGGCGCTATTTGCCGATGCAGCCGGGGGACGTACCGGCTACCTGGGCCGATGTCGAACGTCTGACGCAAGTGACCGGCTTTGCGCCACACACGAGCATCGAGGACGGGATCGCGCGATTTGTGGCCTGGTACCGCGCCTATCACCGCATTGCCTAACCGCCGCGCCCGCCCTCCCCCTTCTGGCGTGGCCGCACCGGGACGGGGCCCGCCACTTGCGCTCAGGCTAGATCGAGCCTTGAGATGCCGCGAGACATGGGCTAGGGCGCACGCGGGCCCGGCAGCAAATCCTCGTCCGGGGTAAGTGGCCGCTCTTCGGGCGTCCCGCGGTTTGTCCCGGTGCGCACGGGGGGCACGTACATGCGATCGGCGGAACATAGCCGCGCCTGGTGTTCGTTGCGTCCGCAAGCGCGGAACGCCCCGCCCTTGTCAAAGCAGATGCGCACCTCTCGCAAACGGTTGCCGGCTCCGCCACACACGATCGCGATCATATCGGGCTTGAGCTGAGGATTGGCGGCCACGAACGCGTCGATGAGCTCCCCCGGAGCGATCGTCATGCGCTCCTCGACAGGGCTCGCAAAACGGGCGGGGATATGCACCTTGGCGTAGAGCTGCCGCGCGAGATCAAAGTAGGCGTCAACACCCAGCCCCGAGCAGGTGCCGTGTGTGCGGTATTCGTGAAACACCAGCCGCTTGCTTGGCATGATATCGAGCATGCGGTTCGCCACCGGGCCTGGCACATAGCCGCGGTCGGGGCTGCGGCAGTTGCTGGGCCAGCCCCGTTCGTACTGGGGCCACAGCCCATGCAGCACGAAGGCGTAGGGTCGCCCGCCGGCAAAGCTGCATTGCGGGTCTCTCCGCTCCTCGCCAACGTCGGCGCAATAGGTGGGGCTCCAGGAGAGCACCAAAACATAGTAGTCGAAGTCCCCTGCCAGATGCTCGCGCGCATACCGGCCGCCGGCGTTGCGACCATAACTGTCCCACTCGCGATAGGCTGGCCGTTGCGCCAGCGTGTCCTGCGCCATAACCGCAAGGCCGATCAAGGCGAGCGCGAGACCGACCAGCCTAGGGCGTGTCACCATGGACAGGGATCCCACCGACGGAAGCTCAAGAGCATGGTCAAGGGCGGCCAATAAAGAATGTGCCCAAGGCAAGAAAACACCGAAGCAGGAGCCATCCCGTTCACCGCGAGGATCTTTCGCCGGGGCGCGGCGATGCTCGCCCGCCACGTCGGCCAGCCTTCAGGCCGCCAGCTTGTAGAGAATGCGGGCCCAGCTGCGTGCGCCCTTGCGGAACGAGGTGAGGTTGTACTTCTCGTTGGGCGAATGGATGCGATCATCATCGAGGCCAAAGCCCACGAGCAGGCTATCCATACGGAGGGCCTCCTTGAAGGAGGTGACAATGGGGATCGAGCCGCCCATACCGATCAGCGCCGTGGGCTTGCCCCACTCCTCTTGCAACGCTTGCGCGGCGCGCATGATGTGCTTCGCCTTGGGATCAAAAGCGATGGCCTGCGAGCCGCGACCACCGCGGAACTCGACACGGCAATCCGGGGGCAGACGTTGCCTGACGAAGCTGCGGATGCCGTCCAGCACTTTCTTCGGATCCTGGCCGGGCGCAAGCCGGCAGGTGATCTTCACGGAAGCCTGTGCGGGGATGACCGTCTTGGAACCTGCACCCTGGTAGCCACCGGTGATGCCGTTGAATTCGAGGGTCGGGCGCGACCAGATCTGCTCGAGCACGCTGTAGCCGGGCTCACCGGCGGCATGCGACAGGCCCACTTGCGCGAGGAATGCTTGGTTATCGAAACCCAGCTCACGCCATTGCACGAGCTGCTTTGCCGAGGGCTTCTTGAGACCGTCGTAAAAGCCGGGGATGCGCACCTTGCCTTTGCGATCGTGCATCTCGCTCATGATGCGCGCAAGCACGCGGATTGGATTGACGGCGGGTCCCCCGTAGCTGCCCGAATGCAGATCGCGGCTTGATCCGGAAACGACGATCTCGACGCCGGCGATGCCCCTGAGCTGGGTCGAGATGGCGGGCGTGTCTTTATCCCATTGTCCGGTATCGCACACGAGCACCAGGTCGGCCATCACCTCCTTGCCGTGCTCGGCTAGGAAGCGTGGCAGCGACGGCGAGCCGCACTCCTCCTCGCCTTCGAGCAATGCGGTGATGCGCACCGGACAGCTGCCCGCCACTCCCTTCCAGGCGCGCACGGCCTCCAAGAAGGTCATAAGTTGACCCTTGTTGTCCTCGGCCCCGCGCGCCAGGATCACGCGGCCATTGTGCTTGTCGCTGGCGACGCGTGGCTCGAAGGGGGGCGACTTCCACTGCTCGAGAGGATCGGGCGGCTGCACGTCGTAGTGGCCGTAAAACAGCACGTGCGGGGCGCCGTTTGCCGGGTGCCTGTCGTGCGCCACGACCATGGGATGGCCCGTTGTCGGCACCACTTTGGCATCAAAGCCGAGGTCGGTGAGCTGTTGCCGGCACCAATCCGCCGCCGCGCGGCAGTGCGGCGCGAACTGGGGATCGGTGGAGATGCTCGGAATGCGGATGAGCTCAAACAGCCGTTCGAGGGCCTCCTTGCGCGTGGCGTCGAGCCGCTTGAGGACTTTGGCGAGCACGGGTCCAGACTGGATGCCGGACTGGATGCCGGACTGGATACCGGACTGGATACCGGACTGGGCGTTGTTGGACACGGAGGTTGGGACACTCCCTCGGATTGGATCTCTGAGGCTGTAAGTGCAGAAGAGAAGACTGTTTGCGGCTAGTCCGGCGCCTCTGTCAACTGGGCGCAAAGCATGGGGCGATAAGGCAAAAACGGGCCGGTTGCTCGCAGTTGGAACCTAACAAACCCTTTAGGGTTGACCGAACCCCATCTTTCGCGTTGCCGCCAAGGCTGATATGGGCACAGCAAGACCGACCGAACACATCTGTTTCGTTTCACTGCCGGAGCGCACATCATGACGAGGTCCGGGACAACCGCGAGCCGTGCCAAGAAGCGTGTCTATTTGTTCGGCGGCGGCAAGGCCGAAGGCAACGCCCAGATGAAGGATCTGCTGGGCGGCAAGGGTGCCAACCTCGCCGAGATGGCAAGTCTGAGCCTGCCGGTACCGCCGGGGTTCACCATCACTACCGAGGTGTGCACGGCCTATTATGCGGGCGAGCGCAAGCTGCCCGATGGCCTTGCAGGAGAGGTGGAAGCCGCGCTCGCCCACGTCGGCAAGGCGGTCGGCATGGCGTTCGGCGATCCCCACTCGCCACTGCTCGTATCCGTCAGATCGGGCGCGCGCGCCTCAATGCCCGGGATGATGGACACCATTCTCAACCTTGGCCTCAACGATGAGACAGTGAAGGGGATTGCCGCCAAGTCGGGCAACGAGCGGTTTGCCTACGACAGTTACCGACGCTTCATTCAGATGTATGCGAACGTGGTTCTGGAGGTCGACCACGGGGTATTCGAGGACATTCTCGAGAGCCACAAGAACTTGGCGGGATTGACGCTCGACACCGAGCTCGGCGCCGACGACTGGCTCGAAGTCATAGA
>JAMXLN010000368.1 GCA_024281145.1 Hyphomicrobiaceae bacterium | reverse complement strand
CTTAGGCTTGGCTCATGTACTGTAGACGGCAAGCTCCGCACGCGTGTCGGCAATGGCGAACCAGCGATGCTGTTCGGCGCGCCACTGGCGCCAGTTGTCGAGGATCTTCTTGAAAAGCGGGTTCTTGCCCGCCTCTTCGTCGAGCACGCTCTCGAGCGCCCCGCGCAGCGCCTTGATGATCTCCGGCGGCAGCACCGACAGCTGAGCTCCGCCGGCGACCACCCGGTTGATCGCTTTGGCGTTCTTGGCATCGTAGGAAGCCAACATCTCGTTGAGGGCGTACCAGCACGCGTAACGCAAGGCCGCCTGGTAGGCCGGGGGCAACGCCGCCCACGTCGCCTTGTTAATGAAAAGCTGACTGAAGGCCTCGAGTTCCATGACGCCTGGCGTGTAGTAGTACTTGGCAACCTTGTGGAAGCCGAGCTTCTCGTCGTCGTAGGGGCCCACCCATTCACAGGCGTCGATCGTTCCCTTCTCGAGGGCGGGATAGATGTCGCCCCCGGCAATCTGCTGCGGCACGACGCCAAGCTTGGCCATCACGCGGCCGCCGAAGCCGGCGGTGCGCATCTTGAGGCCGTTGAGGTCCGCAACCGTCTTGAGCTCCTTGCGGAACCAACCGAACATCTGCCCGCCTGTCTGACCGCAGGGCAGACCGACCACTCCGAACCCGTCATAAACCTCATCCATCAGCTTGCGACCGTCACCGAAGAGCAGCCAAGCCGTGTGCTGGCGCGGTGTCAGGCCAAAGGGGAGCGAGCCGTCGAAGATCATCGCCGGCTCCTTGCCGATGTAGTAACCGGTGTAGCTCTGGCCGCATTCGACCGTGGCATTGGAGACGGCATCGAGAACCTGGAGACCTGGAACGATCTCGCCGGCACCAAACGGCTGGATCGAGAACCTGCCGTCGGTCAGCTCACCGACGATCCTGCAGATCGTGTTGGCGCCCCCAAACAGCGTGTCGAGGTTCTTGGGGTAGCTCGAGGTCATCCGCCACTTGACGGTCTCTCTCGTCTGCTGGGCGATCGCTGGTCGCGCCGCAACCAGCGTGGCGCCTGCGGCCGCAAGCCGCGCGAAATGCCGCCGTGAAATCGACGGCGTGGCACCTTTGAGCATCGAGTTCATCCGTTCCTCCCCATGTCCTCGCGCAAAGGCTTAGCATCTTATGCCCGTGGCTGCCGCACGATAGAGCGCGCGAGAGAAGCATATCAGCCGCGCCCGAGCCGCCGCCGGCGTTGCGGGCCGCGAGCATCATCAAAGGGGAGAGGCTGCCCGGCAGCACTTGGGCGCATGGGGCTGGCACCTGGGCACCTCGGATCGCCCAGGGTGTGCCAAAGAGGCATGCCAAAAGGCGGGCGCGATCGCCGCGGAAATCGCCTCTCACAGGGACTGCGACTCGTCCTCGCCCCCGAAGCCCGCCGCGATCCAGCCGATCGATGTCGCCACCAAATAGGCTCCGAGCCCAGCTGCCAGGAACAGATAGACGTAAGCTGGCGGGGTGCGGCCCAAGGTGATCCAGGTCCACAAGGCGAAGATGAGCGGCAACGACAAGATCAGGGCAAGCACGATGCCGATGCGCCGAAGACCCGCCTTGACGTACCGTGTGCGCATGATGACCCTCCTTGGCAAACCTCTCCTCGCAAGGCGGCGGCAGCCTAGCACATCTGAAGCGCTGTCAACCGGCGCGCCCCGCAACCATGCGCAGGCCCCTCCACAGTTGCCGCCCCAGCGGGCTGCGACGGGAGCCTCCAATTTCCGCCTCCCTTGCTGGCTGCGAGTGCCGCGGGCCAACCGGTGACAAGCCGCTGAGGGAAGCCTAGCCTTGGTTATGCCCGGGGATGGAAGATAACGTGCGCCGCAGCGAAGTCCTATTGCCCACCGATGAACGGTCGCGGCACCTGGACCAACGGTTCACACCAAGCCTGATGCCCTGACGCAAAGATCTAAAGATCCCCATGATCATCTTTGAGTGGGTCCTCGCCATCTTGCTCGGCGCCGTACTGCTGTCGGTGCTGGCCAACAAGATCGCTGTCCCATACCCGGCGCTGCTGGCGCTGGGCGGCACCGTCATCGCTTTCGTTCCCGGTGCGCCGCGCATCGTCCTGGAACCCGATCTGGCCCTCGCCCTCTTTGTGGCGCCCGTGCTGCTGGATGCCGCCTATGACACCTCCCCGCGCGATCTCAGAGACAATTGGTTGCCAGTGACCTGCCTGGTGCTGGTCGCCGTTGGGCTCACGACAGGCGCCGTGGCCCTGGTGGCGCATGGGCTCACGGCCATGCCGTGGGCCGCGGCCATCGCCTTGGGTGCAATCGTCGCACCGCCCGACGCCGCCGCGGCCACCGCCGTTCTGCGCCAAGTGAGGTTGCCGCATCGCATCGTCACCATTCTGGAAGGCGAAAGTCTCCTCAACGACGCCAGCGCCTTGCTTATCTACCGCGTGGCCGTGACCGCCATGTCCGCCGGCAGCATCACGCTTAGCTTCGCCGCGCCCACGTTTCTGCTGACCGTGCTGGGCAGCCTCATCGCGGGGCCGGTTCTTGCGTTGACCTACATGCGGTTCGTCGCCGTCTTGAACCGATCGGGCGATGCACCGACGTCCGTCCTGCTGCAGTTCATCGGCACATTCGGCGTTTGGTTGCTGGCCGACCGAATGGGTCTCTCCGGCATCCTGACGATCGTCGCCTACGCCATTACCATCGCCAGACGCGCCCCGGCCACAACACCCGCGCGGGTGCGAGTGCCATCCTATGCCGTCTGGGAAACGGCAGTGTTCGTACTAAATGTCCTGGCCTTTGTGCTGATCGGCTTGCAGATCGGGCCCATCTTCGAGGGCTTGGCACCAGATCAGCGCACCGGCTATCTCTTCATCAGCGCCGCCGTTCTGGCAACCGTCGTCCTGGTGCGGTTCGCCTGGGTCATGAGCTACAATGCCGTCGCGCGCTGGCGCATCGAACGCGTTGGTTTTCATCCCCCAAGGCCGATGATGGCGCCGACTGTCAAGGGCGGTCTTGTCGTCTCGTGGTGCGGCATGCGGGGGATTGTCACGTTGGTGGCGGCGCTGGCCCTGCCGAACGGCGACGGGGGCCCGGCCTTTCCGTTTCGCGACCTCATCATTTTTGTCGCCTTCGCCGTCGTGCTTGGAACGCTCCTGCTGCAGGGGCTCACCCTGCGCCCATTGCTCATGAAGCTCAATTTGCGTGACGACGATCCGGTGGGGCAGGAGGTGGCGCGCGCCCGCCTTGTGGCCTACCAAGCTGCGCTGGCTTCGCTGCAAGGCGAGCAATCGCGGCTTGCCGAGGCTTTGCGCGTTGAACTCGAGGACGCCCTCGTGCAGGCGAACGGCCAAGCCGCAGTGGCTGATCCCAATGGTTCGGCAGACGGCTTGCGTCTGCGCGCGGTGAACTCGGCCAGAAGCGCGCTGCTTGGCCTGCGCCGCAGCGGCGAAATCGGCGATGCCGCCTTCCATCGGCTCGAAGAGGAGATGGATCGAATAGAGCTGAGCGCCTCTTAGCCAAGAGAGAACGATGGCCCGCGTTGAGAGCGAGGCTCGGCACAGTTGCAGACCGCACATTGCCACGGGCTCGATCGGTGTCGCTCAAGGTGTAAGCGTGCCCCAGCTTGCAAGCGCCGTTTTCGGTGCAAGCGCCCGCATCGGGAGGAATGGATCCTTACGGCACGCTCATGTGCTGACGCCGACGCTTGGCACTAACGCTGACGCCAGGCGCCCGAATGATTGCCCCGAGCATCTGCATCAGGGCGCGCGTTTCCCGACCCTTCACAAGGCGAGAGTGGCGTCAGGCATGCGTGGCTGGGGCGCGCGCGACCGCCGCCTTGTTTGCTGCCAGGCCCGTTCCCATGTTGCGCGGCATGCACGGCGTTTACCATAGCTTTTCCGCACGCGAGACCGGCCAATCGGTCGCGCGACTGGAGGCGCTGGCACGCCTGATGGACAGTCAGTTTGTCTTGCCGGGGACAAACTTGCGGATCGGTCTCGATCCGCTCGTCGGCCTCATCCCGGTCGCGGGCGACCTCATCTCGGGCCTGGTCTCCACCTACCTGATCTGGGAGGCGCGGCGGCTCGGTGCGCCCGGCCGGTTGATCGCGCGAATGATGGCGAATACGTTGATCGACACGGCCGTCGGCTCGGTTCCCGTCGTGGGCGATGCTTTCGACGCGCTGTTCCGCAGCAACATGAAGAATGTGGCATTGCTCCGACGGCATATGGAAAGGCGCGGGCTCACTTGCCCTGGGGGCCCCGTCGTCGGCGTTGAAGCCCTGCGCACCGGCTGAATGGAAGGGCAGCCCTGGCCGAGGGGATCGTCGTCAACCCCGGCCGCAAGCTCGGGAAAAGGCCGTGACCGAACCGATCGTTATCACCATCGCCCATAAGCTCGGCAAGGAAGAAGCGTTGCGCCGCATCCGGCCGGCCCTTGCCAAGGCGTGCGAGACTTTTCCGCTCTTGAAAGCGGAGCAGGAAACGTGGTCGGACGACCGCATGGATTTCAGGGTGCGGGCCCTTGGACAGTTGGTCGCCGGCAACCTCACGGTCGGCGAGGACACCGTTCGCTTGGAAGTCACCTTGCCGTGGCTGTTGCATAAATTTGCGACCGCGGTGCAGAAGACCGTCAACAGTCGGGGGCGCGTTCTTCTCGAAAAGAAGTAGCCGCCGCTGCCTCAAGCCGCCTCTCCGGCGATCTCCCCATCAGGGCTCCCGCCCGCGCTCAGCTGTGCCAGCGTGTCGCGGAGCCGCGCCAGAGCCGCCCGCGCTTCCTCTGTCGGCTCCCCGGTATCGACAAGGCGCTGCAGGATCAGCTCCTGTTTCAGCACCGCGAGTTCTGCCTCGGCGAGGTCAAGCTCGCACCGAGCAGCTTCCAGTGTTGGGTCGAGCATTTGGCCCCAACGCCCGTGGCGGGATGGGGTTCCAATGCCCCTTCGCCCGCCAAGCGCGCGCATCGAAAGTGAAGCTTGCATCGCTCGCGGCATTGCAGTTGGCCCTGGCGACCGGCGCGACGCTCGTGCAGCTGTTCCCAGATCGAGTTCGCCAACAATCAATCGTGCTCAACTTGATTGACATCGCCACGGCTGTCGCCAACAGCACGCGCCATCCTCCGCGCGCTCAACGCCCAGGCGCGCATCGCCATCCCCTAGGGTTCAAGGAACTCAACGGCTTCGAGCACCATAACCCGAGTACGGCATCTTAAGCTTCCTCTACCGGGCGTCACCCATTGTGCCCACAAACTCTTGCCCGTCTGAGGCGGAAGTCATGTCCAATACAATCGCCCTGGCGGCGGAGGCCAACTTAGCGCTGCGTATACATCCTTTGCCTGGGCGCCGCCCAGATTACCCGCCACCGTGATTGATCGTGCGTTGCGGTGGAGTTGCACCATGTTGCGTGTGGTTGGCGCTGCTGTGTTGGCGTTTGGGCTGAACTGCGCAGGTGGATCAGCCGCCGATGTAATCGAGGGCCCAGCCACTGTCACCGACGGCGACACCATTCGCGTCGGAAACACGAGCGTCCGGCTTTACGGTATCGATGCGCCAGAGACCGCTCAGTCTTGCAACACCGCTGGCGGTGGCACCTGGCCTTGCGGCACCGAGGCAGCTCGGGCGCTTCGATATGCGATCGCTGGGCATGACGTCAGTTGTGTGCGTGTGACGCTTGACCGGTACGGTCGGACCGTCGCGCGCTGCTTCGTCGGCACCAAGGACCTCCAGGCAGACATGGTGCGCCAAGGGCTCGCCTGGGCGTTCGTGAGGTATTCGACCGACTACGTGCCGCAAGAAACCGAGGCGCGCGCTGCCCATCGCGGTATCTGGCAGGCTGAGACGCAGACGGCGT
>JAMXLN010000367.1 GCA_024281145.1 Hyphomicrobiaceae bacterium | reverse complement strand
CACAATTGGCTTTGGACTGGCTTGATCACCAACCGCTCCGTGAGGGTTGTAAGTACCAGTGAGTTGCTTGCCGAGATCGCACGCCGCGACACCTTAGAGGCGCCTTTTCGTTAGGATTGGAGAAACGGGCCGGCGATCGTCGGCTACAGGTCGCAAATATGGTACCGCACAGACTGGGACTCGCCCGGGCCGCATCCTCATGGCTTGATAAATCGAGAAAAATTGGTTGCGGGGGTTGGATTTGAACCAACGACCTTCAGGTTATGAGCCTGACGAGCTACCGGGCTGCTCCACCCCGCGTCACCATGTTTACTGCACTGCACCTGCTCCGACACGGCGATCCGATCCAGGATACATCCGTGCAGGATGGATTGCTCAGCAACCCTGCGCCTGTCTATCCTCCTCCGGTGCTTGGACCCAGGGTCCGCGGCCGCCGTCCGCCGAGATAACGTCGGTAGGCCTGACCCCAGTGACAGTCCGATTTCCGCTAGGCCGCTCCCGACCGATCGCGCAGATCAGACTAGAACTTGACGGCCTTTGGCGCGGACACCGAGCCGCCCTCGCATGGCGCCGCCCTTATACCAGCTTTCCGGCGCTTGTGAACCCTTTCTCCGCTCGGTTTGCCCTGACCACCCCATACCTGCGAGAGGCCGGGTTAACCCTTCGGCGAGCGTAGCGGGTTAGCTTGCGGGTAAACGCCCGGCCATGCCGCAAGTCGCGCCTGGAACTCTTCGTTACGGGCTCGACAGATAGGCCGCGCGCCCTGCATGATTGGGACGCCGCCTGGCGGACCTCATTTTGGAAATTGCGACGCAGGCCTATGTATCAAGCTCACAACTAGGGATCGAACCCATGGAGCAGCGCGCCATCGTCGAGCTCTTGAGCAAGAGCGCCCTATTCGGCTCTCTCCCCGATCCGGACCGCGCCGCCATCGCCAACCGGATGCGTCGGGTCGAATTCGTCCCCGATCAAATGATCTTCTCGCGCGGCGATCCGGGGCGGGAGATATACCTGGTGCTGGAGGGACGTATCCGCCTCTCAATCCTTTCTAGCGACGGCCGGGAGCTATCGTTCGCGCACGCGGGACCTGGCAGCATCTTCGGAGAAATTGCCACCCTCGATGGCGGCGAGCGCACGGCTGGAGCCACAGCCATCAGTCGCGTCAAGGCCATGGCGCTGCCGCAGCGCGCCATGCTCGAGCTCATTGAGAACAACCCCAAAGTAGCACTGGCCGCCATCCGCTTCTTGTGCGCACGATTGCGCGAAACCGATCAACGTCTCGAGGCCATTGCGCTCCACCGCATCGAGGTAAGACTGGCTCGGCTGATGTTGTCGGCGCTAAGGTTGCAGTCGCCAGGTTCCACGGGTCGGAACGTCGGCCTTGACCTTGGCATGTCACAAGGCGAGCTGGCCCTTCTCATTGGGGCGAGCCGCCCTAAGGTCAACATCGCCCTCACTATGCTGCAGGACATGGGCGCGATCTCTCGGACCGGCTCGACCCTGACCTGCGACACAGAGGTCTTGCAGAGCATCGCAGACATGGAGTGATGTCCTCTCCAGTCTAGCGGCTAGGCGCTCAGGGTGGAGCTTCCTTAAGGTATTCGGTGACATCCACAAACCTCGCTTTGCGCGCCATCGCCTTATACCGCAGCATGTTGCGCGACATCCCCGTGCTGGCGTCGGCGGCCGACCTGCCGTTGGTCGCCGGGAGCCAGCGTCCGATACGTTGCCGACGCAGATGAGCCCGAAGGCGTCGGCGATGTTCGTGCAGGACGACGGTTCAGGTGATGACGCCTGCCGGCTTGCCGTCTAGCCAACCCTCGATGGCGGCAACGGTGCCTCCATAGAAACCACGGTAAGTCTCCTCCGTCACGTAGCCCAAATGCGGCGTAAGCAGCGCCCTCGGCTCCGAGCGCAGCGGATGGTTGGAGGGGAGCGGCTCGACCTCGAAGGTGTCGGCGCCGTAGCCGGCGATGCGATTCTCCCTCAGCGCTGCCAGCACCGCGGCCTCTTCCACGATCGGCCCACGCGAGGTGTTGATAAGAATCGCGCCGGATTTCATGAGGCTGAACTCGCGGGCACCGACAAGCCCGCGGGTGCGTGGCGACAGCACAGTGTGAATGCTGATCACGTCGGCGCGCCGGAAGAGCTCTTCCTTGTCCACGCGCTCCGCCCCACGTTCTCGCGCACGCTCTGGCGTAAGGTTCTCGCTCCAGGCGATCGTCTTCATGCCGATCGCGGCACCGATTCGGGCGACTTTGGAGCCGAGGTTGCCGAGGCCGATGATGCCGAGCGTGCGCCCGTCAAGGTCGAAGCCAACAGTTGTCTGCCAGCCGCCACCGGGGCGCATCGCTTGGAATTCCTCGCGCAGATGGCGGGCAAGCGCCAGCATGAGCGCGATTGCCAGCTCCGCGGTGGAAAGACCGCTCCCGCCGCCGTAGCCGCCGGCCGTGCCACACACCGTGACGTTGAAGTCTTTGGCAGCCGCCATATCGATCGAGGCGTTGCGCTTGCCAGTGGTCACCAATAATCGCAACTTGGGTAACCGCTCGAACAGGGCACGCGGCACTGGCATGCGTTCGCGCATCACGCAGATGACGTCGAATTCAGCGAGCGCGCGGGCGGCGCTCTCCACATCGTTGAGCCGCTCATTGAATACGACAACACGGTGGGATTTCTGCAGGCGCGACCAGTCGGCCATGCGCAAGGCGATGTTCTGGTAGTCATCAAGTACGGCTATCGCGACCATGGCAGCGTTTCCTCGTTGCGTATCGGGTTTTGGTGAACTTGAGCATAGACTGGACACGGGTCCGGCTCAGAGCGGCTTGCCCGCGAGCCAGGCCGCTCCCCGGGCGTAGAGGGCTTCAACTTCTGCTCCCCTGAGACCGGGCATGTCCGGTTTGACCGTGAAGCCGATCGCGACTTGCAGGTAGGCGAGGTGGCGGTAGCCCTCAGGGAAGCGGGCCAGCAGCGCCGGATCGAGCGAGAGCTGGGCAGATGGATCGACAGGGTCCATGCGGTCCTTTTCGTAGATAGGTTGGCGAAGTACCAAACCCCAACGTCCGTCACGCTTCTCGAAGAAATCATAGAAGCGGCCGGTGCAAACGACGTCCACGAGGACATCCTGCACGCGGGCGCGCTGCGAGATCGTCATTTTGGTCTGCGATATGGCCCGGCTGCCGGCGATTTCGATCGAGCTGCCGCCGAGGAAGTGCAGGATGCTAACGCCCTTCTCGAAGCCCTCGCGGCTGATCGCAATGAAGCGATCCGCTGTGCCCTGGAACCACGTCGCCATCATGCGCCCATCCGAATGCCAAACGGTCCGGAAGCGCTGCCAGTCGCCAGCGTCGCGCCAAAGCACCCAATTCTCGACGAGTTCTCGGATCGCTTGGCGTTCTGACGCGTCGCTGCCCATTGCTGACCCCCTCAGTTCTGCCGCAAGCATAGTGTGCGGCTCCGCGAAGCAGCAATACTGCGCGCGGCCCGCGGCGGCCGCGCGCGCAAGGGTGCCGCGAAGCTTTCGCGCCGGCGGTCTTGGACACGTCGCTCGGGGGTCCCGAGGGCGCATGTAGATTGGCCGAACGATCGAGAAGGTGGCTCTGGCACGGATCCTGCGCGGATGGACTGGGCCACACGAGCAAAAGGGCCCGGCGACCCTGAGCGCCGAGCCCCCTTGGATCACGCCGGGGAAGATAGAGTTTCAGGGTAAGGGCACCCTAGGAGGCGAACGTTGAACTCACTCTGAACGGGGCATTCATGAGCGGTTCATGCGTCCGAACGCGTCGTTAAGATTCTGAAATATAAGACATTTATGGATTGGTGGCGTAGGTGTTGGACGGCCCTCCGCAGCGCCGTCTCAGCTCGACACGCGGATTAGGCGTCGCTTAACCAGAACGTGGTCCACTTGGCCAATCGTTGAGGCCAATCGTTGAGGCCAATCGTTGAGGCCAATCGCTGAGGCCAATCGCTGAGGCCAATCGTTGAGGCCAATCGTTGAGGTAAGTGAGGGTGTTGCGCATGCGTTGGTGGCGTCGCGACGGCGTCGGCGGGCTCAAAGCCATGGCATCGCTCGGGCTCCTCCTCGGAGGTGCTCTGACCCTTGCGGGATGCGCGGCCTCTTCGGCACATGAGGCGGAGACGTCTGTATCCGCAGCCCACATGAGCGCGGAACGCATCGATCGAGCGAGTGACAGCACGCCTGCGGCGGCCGTTGCCTCGGCCGAGCTCAACAGACCCGCCGACGGCGGCTCTGTCTCTGGCAGCCGCGGGCCGCTTTCTGTCCTTCTATCGGATCTTTTGGGCACACCGGCGCACGGCTCGAGCTCCATCGACGAGGAAGCGCTGATCGCGCGTGCTATCGCCGAGCACGAAATGCGCAAACCCTGAGAGGGTTCGCAGGCGGCTCGCGGCACCGAACGCTTGACGGAAACGCAAAGTGAACATATAAAGAACATCGGTGGCCTGACACACCGGCCAGGGCCGCAGGGGGCCTTTCACAGCCCTCGGTGCTCAGGTCTCAAGTTGAGGGAACACCCGTCTCTCGAGGTCAGTCACGCGCGTTGGCGATGCGTAGCACATCCAGCCCTGTTCCCAGGATCTCAGAGCAGATCTGGGACATGAAATACCGCCTCAAAGGCGCCGACGGTTCGCCCCTGGACATGACGGTCGCCGACACCTGGGCCAGGGTTGCGAAAGCCGTGGCCGCCGCGGAGCCCAAGCGTGAGCGCAAGCTTTGGGCTCATCGCTTTGCCCAAGCGTTGGCCGACTTCGCCTTCTTGCCCGCCGGCCGCATCTTGGCCGGCGCCGGCACCGGCCGCAGCGTGACGCTTTTCAACTGCTTCGTCATGGGTCGGATCGAGGACGATCTCAGTTCCATTTTCGACAATGTCAAGGAAGCCGCGCGCACCATGCAGCAGGGCGGCGGCATCGGCCACGACTTCTCGACCTTGCGCCCCAAGGGGGCCCTCGTGAAGAGCATCGGTGCCGATGCCTCTGGCCCCGTGAGCTTTATGGACGTTTGGGACGCCATGTGCCGCACCATCATGTCGGCGGGTGCCCGGCGAGGGGCCATGATGGCTACCCTCAGATGCGACCACCCCGACATCGAGGCCTTCATCGACGCCAAGGCCGATCCTGTGCGTCTGCGCAACTTCAACCTGTCGGTGCTCGTCACAGACGCTTTCATTCGCGCGGTGCGCAACGAAGAGGCTTGGGACCTCATCTTCGACGGCAAAGTCTACCGCACGTTACCCGCGCGCGCCCTCTGGGAGCGCATGATGCGCGCAACCTATGACTACGCCGAACCCGGTGTCGTCTTCATCGACCGCGTCAATGCCGCCAACAACCTCGCCTACTGTGAAGAGATCAGCTGCACAAACCCATGCGTGCCTGGCGACACGTGGGTGCACACGAGCCAAGGACCGCGGCAGGTGCGCGAGTTGGTCGGACGCGCGTTCGTGGCGAGAGTGCACGGTCGGGACCACGCCAGTGGACCTGAAGGTTTCTTTGCAACCGGC
>JAMXLN010000366.1 GCA_024281145.1 Hyphomicrobiaceae bacterium | reverse complement strand
CTCGCCGAAGGTCGGAAGGCTGTTTGAGGATTATGAAGCCGTGGAGCGCGATTACTACCGACGCACCGGCATTTTCCCGATCATGCACACCGTGGTGGTGACCCGCGAACTTGCGGACGAGCATCCTGATCTCGTGAGGGCGGTCTACCGCGCCTTCTGCACTGCCAAGGACCGTATGCAAGAGCAGTATGTGAAGGGCATGACGTTCAACAACATGAGCATCATGCTGCCCTGGTTCAGCAACCTGATCGAAAAGGATCGCGCCCTTTTGGGTGACGACTGGTGGCCCTATGGCATCCAGCGCAACCGCTCAGCCATCGATGTGGTCCTGCGCTATCATCATGAGCAGGGATTAACGAAGCGTCGCCTCAGCATCGAGGACGTCTTCTTCCCAGATTTGCTCGATACCTGAGCAAAGCCCCCAGCCCCGCGCCCTCGGCACGAGCTCGTGCTGCGGGTGCCCCGGTGCATGGGTAAGTCCATGGGATTGTTCCTCAATTTGGCTCGGCGTCCCTCCCCCCGGGGGCTGCACTGACCCGACAAGACAACGGAGGCCGTGGCACGCCTGGCCAGGCGAGAGCCCGGGTTCGGGCGCTCGGTATGAGAGGCTGGCGCCCCGGTGCGCGGTGGGGATTGGGATGCACCTTCAGTTGGCTTCGAGCCAGCGTTGCATCTGCTGCAGCTCGAAGGTGAAGCCCATCTCTTTAAAAGAGCCTGCCGCCGCCTCGAATGCCTGACGGGCCTCATGGGGCCGGCCACGTTCCAGCTCGTGCTCTCCGATGGCAACATGCGTACGGGCCAGGTCCGGCTTGTAGCCGTGTGCCGCCAGAAGTTTTACGCTCTCGCTAAATTGCCGCGCGGCCGCTTCGAGCGCCTTCTGCTTGGTAAGAATGATGCCGCGAACGCGATGGGCCACGCCGGGCGAAGGGAACCACGCCAATCCTTCGAGTGGACCGACGTGTTGAATTAGCTCATCATAACGCTGAATGTGGTCGAGCGCATCATGCAAGCGCCCAAGCTTTGCCTCGGTTTCAGAGGTCCAAAGCAGCAGCGCGGGTTGGAAGAGGTTCCCTCTTCCAGTCTGCCCCGCGATAGCGAACGCTGAATCGAAGTGGTTTAGGGCAACTTGAAATTCGCCGACAAGGAAGTGCCACTGACCCAGCAAATACCGGCTAATGATCCGGTAAATATGGCTCCCCGCCTCCTCGGAAGCAGCCAGGCTGGCGTGAAGAAGTTCCAAATTGGAGGGGCGCTTCTGCTTGAGAAGATCCGACAACCCCTTGGAACCCAACATGAGTGCTAGGTGTAACGACTCCGGTAGCCTACGGGCCATTGCCTCGCCGCGCTCCAGATAGCCCATTGCGGTCGTCCAGTCGCCCAGCTGAAACAGGTAAATCAGCCAAAGGAAATGCGCGTTATGGACGTCAAAGAACTCAGACGATGCGGCACCCTCGGCGAGGCTGAGGCCGGCCTGATGATAGGCGATCGCCTTCGCGCGTCGTTCGCTGACGTCTTGCGATGATCCGCGGCAGCTCTGAGCGAGACCCCAGTAGACCCTCCGCATGGTTTGCAGACAGCCCAGACGCTCGCATAGGCGCAAACATTCCTGGTGGTGGTTGAAGGAACGATCGAGTTCCAGCTGATCGTAGAGAAGCCACCCCGATCTGAAGTGGACATGGCCAAGTCGTTCGTCATCGTGAAGGCGCTCGGCGATGGCTTGGGCCTCTTGCAGCCGGCCAAGGGCCTGCTCGTATCGGCCCCGGAACCACAGCATCTCAGCCTCTGCAAGGCGAACGTCGACCCGCTGCCTCTCGCGCTCCTCAGTCCTTGGAAGACGATTGAGACATTCGACGACCGCGGCGCAGTAATCCAACGCCTCGGTCGAGGTGAACCGAGTCGTCGCCCGTCGCGCTGCCCGCAACAGATATTCAAGCGCCTTCTCATCATTTCCGGCTTGTTGGTAGTGATGACTGAGGATCTCCGATTTCTCATCAAATCGACCCAGACTGGCCGACTCGAGCGCGCGCCCGATGCGCTCATGATGGCTGCGCCGCGCGTCGAGCGGCAGGCTTTTGTACGTGACCTCTAGGGTCAGAGCGTGCTTGAAGGTGTACACAAGGTCGGGAAACAACTGCGTCTCGTAAAGGAATTCACCGATCTGCAGATCCGCTAGCCCTTGACGTAAGACCTCGTCCGGCAGTTCCGCCACAACCTGCAGGAGTTCATAGGCCACTTCCTTGCCAATCACCGATGCAATTTGTAGGAGACGCTTGTGATCCACGGCCAACCGGTCAATTCGTGAGGCGAGGATTACCTGCACGGTTGGCGGCACTTGCAGGCTTTGGACAGGGCGGGTCAGCCGGTATTGCCCCCGATCTCCCTCCAACGCTTTGGTCTCCACGAGCGCGCGTACGCTCTCTTCGAGAAAGAATGGGTTCCCCCGCCTGACCAGCAACTGCTTGAGTGGCTCAAGGCTGCGATCGCCTCCCAAGAGTGCCTGAAGCAACTCCTCGGCGCTCTCTGCCGGTAGCGCATCTAGTCGCATCTGGCTGTAGTAAGTCTTATTGCTCCATCGGTGTTCGTATTGCGGCCTATAATCGACAAGCAGAAGTATCCGACTTGATGCCAATGCATCGACCAGGTTGTCGAGCAAAGCTTGGGTTTCGCCATCGATCCAATGCAAATCTTCGAAGATGAGGAGCAGCGGTTGCTCTCTGGCTTCGCGAAGGACGAGGCGCTTGATGGCGTCGAGGGTGCGCAAGCGCCGCTGGGTTGGGTCGAGCTTCTCCCATGACGCATCGTCCACGGGCACGTCGAGCAGCGCAAGCAATGCTGGCAGGGTGGCCTTGAGAGATTCGTCCAAGGTAAGTAGCTTGCCAGTCACCTTCTCGCGAATCTCGCGATAGTCGTCGCGCTCTTCTATCTTGAAGTAGGCCCTGAGGAGATCGATGACCGGCAGGTAACTCGTCGCCTTACCATAAGAGACCGATGAGCTTTCAAGGACCAGCCAGCCTTCCAGTCGATGCGAGTGGGTAAACTCATAAACGAGGCGTGATTTACCCACGCCCGCTTCGCCCATGATGGCCGCTATCTGGCCACGGCCGGCCCCGGCGAGCTGCTGCACTCGGCGAAGCTGTTGGATTTCTCCGTCTCGGCCAACGAAGCGGGTGAGTCCTCGGCGGGCGGCTGCCTGAAGGCGCGTTCGCGCCGGGCCAGCGCACAAAAGCTCGTAAATCTCAATGCGATCGGAGAGGCCCTTTACCGGCACTGCGCCTAACGAATTTACCTCAACGTAGCCCTCAACCAGGGCAAGCGTTTCCGGCGTGATCACGATCGCACCGGGATCGGCGAGCTGCTCCATACGGGCGGCCAAATGCGTCGTCTGGCCAACCGCCGTGTAGTCCATGCGCAGATCGCTGCCGATCGCGCGGACAACCACTTCTCCCGAATTCAGACCGACTCGGATTTTGATCACGGCAGCGTGAGAACGTCGGGCCTCTTCTGCATAATCCTTAACGGTCTCTTGCATTCGGATCGCCGCGTAGCACGCGCGGACCGCATGGTCCTCGTGGGCAAGGGGAGCGCCAAAGAGCGCCATGATGCCGTCGCCCATGACCTGATTGATGGTGCCCTCGTAGCGATGAACCGCGTCCATCATCAAATGGAGGACAGGGTCGAGCACGCTGCGTGCCTCCTCGGGGTCGCGGTCAGCTAGCAGCTCCATCGAACCCTTCAGATCTGCGAACAGAACGGTCACCTGCTTGCGCTCACCCTCGAGCGCGCCCCTTGAGGTGAGGATCTTCTCGACCAGATGCTTTGGAGTGTGGACCTGCGGCGAAGTAAAATTGTTGGCGGCTCTCTGAGCAGGTGCCAAGGCGGTTGGGTGGGCGCACTCGGGACAAAACTTCGCGGTAGGGGAAAGCGGGCGACCACAATTGATGCACAGCCGCGGAAGAGGAGCCGCACACTCCTCGCAGAATTTCGCGCCAGCTTCGTTCTCATGCTGGCACTTTGCGCATTTCATTGCGGCATCCGATTAGGTGCGAGCGATAATCCGCGATCGTAGCGGTAGCGCACGCTGGCAACAAGCAACGTCCGGTTTGCTAAATGCCATGGCATGGCAGCAAGGACTGCTGCAGGAAACCGATGGCAACCAAGGACGATGCCGACCCAAACCTGCCATCAGATCAGGTTCTTAGTGAAGGAGTGCATGGCTCCCTCTGCAAACGGATGTTGCGGCACGTTCTGGGGCAGCTCAGGCGAGGGCCCTCGATAATGCCACGGAATGCCTGCCAAGCGGCATTGCCTCTATTCGCCCGCCGATGCTAGCCTTGCCTCTGATAGGGCGGCATATCAACCGATCAGGCCCCGCTCCTCATGGCGATCAGAGCGAGTGTGCCGAGCGGGTGCCGACTGCATGTCCCCGAAGGAGAGAGCCATGGCGGAACGCCCTCCGGTCGTCGATTGGACGCGAGATTTCGATCACAACCATCCGGATTGGAGCCAAGATCCGCACGCCATCTGGGACGATCTGAGAAGAAGGTGCCCGGTCGCTCACACGGATCGCTATCGCGGCGTCTATCTTCCAGTGCGCCACGACGACATCCGCGCAATTGCGTACGACACAGAGCATTTCTCCTCACGCCGCATCTCGATTCTCGAGAAGCCGCCGATCTCAGCACCGATCCCACCCGTCACTTCTGACCCGCCCAGGCATAGGCCGCAGCGCACAATGCTGCTGCCGGCATTTACGCCGGCAGCGATCGGCGAACTCGAGCCTGTCACGCGGCAAATGTGCAATGAGCTGATCGACGCCTTCATCGCCGCCGGCCGGTGCGATGCTGCAGCGGATTACGCGAGCCACGTGCCGACGCGTGTGATCTCGCGGATGCTGGGTGTTAACGAGAGAGACGGCGATCGCTTCCGCACCTGGATCCACGACCTGGCCGGCGATAGCGTTGAAGACGGTGTCGTATTTACGCGGGTGATCCGAGAGATCGATGCCTTCTTCCGAGCCGAGATTGCGGTGCGCCGCACGAACTCGCGGTCAGATCTCATCGGCTTTCTGATGGACCAGACCATCGACGGAGAGCCGCTGTCCGAACAGCACCTGCTCGGCACGCTGCGGCTCCTCCTGCTTGCGGGTATCGATACGACCTGGAGCTCGATAAGCCACACCCTTCTGCACCTCGCCCGCACGCCGGAGCACCGCCGCCGGCTCGCGACAGAGCCCGCCCTCATGCCGAGCGCCGTCGAAGAGTTCTTGCGCGTCCTTGCACCGGTGTCGGTGGCCCGACTGGTGGTAAAGGACCAGGAGGTTGGGGGTTGCAAATTTGCTGCGGGCGAGATGGTGCTGCTGCCCTATCCGGCCGCCAATCGTGATCCCGAAAAATTTGAGCGTGCAGACGAGATCGTGCTCGATCGCCAGGAAAATAGACATTCAACCTTCGGGCTCGGCATCCATCGTTGCATCGGCTCGAATTTAGCGCGCATGGAACTCAGGGTCGCAATCGAGGAATGGTTGCGGCGGATCCCCGAGTTCGAACTTGCAGAGGGCGCAAGCCTCAACTGGTCGCGAGGGCTCGTACGCGGGCCACGAAGTGTGCCGGTGCGCTTTTTGCCAGTCTAAGCCAGCGAGCGTCCGGCCTTCCAACCGGCAGAGAAACCTGCTGTCAGTCCGCCGTCGACGACGATGTGCTGGCCGTTAAGCCAGCCAATCTCACCTTCCGCCAGCACGATGATTGCCTCGGCGATGTCGTCTGGCTTGCCCACTCTTCCCACCATAGAGATGTAGCTTTGCATCATATCTCGGCCGGTCATCTGTTCGAAGTCCGGGAAGATCGGCGTATCGATCGGACCGGGTCCAACGTCGTTAACGCGAATACGGCGGGCGAGCCCACGGCCGGCAAGCTGCATTGTGTAGAGTACGACCGCCTCCTTGGAGAACGTATAAGCGTCGGTGCCTACACCAGAGGCATTGGCCTGCCACCATGCCAGACCGGCAGAGAAATCCGGCGTCGACAACAATTCAGTCAATGGGCCGCGCCGCTTCCGCCAATTGTTCCCGGCGATGCTCGCGACATTGACGATCCGCCCGTTGTCCGCGATCCGGTTCCACAGGGCTTCGGTCAGGTGCCGCAAGCCGAGGAGATTGACGCGCATCGTTTTCTCAGCCCCGACCGTGCCGGGCACGCCGGCGATATTAAGCAGAGCAGAGATCGGCTCTTTAATTCCTGAAAGCGCGACGTCGATGGAAGCGGGATCAGCAAGATCGCAGCTCGTGTGCCCCGCGACGTCCGCGGTGGGCCTCTTGAGGTCGAGAGAGAGCACTCGGTGCCCGCGCTCGATCAGCCGCACGGCGGTCGCATGACCGATGCCCGATGCGGCGCCCGTGACGATGAACGTTTGCTGGGATGGCATAATTGACCTCGCAGGTTCGCCACGCTGCTCGACAGCCCTCCTGGGACGCTAGGGCAAGTCCCATTTGCAGGCAATGCACCGTTGGCCCTGGCAGTCGTCGTCGTGGTTTGGAGATCTCCGGGTGATCCACGAAGATGCTGGTGCGATCGCATAGCCCTCACGCCGACTGCTTGCGCGATACCGCCCGTTCGAAGATTGCCGGTATGCAGGTTTGCCTGCGCAGTCCGCAGGATGCCGGTTCACCACCGTGCCTCAGAGCCCGTCATGCCACCGTCCCGAGGCGTTGGGCATACATAGGGCATGCGTGCTCCTGCCCGCGGCGAGGCCGGCCGAGCCGGGCGATCGTTCGCTCTTCCACTGCATAACCCTCGGATGCAACAATTGGCCCATGCACGAACCCCTCCTCCAAGCCCTTCTTGTGGCGCTTCTCATTGCTGGCCTGACCGTCCTCGCGCGCCGGGTGCACGTCATATCCCCCATTCTCCTGCTCGTTGCCGGCGCATTGATCGCGTTCACGCCGGGTATCCCCCAGGTCGTGTTCGATCCCGATCTAGTGCTGCTGACACTCTTGCCGCCTCTTCTCTATTCTTCAGGTGTGGGCATGAGCTGGCGCGGTTTCTGCTCCAACCTTCGTCCAATCCTCTTGCTGGCGATCGGATGTGTGCTGTTCACCGCTACTGCTGTGGCGGCGCTCGGTCATTTCTTCCTTGGCATGCCGTGGGCTGTAGGGTTTGTCCTGGGTGCCGTGGTCGCGCCGCCCGATGCGGTAGCACCGATGGCCGTGATGAAGAATTTGCGCCTGCCTCGTCGCCTGATTACCGTCCTTGAGGGGGAAAGCCTCGTCAACGATGCCACGGCACTGGTGATCTTCGGCTTTGCACTTTCCACCGTGTTGACTGGAACTTTTTCGCTCCCTGCTGCCCTCGTCCAATTCCTCGCCATTATCATCGGCGAAATTGCCTATGGGATCGCCGTCGGTTGGCTCATGCTGCGCGTCCGGCATCTCGCGTCCGACCCCCTTGCCGAAGTCCTCCTGGCACTGGTAACTCCGTTTTTTGCCTTCTGGCCGCCTCACGCGGTTGGCAGCTCGGGTGTCGTCGCCTGCGTAGCAACCGGTCTTTACGTCTCATGGAATGGTCAGCGGTTGATCCGGCCCGCCACCAGGCTGCAAGGATACTTTATTTGGGGGCTTGTAGACTGGAGCGTCGAGGCACTGGTGTTCTTGCTGACCGGCTTGCAGGCGCGCGTGGTCGTCTCTGCGATCTCGGGCGAGGGCTGGAACCGCGCTTTGCTGGCGGCTGCGCTTGTCAGCCTGACCGTCATCCTCGTGCGCTTCGTCTGGGTATTTCCAGCGACCTATTTGCCGCGTTGGCTTATCCCGGCCGTGCGGCGCGCCGACCCCGCTCCTAACTGGCGCTTCCCATTCCTCGTGTCTTTTTCGGGACCACGCGGTGTGGTTACGCTTGCGGCTGCCCTTTCCATCCCGTTCAGGCTGGACGGGCAACCCTTCCCGGATCGGGATATCCTCCTCTTTACCGCCTTCAGTGTCATAGTGGTAACGCTCGTTGCGTTGGCAGCGGCATTGCCGATTGTTGTGAATTTGTTGGGACTTACGAGTGCAGGCCAACAGGAAGCGGCAGCCGACAAACGCGATGAGCGGCGTGTGCGCCTTGAAGGCATCGACGCGGTCTTGCGAGCACTCGACGCGTCACCGCAAGGTCCTCAGCCCTTTGCCCGAGACACCATCTGGCGATGGCACTCCGATCGGCGCACGCAATTGATCATCACGGCAGACGAGTCCAACGAGGATGATCCGGTCGCGGAAGCGAGCCGCCTCCAACTGGACTTGCTCGACGTTGAGCGCGCCTCGATTGCACGTGCGTTTGCGGATAACCGTCTCACCGACGAAGCGCGACGGCGCATCGAACGCGAACTTGACCTCGATGAGGCGCGCATTCGCCATGCCCTCGCCAGCACCAGTTTGAAGGGTGGTGACCCCGCCGATTGACAGGCACTAGCCCACGAGGCGGCGGGCCCGATCCCGAGCCGGCGCGCTACCAGCGGTCTTGCCCGAGGTAACATGCTAGCCGTGCCAACAGCGAGCGTCCTAGTCCGATCCCTGCGCGTCAGGGGCACGTTGAGCGCGGTGCACCGCTCGTGTCGAACGAATTCCCTTCACGGCCGAGGGACCGGGATCGGTCGGCGCTCCCGTGCGGATTGAATGATCGCTTCGAAGCCGCCCACCACCTCGAGCATTTGCGATGTGGGGACCGGAAATGGCGCACCCGTCTCAATGCTGTTGGCAAAGGCCTCAAGCAGAACAGCCAGGGAATCGGCTTGCGGCAACAGCTGTTGCTGCGGCCTTTCGCCATTGCGAGCCAGGGTGAATGCGGTTTCATCGCGCGCCTCGGCCCAGCCGTTAGTGCCGAACACATGCACGCGCCAATAGGCGGGGGCTGCGCGGGCTGTGGCGAGCACGCCGGTGGCGCCTGTCTCGAATTCGATCAAAGCGGCAATGGTGTCGCGTGGATCGGGTGGGGGTTTCTGGGCGAAGGTTCGTGCATCGACCTCGGCTATCGGACCGGCAAGGTTGACGAACGCATCAAGGATGTGGAGGCCGGTGCCCGTCATTCCTGCGCCGGGCGCCTGACGGGGGTCGTCCCGCCACCCACCCAACACCCGCGTGCTGTGCTCGTTACAAAAATGGCCCTCAACGTGCAGGATGATCCCAAGGACGCCGCTCGCAACAGTTTCCTTGAGCACGCGCATAGAGGGAAAGTATCGCTTGGTGTTACCGATCGCGAGGATCACGCCGGCGTCGTGACAAGCGGCAACGGCACGTTCCGCCTCGCGACGCGTGAGCGCGAGTGGCTTCTCGCACCAGACGGGCTTGCCGGCCCTTGCAACTGCAATAACCTGATCGACATGTAACAAGTGGGGCGTTGCCAAGGCTATGGCTTGGACGCGAGGGTGAGCGATCACCTCGGCAAAATCGGTACTGAGTTCAAGGCCGTATGCAGCGGCAAAGTCCGCAACGCGTTCGGGTTCCTGGCTCACGCCGTGCGTGAAACGCAGCCGCTTGCTCTTGCCCTGTATCGCCTCGACGATCGCTTTGCCCCATCTGCCAAGGCCGACAATCGCGGCATCGATCATGAGCGCGGCTCCCGGCTGACAAAGGTTGCAATAGTGCATCATCCTAGCTGGGTGCTACGCAGCGGGCAATCCTGCCAATGGACCGCACTGGAGATCAAACATGGATCTGCAAGAGCTCGAAGATCGGGGACTGAAACTGCGCGTCGAGATGTTCGGCCGCGATGCCGTGGAAAAGCGTATGAGTGCATTAGGGGAATTCGGAAAACCATTGCAGCAGATCATCAATGCCTACGCCTACGGAGATGTCTGGAGCCGGGTAGTTCTACCGCCGGCCACCAAATCCCTCGTAATGATCGCCATGATGGCGGCGGCCGGTCACTCGACTGAATTGCGCGTGCACCTGCAAGGGGCTCTGAAGAACGGCTGTAAAGTTGCGGAGATTCAAGAGGTGCTTCTTCTGCTCGCTATGTATTGCGGCATTCCCGCGGCGAACGAGGCACATCGAATTGCCGTTGACCTGCTGCGCGAGGCCGAGCTCGCTTAGCCGGCAAACGCATCAATTTTCTGCAGGAAGGCTGCCTTACGCGGGTCATCAACGCAGAAAATCAGGCGTTGGCGGTGGGCCCCAAAGATTGGGTGACGACTTGCGGTCCCACACCTTGGGCCGCTGCGGAGTGTCGTGATGCCAGGGGCGAGGATCGAAGTAGCCGAGACCCTCGTCTTTCATTTGGTCAAGCTCGATATAAAATTCAATATTCTGGTCATCTGGGTTGCGATGGTAAATTGCCACATTGTGACCTGGCCCGTGCCGCACCGGGCCCCAGTTGATTGGCATCTTGCGTAGGGCGAGCAGCTCGCACGCATTTTGAATGTGGGCGAAATCTTTCATTTCGAAGGCGATGTGATGCATTCTCGGGCGCGAGCCGCGCATGAAGTTTATCGTGTGATGGTCCGGATTGCAGCGCAGGAAGACAAAGAAGTCCTCGATCCAGTCCGATACCCGAAACCCCAATACGCGGCAGTAGAATTCAGCCAACGCCTTTGGGTCCTCCACTTCGCGGGCGATGTGACCGAGCTTAAGCGGCCCGGCTCCCAATACCTGATGGTGGGCGCCCAAATAGCTCCATTCCGTAAACAGCTCAATCGTGGTGCCGGTGGGATCGCTGAAAGTCAGCATCTGGCCGATACCAGGGACCGCATCGCTTACCCGATCGCATTTCACACCATCGTCTGCCAGCTTCGTTGCAATGCGGCTCAGATCGGCATGAGGCGAGACCTCAAACGAAATTCGCTTCAAATTCGCCGCGGCGCCGCGTTCCAGGGCAATGGTAAGAAGCCCGGTTTTGTTGGCCAGAAAGGCCTGGCCCTGGCCCTTGGCATGCAGGACCAATCCATTGACTTCGGTGTAGTAGGCGATCGCTCTGTCGAGGTCGGGCGTCTCGAAGGAGGCGTGTCCAACGCGGCTTGCCTTGATCATGATCCCCTTCCTAT
>JAMXLN010000365.1 GCA_024281145.1 Hyphomicrobiaceae bacterium | reverse complement strand
CGTTCCAGGCCAAGCTGCGCCAGCTCAAAACCAAACGCGGGTGGAGTGACGAGCGGTTCCTTGCCGAGGCCGAGCCGCTCGTGCGTGACGAGACGATCGCGGGTTTCGATCGCAAATCGGACGAACTCGTCTCTCGCATTACCAGTGCCGGCCAATCGGGCGCGGGCGGCGAAGCGCCCGACTGCGCCCTGCTCGCGAGCCTACGCGCCAGCATGGCGACCTTGGTCGAGACGCAGAAGGCAAAATGGGCCTACATGTTCGATAAGATCGAGAACGAGCTGCGCAAGTAGGGCTGTTTCGTCACGTAGCGTTTGGCCATGGCAGATCCCCCGGACCAAAAGAACCTGCTGCGCCGTCCACCTCTTTCGCGGAGCGCCCAACGTTAGCGCAAAAGGTTCTTCCCCCGCGCTTGCCTCAACATCGGCTCGCATCCCTTCGCCAGCTGCGCCGATCGATCCTCGCCCAGAGTACCACCGAGGTCAGATGCGATGCGCCGTGCTGTTGAACGCGGTCGCGCCGCCCGCTCTACCGCTTTTGCGCTGCGCCCGCCTCGACATTGCACTAGGCTAACTGCGCATATGCGTTGCCTATCGGAGGAAGCGTCTCATGGATTTCGGCATCAAGGGCAAGAAGGCCATCGTCTGCGCGGCGTCAAAGGGTCTTGGCAAAGGCTGCGCTGAGGCGCTGGCGCGCGAGGGTGTGGAAGTGACGATCTGTGCGCGCGGCGCCGAGACGCTCACCGCCACGGCGCGAGAGCTCGCCGCCACCGGTGTCAATGTGAAGCCCGTCGTGTGCGATGTGACAACCGAGGGCGGCCGAAAGGCACTGCTGGCCGCGTGTCCAAACCCGGACATCCTCATCAACAATGCCGGCGGTCCACCCCCGGGCGATTTCAAGGAGTTCTCCCTCGATGACTGGCGCAAGGCCGTAGAGGGCAACATGCTCACCCCCATCGCTCTCATCCACGCCACGGTCTATGGCATGATGCAGCGCGGCTTCGGCCGGATCGTGAACATCACCTCCGCTTCGATCAAGCACCCAATCGCCGCGCTCGAGCTTTCCAACGGGGCGCGACTCGGTCTCACGGGTGCCGTGGCCGTTTTGGCGCGCAAGGCCATACGCGACAACGTGACCATCAATGGCATTCTGCCCGGCCCCTTCGACACCGACCGGCTGCGCGGCACCACACAGAAGATGGCGGAAGCGCGCAAGGTGGCCTTCGCCGTGGTGGACGCCGAGCGCAAGGCGGCCGTGCCCGCAGGACGTTTTGGTTCGGCCGAAGAGTTTGGTTCCGTCGTCGCTTTTCTCTGCTCAGCGCACGCCGGCTACATCACCGGACAGAACCTGCTCATCGACGGCGGTGGCTATCCAGGCTCGCTCTAGCGGCGCACTACCAAGGCGCGCGGATTGCGAGAGCGCAACCGAAGATCGTTGCGACACCGGCGCAAGCAAGGGGGCACCACCACCGGAGGACGACACCCGTGACCGGTCCGTCGGGTGCCCCTGCGTGCTTGCGACAATTTATTCCGTGTGGCCCATACGTCACGCGTCAGTGTGGCGTGCGGCGGCCGCGCCTTGAAATTTCAGGTGTCATGTGAGCCGCCTGCGGCAAAAGCATGAATCCGGTTCATGATTTGCGGTTGACCACCTTGGCCTCGCTTGCTGTTTTGCCGTCGCCGGATGAGCCCTGCTGAGCAAAATCAGCAGCGCTTTCGCGGGGTTCTGGCATTCGGCTCCAGGACGAACTGCAAGCGGACGGGAATCTAGCCGCTCTCATTCATCCAAAATCGACCAGCGGGAACGCCGTGTGGGCTCCCGCATTGACGGGCTGGCGTCGGGTCAGCCCCGGGGCCGGAAGGTCATGCGCAGAGGAGAAGACGTCATGAGAAATCTCTTTGCATTCCTTGTCCTCACGCTCCTTGTGAGCGTGGGCGCCACGCTGCCCACGGCAGCCCAGTCGCGCGGTTCCGTGCGGGAAGGCTCTGCGGAGCGCTGGTCGGAAGGCCTCCGCTTCAAGCCTGCGGCCCCAGCCCTCCGGCTGCACCACTCGCGCCAGACCCGCGCCTATTACGGCGAGCGCTATGGTGGGGCCATGCCGCGGCACCGCTCCTCTCGGCACGGTGTTCCCTCGTCCCGTTACGCCAAGCGGCGCAATGCCCGCATCGCCAAGTCCATGCGGCGTCATCAGCGTACGGCGCGTCGACCCGTCCGCGGCAAGATCGCGCACCGCCACCAGGCCCCAGCTGCGCGCGTCGCATCGGCACCGACGACCAAGTCCCATTCCACCAGCAAGAGCGTCGGCAGCGAGCGGCACAAGGCTGGCAGCATGCAGGGCATGGCGTCCTACTACTGGCAGCCGCAGGCGCTCGCCTCTGGCGGCCGGTTCAACCCCAATGGCCTGACCGCTGCACACAAGACACTGCCGTTCGGCACGCGCGTGCGGGTCACGCATTTGGGCAACGGGCGTTCGGTGGAGGTTAAGATCAACGACCGAGGCCCTTACGTCGCCGGTCGCATCATCGATCTCTCCAGAGCCGCCGCCAACGTCATCGGCATGACGGCACAAGGCGTGGCACGCGTGGGGGTGGAAATCTTGGGTAAGTAATCTTCGCCTTGCCTTCCAACTGCGACGGCGGATGCGTAAGCATCCGCCGTTTTCGTTTGCAGGCTCTGGAAGGGATCGGCGTTTCGTTGCAGGCTGGGTGACGCAAGCACGCCGGCGGGAACGAATCGGGCAGCTCGATGCAGGCTGGTGCGGGCTGATCTCATGACCTGGGTTGCAATCCTCGCGCTCGGCCTCGCCTCCGGCACGCTCAGCGGCATCGTCGGGTTCGGTGCCTCCATCATGCTGATGCCCGTGCTCATGCTTGTGTTCGGCCCGCGCGAAGCCGTGCCTATCATGGCAATTGCTGCGCTGATGGCCAATTTCTCGCGCGTGGTCGTGTGGTGGCGCGAGGTCGACTGGCGCGCCAACGCCTACTATTGCGCGACCGCAATCCCGGCCGCCGCGCTGGGCGCGCGCACGCTGCTCATCCTCGAACCGCGCATCGTGGAAGGCACGCTCGGCGCACTGTTCCTCGGCATGATCCCGGCGCGGCGCTGGCTGTTAGGGCGCGGCCTGCACATCCAGGCCTGGCACCTGGCGCTGGTGGGGGCAGGCATCGGCTATCTTTCGGGTATGGTCGCCTCGACTGGTCCTCTCAACACCCCATTCTATCTCGCCTACGGGCTCGTCAAGGGCGCCTATCTCTCGACCGAAGCGCTGGGATCCTTCTCCATCGGCCTCACCAAGGCGATCGTATTTCAGCGCTTCAATGCGCTGCCGGAGGAAACCCTCGTGCGAGGGCTGATCATCGGTGCCACGCTGATGTTGGGATCGTGGCTGGCCAAGGGCTTCGTGCTGCGCCTCGACGCGCGCCAATTTCGCGCCGTGATGGATTGCTTGCTCGCCGGCGCCGGCCTCGTGCTGTTGTCGAGTGCGTTCGTGACTCCATGACCAAATCAGACGCGAGGAGCGAGAATGGCCGACCTGACGTATCGCGCCGTGGTCTGTGAGGCGCTTGGCGCCCCAGAAAGCCTGCGACTGCAGCCCTTGGCCCGCCAGTCCCTTTCGCCCGGCACCGTCCGCGTCAGCGTCAAGGCCGCCGGCATCAACTTTCCCGATCTGCTCACCATCGAGGGTCTCTACCAGCATCGCCCGCAGCTGCCGTTCGTGCCTGGTGTGGAGGCGGCTGGCATCGTCCTTGAGATGGCGACCAATGTGCCCGGCCTCTCCCTCGGTCAGCGCGTGATCGTGCGCATGCGCACGGGCGGCTACGCAGAGGAGGCGGTGGTGCCCGCCAGCCAAGCGGTTGCTATGCCGGAGGGCTTCACGTTTGCCGAGGCGGCGACGTTTCTCGTCGCGCATGGCACCGCCTACCACGGCCTCGTATCGCGGGGCGGCTTGGCGGCGGGGCAGACGCTGCTCGTGCTCGGCGCGGCAGGCGGCGTCGGTTTGGCGGCCGTTCAGGTTGCAAAGGCCATCGGCGCGCGCGTCTTTGCCGCCGCCTCCAGTGCAGGAAAGCTCGAAGCTGCGCTCCGCAACGGAGCCCATGAGGCAATCGACTATAGCCAGGAGCCCGTCGAGAGGGCGGTCAAGCGCCTCACCGCCGGCGCGGGTGTCGAAGTCGTGCTCGATCCAGTCGGCATCGAACAGGCATCGGTGCTGCGCTGTCTCGCCCATGGCGGCAAATTGCTGATCGCGGGTTTCGCGGGTGGCAACATTCCCGCCTACGCGGCCAATCGCATCCTGC
Organism: Hyphomicrobiaceae bacterium; assembly: GCA_024281145.1. Classification (GTDB taxonomy): domain Bacteria; phylum Pseudomonadota; class Alphaproteobacteria; order Rhizobiales; family Hyphomicrobiaceae; genus AWTP1-13. The sequence continues at coordinate 2,216 of JAMXLN010000365.1, read as the reverse complement.
TCAAGGGCTGCTCGGTGATCGGCGTGCGCGCGGGCGAGGCCGGGCGTCAGGATCCGGCGCTGCGCCGATGCGAGCTTGATGCCGTGCTCGCTCTTGCCGCTCAAGGCCTGGCGCGGCCCCTCGTCAGCGCCCGTTTCCCTTTGCCAGAGTGGGCCGCGGCACTGCGCCTTCTTAAGTCGCGCCAGGCCATCGGGCGAGTGGCACTTGAAATGGGTTGAGTTTGAGGGATTACAGTTTGGCTCTGATTCCGCTACGCTCACGCTCGGGTCGCAGCAAGGAATGAGCGCTCATGCGCAACAACAGCAAGCAATCGGCTGCGCTCTCGCTCATCAAGACCGCGATGATCGAGAAAAAGATGACGCAAGCCGAGCTCGCCGACGCCGCCGACATTCACGAAAAGACGATCCAGAACCTCCTCTCCGGCCGCTCCGTGCGCGATCAGACGCTGTTTGATGTGTGCATGGTGCTGGGCCTGGACTTCGACAAGGTGCGGGGCGCCTGGGTCAAAGAGGGTGGCTCCGCTGAGCCGCGCGACGCTCCCGAGCCCAACGGTGCAGAGAGCCGCGCAGCACCCGTCTACATGGGCGCTTATACGCGCGCAGGAACCGATCACTATATCGGCAGCTATCTCACCATCCGACCGTCATTCACAATCACCAGCGGTATCATGGCCTATCGCACCGACATCTCCTGGGAGGACGACTGGCCAAGCTTGGTGTTTCAGGAGCGCGATCGGCCCGACAAGCCGTTCCTGCACCGTGGTCGGCTCTACGTCCCGGCGTCCAGCATGTACATCCATCTGGTGTCGCTGACGAAGGGGGCCATGCGCATGGTCATGGTGTCCCAACTCGACCCTGCCGGTCAGATGCGCGGGCTCGTTACCACACTCTCCAAGCAGCGCGCTCAGCTCCTTCCCGTGAGCGCGCCCATCGTCTATCTCAAGCGCGACGACTTTGCCGGCGCTGCCATCGGCGAGATCGGCGCCGAGCACGCCAATTATCGCGAGTACGCTCAGCTGCTCGCGGACACGGTCGAGCAAGGTTACGCACGGTTGATCACCATGCGTTGACGTCCGCGCCCCACATCGCTGATCAAAGCGACCGTAACGGTGAACTCCTTGTCAGCTGTTCGCGTGACCTGCGCAGCGCTGCCGGCAGAAGCACCGCTCTAGTGCACTTAGTTTGGACCATGGCCAACGGGCAAACCCGTTCGGGCACCACCAACAAGGGCATTGAAGGCAGATGAGGCCTTGAAATAAGAGCGTGGCGCTGTGGCGGTTGCGGCTCGGTTCATGATCGAGACGTAAATGCTGCACGCGTCATTCTCCGCTTGGGATGTCAGGCGCTTGCTGAAGGAAGCTCCACCCTGAGCGCGTAGTCGCTAGGGCGGAGAGGACATCACCCGCGCTCTGGATAGTCGTGGAGCGCGCCGGCGGGATCGGCCACGGTTCGGCCCTGGTCGGCGAGATAGTTTGGTCCGATCGGCACTTTGCCGTGGCCGCCGGGAATGTCGAGCACATATGTTGGCTGTGCGAGTCCCGAGATGCGCCCACGCAAGCTCTGCATCAGGCGCTGACCTTCCGCGATGGTGGTGCGGAAATGGCTGGTACCGGGGGCCGCATCGAGGTGGTGCAGGTAGTAAGGTTTCAAGCGCAATTCTACGAGGGCGCGCATAAGCTCCGCCAACACGTCGGCATTGTCATTGACGCCCTTGAGCAGCACGGTCTGGGCGAGCATGGGAATGCCGGCGTCAACGAGGCGTGCACACGCGCCCCGCGCAGCATCCGTGAGCTCGCGCGCGTGATTGCAATGGAGCACGACGTAGACGGCCTTCGACGCCGCCTTGAGGGCCCCCACCATGTCGGCGGTGATGCGCCTCGGATCGGCCACTGGAACCCGCGTATGCCAGCGCAGCACCATCACGTGCCCAATCGCGCCCAGCCGCTGGCTGACCTCGCTGATGCGCCGCGGCGACAGCATGAATGGATCGCCGCCCGTCAGGATCACCTCCCAAATCGCGCGCTCCCGTGCGATGTAGGCAAACGCGGCATCGAGTGCGCTGCCCGAGAGGGCTTGCGGTCCGCCGGGGCCCACGACCTCCCGTCGAAAGCAGAAGCGGCAGTAGACGGGGCACACGTGTGTGAGCTTGAGAAGGACGCGGTCGGGATAGCGGTGCACGATGCCTGGCACCGGCGAGAGGCCCTCCTCGTTCAGCGG
>JAMXLN010000364.1 GCA_024281145.1 Hyphomicrobiaceae bacterium | reverse complement strand
TCACGTTTCCTTGGGGCTCGATCCCCCTGTTCGGCATCGACAAGGTCACCAAGTATCACATGAACGTGCCGCTCTACACCACGACCTTTGTGTGGATCATCAACAAGACGACCTACGAGGGGATGTCGCCGATGCAGCGCAAGGCAATCGATGAGCATTGCTCCAGCGAATGGGCGCTGCGCGTTGCTTCCCCGTGGGCCGATTTCGAGCGTGCGGGCGTCGAAAAGCTCACCAATGAGGCCGGCCACGAAGTCTACACCATCTCCGACGCGCAGCTTGCCGAGTGGAAACGTGCGGCGCAGCCTGTGGTGCAGGCCTGGAGCGAAAGCGTGCGCAAAGTCGGCGGCGACCCGGATGCGATGCTAAAGGAATTGCGGGACACTCTCGCCAAGTACAATGCGGCCTATTGAGAGGCGGAGAATGGCGGCGGTGCGCCCGCACCCGCCGTATTGGACAGTGCCGCAGACACGCCGCGGCGCAAGCGTATCGGGGAAAGCGTGCCGCGCAGCTTCATGGACCGCTGCATCGATACCATCGAATGGGTGGCGGCTTTTTTCGTCGGCATCGTAGCGGCGAACATCTTCCTCGCCGTACTGTTGCGCAATCTGTTCGCCGTCGCGCTGCCCGATGCCTTTGATTTTGGACGTTTGCTGCTTGGCATCCTGATCTTCTGGGGGATCGCGGCGACCTCTTATCGTGGCGGTCACATCACGGTCGACCTGGTCTGGGCCAACGTAGGTCCGCGCTGGCAACGCAGCATCGATGTGTTCGCCACTTTGGTGCTGCTGTTCGTCGTCTCGGTTCAGACCTACACCCTCTTCGACAAAGTGCGGGGCACCTACCATGACAACGTGCTCACCTTCGACCTGCGCCTGCCGACGTGGCCCTTTTTCGCGGTGGCTTGGGCGGGGGACGTTTCGGCCGTGCTCCTCATTGCCATCCGCACCTGGCGCCTCATCTTCCAGCCCGAGAAGCTTGCGGGCGAGACGGCAGCGGTGGAGTGAAGCGGCATGAGCACCGACGCCGTTGCCATCATCGGCTTTGTGGCGCTGTTTGCGCTGATGCTCCTGCGCGTGCCGGTGGGCATGGCGATGGGCCTGGTGGGCGTGTCCGGCTTCGCCTGGCTGGTCGGCGGCGGCCCAGCGCTCAAGACCGTCGGTCATACCTCCATGCGCACGGTGACCGACTACACCTTCGGCGTCATTCCGATGTTTCTGCTGATGGGCGCCTTCGTTACAAACTCCGGGATGAGCCGGGAGCTGTTCCACGCCGCCAATACCTTCGTTGGCCACCGCCGGGGCGGACTGGGCATCGCCACCATCGTGGCATGCGGGGGCTTCGCGGCCATCTCCGGGTCATCGGTGGCCACCGCGGCGACGTTCTCCACGGTCGCCTACCCGGAGATGCGCCGCCACAAGTATCCGCAGTCCTTCGCCGCGGGCGTCATCGCCGCGGGCGGCACGCTGGGCGCCATGCTGCCACCCTCAACCGTGCTCGCCGTCTACGGCATCATCACCGAGCAAGACGTTGGCAAGCTGTTCATTGCCGGCATCGTGCCCGGGCTGCTCGCCGCCGCCATGTACGTGGCCACGATCACCATCATCGGTCTGGCGCGGCCGGGTTTTCTGCCCGAAGGTCCGCGCGCCTCCGCACGCGAGCGCCTGGCAGCCGTGCAGGACATTTGGGCCCCGCTCTTGCTGTTCGTGTTTGTGGTCGGAGGGCTCTACGGCCTGCCCTTCCTGCCGCGCTTCACGCCGACGGAGGCGGGCGGCGTCGGGGCCGCCGGCGCGTTCCTGCTCGGCGTGCTGCGCGGGCGCCTGCGGCGCAACGAAATCCTGCGCTCGCTGCTGCAGGCAACCCGCACGGCCGCTGCCGTGTTTACGGTGCTGATCGGCGCGCTCCTGTTCGGCTATTTCCTGACCGTCACGCAGACGCCGCAGAAGGTGACGGCCTTCCTAACCGGCCTCGGTCTTTCTCGTTACGGGGTGCTGACACTGATCATGCTCATGTACCTCGTACTCGGCTGCCTCATGGACGCCATGGCCATGATCATCCTCACCATTCCCATCATCTTTCCGGTCGTGGTGCACCTGGGATTTGATCCCGTCTGGTTCGGCGTCATCATCGTCATGACCGTTGAGCTGGGCTTGATCCACCCGCCCGTCGGCATGAACGTATTCGTCATCAAGAGCGTGGTGCACGAGGTGAGCTTCTCGACCATCTTCAGGGGTGTGCTACCCTTCATCGCCACCGATATCCTGCGACTGGTCATCCTGATTGCCTTTCCCGTTCTTGCGCTTTGGCTACCCTCCAAGATGTGATTTGCGCGGCGACGGAACTGAGCCCGCGTGGGGTGCGGACGGTTATGGGACCTGCAGCGGCGCGGCGTGGTGGTGGCGCTTGATGTCGGCACTGGAGATTTGCCCATGGCAGAGGACAAGCGAGCATGACGAAAGCGGGCGCAACGCGCAGGCGTCAGGCGGTGGGCCACGCGACGGGAAAAGGGATCGACTTTGCCGAATTGCCGAGCTACGTCGGCTATCAGGTGCGACGCACGCAGGCGAAGATCTTCGCTGAATTCGAGACGGCGCTCGCAAACGCCGAACTGACGCCTGGATCCTTTGGAGTGCTTACCTTGATCCGCGCCAATCCTGGCATCACGCAGGTGGCGCTTGCGGCGGCGTTCGGAGTGGACAAGTCAACCATGAGCCCGGTGATCGTTCGTCTGGAAAAGCGCGGGCTCATCCGACGCGAGGTCTTGACAAACGATCGCCGCCGCCAGGCGCTCTATCTCGAGGCCGCGGCCGAACCACAGTATCTGGCAGCCCGCGAGAAGGTGCGCGCCTTCGAGGCTGGAGTGGCCGCGCGCCTCTCCAGCGCGGAGCAGCGCGAGCTAGCACGGTTGCTGGCGAAGCTGCAGGCCGGCGGGAACTCCGGTCCCAATTGAGCTCAGGTCCCTCAGCCGTCCAGCCAGCCGCGCAACAGCCGGCCTGCGAGATAGCTCCCGAGCGCGAAACCCAAATTGATGACGATGCTGACCACGAGATAGGCGGTCATCTTGGTGCTGAACGAGACCCGCGGGTGCTGACGCAGCAGGTGCACCTTGCGCCACCAGGCGCTGAGCGTGACCGCAACCGCGCCAAGCAGCGCCGACCACCAGGGGGCGTCCGCATAGCCAGCGCCTGCCACCGCGGCGAGGATCAAGGCCTCCAGCATGGCAGATAGGCTACCAGGCTCCGAGCCTGCCTGCTGGCCTCCCGCGCGCCATCGATGGAGGCGGCTTGCATGTCAGAGGTGCCCATCCCCGATGGCCCCCCCGATGGCCCTCCCGATGGCCCCTTGTGAGGCTGCGGCTCCAGCTATTGGCCCCGCCCCACGCCGCGCCCCAGCCGCCACATCTCTTCGCGCACGCGAATGTCGGCCAAGATGCGATCGAGCAGGAGGCACGTGCGCCGAAAGAGGTCTGAGCCCCTGCGGTAGTCGGCCGGCGCGAAAAAATCGCATCGACCAGCCTTGAATAGCTCCACGCATTTGGCCTTGCTCTTCCCTGGCGGATAGACGGCAACAGCATGGCCGCCGTTTTTTCGCATCACCGCCATGGACGGCACATCGGTATCGCCGTCGCCGAAGTAGATCATGTTGGCGAACGGGATGGGCCGCGCGGGCTCGGGCATGTGTTGATTGATGCTCTGGCTCAGGTCCTCGACGCCCTTGTTGATGCGAAAGAGATACTGCGTTTTGCCGGTGTCAGTGATGACGCGTTTTGGATAGGGCAGATCATAAGCTTCGAACCAATATTCGGAGGCAAACACGTTGTGGAAGCGCTTGCGGATCGCCGTGCCTTCGATGATCTCGGTCAGTCCCGATGAGATGAGATAGTGCCGCAGCGCCACGCCGTGGCTCTGCGCGTGCGACTTGACGTAGGCACTGATCGCTTCGAACCAACCCTCCACGCCCGGGTAGAGCTCCACATGGCGCCCTTGGGCGACCAGATCGCGCCGGTCGACGCGCACGCCTTTCTCCTGAGCCTTTTTATAAAGCAGGTGCATGTAGGTGATGAGCGGGTCGGCTTGTGCGCGGCGGGCGAGCGCGTTGCTCTCGGCCCAGAAGGCGGCGGGGTCGGCGCCGATTTGGGGCAAGAAAGCGTATTCCTGCATGGGCTTGGGCGACAGAGTGCCGTCAAAGTCGTAGACCAGCGCAATGGTCTTCTTGTCGAACTTTGGCGCATGTGCCCGCAGGCGCTCGCTCAGCGGTGCTGCCGGTCCGTCTTCGGTCGTCTCTCTGCGTCGGCCGGTTACACGATCGCTCATTGGCACCCCCCTGCCCGGATCAGCATCGGCCGATTCGCGCAGTCCCACAAAGCCGGCAGGGGCCTCGCCCCACAGGGCGCAACTGAAGCTCGGGTGGCGGCCCCCGCAGCCGCAGCCGCACGTCACGCTCCCCGCCCCCGTGCCTTCGAGCGGCCGCCATGCGGGAGGCGCGGCGCAGCGGCAGGGG